>JAKQJG010000104.1 GCA_029561305.1 Bacteroidota bacterium | reverse complement strand
ATCTCAATCTTCTTCATCCCCATCAATGTCTGCATTGCTTTTTGACCATTTACAGGATCAGACATTAACTCCCCGATATTGGAGGGAACGATCTGCCAGCTTACCCCATATTTATCTTTCAGCCAGCCACACATACTTTCTTCACCGCCATCGGCCGTAAGGTTGTTCCAGTAATGATCTATTTCTTCCTGCGTATGGCAACTAACAGAAATGGAAACAGCTTCGCTGAAGGCAAATGCATGTGCTGCACTGCTGTCCATCGCCACAAAAAGCTGACCATTTAATAAAAAGCGTCCATGCTTTACCGTTCCTTCCACATCAGGCTCACCTTTTTCGTATCGGCTGATATCAACAACACCTGAATTGGGAAATAAAGAAGTGTATAGTTTCATGGCTTCTTCTGCCTTGCCTGCCATGCTTTGTGTAAACATCAATGCGGGTGTTATTTTTTGTTCCATCAAGCCTGGCTTTGCTATCATCAGTTGCCACGACACCCCATACATATCCTGTATCCATCCATATTTTTCACTCCAGGGATAGGTGTTTAACGGCATAAACACCGTACCTCCCTCTGTTAATTTTTCCCAGGCTGCCGTTAATTCTTTTTCATTTACAAACAGCACAAATAAAGAGATGGATGCATTGGGCGTAAAAATAGGTCCGCCATTTAAACCCATTATTTTGCAGCCGCTTATTTCAAACAAGATCACCATGCCGTTTTCAAACGTGATCACTGTATTACCGAAAGCTTTACTATACAGTTCGGCCGCCTGCTTTGCATTACCATTGTACCAAAGACAGGGAAATAATTTATTCTTCATGTATACGCTGTTTATGTATTAAATGATTTTTATGCTCGTGTTCCAAATGCAAACATCCAGTTCACGCCAAATTTATCAACACAACTGCCAAAGTAATCGCCCCAGAACATATCCTGTAAAGGCATGGTAACGGTACCGCCTGCAGACAAACCGGCAAATAGTTTGTCTGTTTCCTCTTTGGAATCTGTATGCAGGTTGATATGTATATTGTTTCCTTCGTTTACCGTAAAACCCATTGACTCAGGTGCATCCGTTCCCATCAATACGTGTCCGCCAATGATGGGCAGTTCAATATGCATCACTAAATTTTTATCGGTTTCCGGCATGGGTGGTATGCCATCCATTGGCGGCATATCACCAAAGCGCTTGATACCGCCGGTAAATTCACCGCCAAATACGGATTGGTAAAAATTAAATGCTTCCTCCGTGTTACGGGGAAAATTGAGATAAGTGCTTACGCTTGCCATGCTGTTGTGTTTTTTGTAATGAATGTAAAATTAACTACGCTGATATAGTATGCTGCTGTACTGTTACGTCAATTGAAGGGTGCTGCTGCGACAGGCTGCTGCCGCTAATTTCACCTCATTTCGCTATTGCCTGCCCTTTTTACTGATGTTAGTTTTGTGCTGTAAACATCACGTCAAAATAAAATTAAAAATTGAATTATGAACAAGTTATTATTTCCGATACTGTACCTGGCACTGGCAGCTATATTCATTTCCTCCTGCAAAAAAGAAAGTACACCCGACAACAATGCTAACGGACCGGCTGTACTTTTAAGGACAGAAGGATTTCTTTGCACTATGGGTGTTGCAAGGGATGGCAGTATTGATACATTGACTTATTACCAAACCACCATAGCAAAAGAAATGACAGTTTATTTCAATGCTTACTTAAGGGACCAGGATGAACTGCATATAGTAAAAAACGGCAATAATACGGTTACCATCAAGCGAAAAACACCCTGGACAAGCAGCAGCAGAACCTATAGCTACTTTGGCATTGAAGTTAATTCGAACCCGCCTTTTTCCTCCTTTCCATATAATGACTATCTATGGGATTTTCCGCATGAAAGCGCATCTCCGGAAACAGAATTTATTGTAAAGAGAAGCGATGCTGATATCAATAAATTCACAATAGAGTCGAACGTTTACCGTGGATACTTTTTAGGTACAGAAAAGTGGCGGAATGCAAGCTATCCAACTGAAGAAAGACTGGTATATACAACCACTCCACAAGATTTTTTCTTCATGACAAAGTAGCGTACAAAATTCTATACGGGTACAACCAATAGTATTGTTGTACCCGTATTTTCTGTAGATTCCACGGTTAACACTCCTCCTGATTCCTTCGCCCTGTTCTGCATATTATCCAGCCCGTTTCCTTTTTTTATAATGCTGCTGTCAAAGCCTTTTCCAGAATCTTTCACACATAGTGTCAGTTCTTTATTCTGTATTGAAGCCGTCACATCTAACTTTTCTGTACCGGAATATTTTACTGCATTGTTTACCGCCTCTTTAAATACCAGGTAGATATTTTTCTTTTGCTCCATCGTCAGTTTCATATTTTCTCCCCGTGGCCCGGCAGACAATTCATCCAGCTTCATTTGCAGTGCTATATTTTTGCTGCTGCATATTTCATAAGCAAAACGTTCCATTCTGTGTTTTAAACTTCCGGTCTCTGTTTCACCGGGCTTTATCATCCACACGATATCACTCATGCGCTCCATCGTTTCCTTTGCATTTGTACTAACCCTGTCCAATATGTTTTTTTGGTTGTCACTTTCCACATTGGTATTGGCCATCTGGCTCAGCATGTGTATACTACTGAGTGAACTGCCTACTTCGTCATGCAGGTCGGCAGCTATCTGGTTGCGGAGTTCCAGTTCTTTCATCCGCTGTTTTAGCCTGTTCCTGTTCAGCAGCATCCAGGCACCGATAAATACAAGCAATGCCACAGCCGCGGCGGCAATCATTAACAGCCACTGCTGCCGCAGTTTTTGTTTTTGCAGCTCCTGGTCTTTTGCCAGCAGCTGTATCGCCTTATCCTTTTCATCTACTTTAAATTTAGTTTGCAGTGCCACCAGGTCATCGTCATATTTCCATTTTGTTAAAGAATCATTTGCTTCTTTTCCCACCCTCATGAATTCTACCGCTTTGGCAAAATTGCCGGTGGCATAATAAGCATCTGCCAGTATATCAGCAGAAAGATAAATATTCTGCGTATCGTCTGTCTCTTTAAAAAAAACCAGCGCTTTAACCATTACTTCAATGGCGGCTTCGTACTTTTTTTGTTTTAAATATATTTCCGCTTTAAATAACATGGCCTGCGCCGCCAGGTTATCGCTTTGTTGAATGTTGGCATATTCCATTGCTTTATCTGCATACTTTTCTGCTTCCGTAAAATTGTCCATCAGGAAATAAACGTTGGAAAGATTGCCATTGAATAAACTAAGGTTGGCGTAATCTTTTAAACTGTCTGTAATGCGGATCGCTTCTTTATTGGCAGTAATTGCGCCTGCATAGTTCTTGATGCTTTTATAAGGTAATGCCAGGTTATTTAAGGCCATGGCTGTCATCCGCATATTGCCGATCTTTCTATACATTTCTATGGCTTTCTCATTATACGCAATACTTTGATCATATAATTCCTGCCGGTAATATACAGCAGCAATGGTCTGGTACACCCTTCCTCTCACATCGTCATTATTTGCCTTATCTGCAAAATGCAGCGCTGTATCAGAGTCTTTTAGCGACTGTGAAAAGTTTTGCACCTGCCGGTAGGCATCTGCCCTGTTAAGATATGCCAGGCCCGTTCTGTTGTCATCCCCTGCTTTATGAGAGTAAACGATGGCCGTATCCAAATAAAAAATGGCGGTATCTATTTTATATGAATTGAGAAATGCGGTGGACGTATTAAGATAACAGCCTGCAGTGCCTTTATCAAAACGCAGCTTTTTTGAAAGTTGTATACCTGCCAGCCCGTATTCAAGGGCCTTGCCGGGGTCGGCATACCTCAGTATGCCCGTGATATTGCGCAGGAGGTTTACTTTATTAGTATCTTCCTTCGCTTTAATGATCGCGTCTTCCAAAGAATCAATGTTTCGCTGCTGTGCTGAAACCTTTGTTTGACAAAGGCAAAAGCATACAAAAAAGGTGAAATATTTTACCACTGTCATTTTTTTGAACTTTACTGACTATACAGACAGATGCAGTTTTATTTCAGTGCCATCATCTGCGTTGGTTATTATCGAAAGTTTTCCATTCAGTTCCACTGCCCTTTTGTTCATATTATCAAGACCATTACCCCTGCCTATTTTTAATAGATCGAAACCGCTCCCATAGTCTTTTACCGATAATTCAAACTTCTTATTTTGTACTGAAGCCATGATATCGATTTTGTTTGTGCCCGAGTATTTTACTGCATTGTTAAGGGCTTCCTTAAAAATAAGGTAAATATTTTTTCGCTGATCCATGGACAGTTTTAGCTTCTCCAGTTCATCCAGCCGCATTTGCAGTACAATGTTTTTTCCGCTGCAGATCTCATGTGCAAATCTTTCCATTCTTGCACTTAAATTTCCCACTTCCGTTTCGCCCGGCTTTATCATCCATACAATATCGCTCATACGTTCCATTGTTTCCTTTGCGTTGGTGCTTACCTTATCCAGGATATTTTTTTGATTGTTATTATCAGTACTTGTATTAGCCATCTGGCTAAGCATATGTATACTGCTTAATGAACTGCCTACTTCATCATGCAGATCAGCAGCAATTTGATTACGTAATTCCAGTTCTTTCATCCGCTGTTTTAATTTATTCCTGCTCAGCAAAAGCCCTATGCCTGTGAGTGCCAATAATAACAATACTGTGGCGCCGGCAAACAACAAGCGTTGCCTTGATAATTTTTGCTGCTGCAGCTCTTTGTCTTTTGCCAGGAATAAAATTTCTTTGTCCTTTTCCTTTACTTCAAAAGAAGACTGAAGACCTGCCACCTCTTCGCTGTATTTTTCTTTTGTAATGCTGTCTTTAAGGCTGCTGCTGATAGTAGAATATTTAAAGGCGCTTTTAAAATCCCCCAGCATATTGTAGGCTTCGGCCAGCGATGCTGCTATCGCCTGCTGCTGACTTATCACTTCACCCAATGAATAGCTGTAAGCAATTTCTCCAGCCTTTGCCGCTTCGGCAAATTTTTCCTGTTTAAAATAAATTTCTCCCAGCAAACTGTGCACAGCAGCAAGCTGATTTTCATTTTCCTGGCTGCTTGCATA
Source organism: Bacteroidota bacterium (assembly GCA_029561305.1). Taxonomy (GTDB): domain Bacteria; phylum Bacteroidota; class Bacteroidia; order Chitinophagales; family Chitinophagaceae; genus Ferruginibacter. The sequence goes on along the minus strand of JAKQJG010000104.1, from coordinate 5,198 downwards.
CTGCAGCGCCTTGTTCACATAAACTTCTGCTTCCCTGTACTTTCCCTTTTCCGAAAGTAAATATGCCATGCTGCAATAATAGCCAGAAAGGTTTTTGTCATCTTTAAGGTGCTCACCAATAGCCACGGCCATTTTATAGTAGTATAATGCAGAATCTGGTTTTCCCATCTTCTGGTATATCATTCCAAAGTCATCATACACCTGCCCTTCCATTACCTGGTTCCCATCTTTTTTATACATCTGCAGTGCTTTTGCCTGGAAGCCGATAGCAGTATGATATTGCTTCTGCACAGAATAAACATCACTGATGATATCGTATATTCTTGCCAGCCTGTCGATGTTCCCGGTTTTTGCTGCATACATGCTGGCTGTGTCGCAATAAAGAAGTGCCTGCTTAAAATTGCCCAGGTTCCTGTACCCATCGCCTTTGTTTAAATAAACAAGTGCAAGCCTGTCCGGGTCGCCATCTATTTTACTGTATTTAATAGCCGAATCAGCATACACAATTACAGAATCCATTCTTGATAAAAAGGAATAACCGGTACCAATATTGATGTAATTTCTTGCAAGCCCCTTTACATAATTCAGTTTGTAGCTCAGCGCCACTGCCTGCCTGAAATACACGATACTTTTTCTTGGTTCCTGGTTAATATACTCCCTGCCGATAATTCTTAACAGATCTACTTTATTAGTATCGTCTTTTGCTTTTGATAATTCAGCCAGCAGTGAATCTGTACTGGCATCCTGCGCCTTTGCAAACAAGAGTGGAATAAAAAAAAGCAATACTACCAGGCAGGAGTTTTTTATCATACACCAATTTACATTTTATCTGCTATCTAAACAACTGCATCGCAACAGATATGCGCTTGCAAAATATACATCTCCTTTAAAAATAAAACAGCTGACGGGTAAATTCACCCGATTTCGCTATTTCCATTCTTTAATAATTGAAGCAATTTTGAACATTCATTTTCCCATGTATGAAAAAAATTGTACTACTGCTGATCAATATTGTTTTTTATACTGTGCATGCCCAGCAAATAAATGGCGTGTTTACCGATTTTGCCAGGAATGATATCTGGGGCAATACTGTTATCAATACGGCCGTCCATCAAACGACCGACCATATCACCCTGGGTGGCTATTACGAAGGATCTCAGGTCAACAAAAAAATTCCTCTGGTACTGCAGATAACCCCATCAGGTGTTATACGCAGCGACTTTGGCAGCAGCGGTGCTTTTTTAATGAGTTCGGTTAACTCAAATGGCAGTTCGCAGGCAGACAGGATATATGTTGCCAACACTTCCACTACTGCAAACAGTAATCAATTGATAGTGGCAGGGCAGTACGATGGCGGAGACGGTTTTATAGTAAAAACATGGCCGACAGGTACCAGGCCAACAGCATTTAATAACGGCAATATTACAAGGCTATATGGCGGCGGTGCCACAGACAGAGGTTATATCGAAGATTGGCGGACTGGTTCTTACATCTATAGTATCCGGATGAATGGAGCAACTTTTGGCAATGCAAGCATACTCTTAAGCATGTTTAGCAGAGAAACTGGTGCGCCATATATTTCATTTGGAGATAGCGGCACTACAAAAATAAATACCCCCGAGAATTATTATATTGATCAGTCCCGGCCGGTACGGATGACGTTTTTATCATCTGCCAATTCCCGGATTTATGTAGCATTTCCTATTATTGGCAATTTCACCCTTGGCACTGGTATCGCTGTATGCTGCGTTAATGCTGGTACTGGAAAGATCGATAGTACTTATGGCACTAACGGTTACCTGACTTTTGCAACCACGTCCAGGTATTATATTACCAGTGCAATTTTAAACAATTCAGAAAGCATCACCATTGGAGGTTACAATGATGATGGACCGCTAACTGTTCCTTCGTTTTATACTTTAAATTCCGACGGCACTTCTTCATTTACCTTTTACAGTACTATTTCCGGACAATCACTTCCTGCAACTGGCAGTAAAAATGTGGGCGCTACAAGTGCTGTTATAGGTAGCGAGAACAGGATAGTTTTTGCCTATTCTCATGCTATTAACAGCAATGGACAATCCAAAATAGCAATCGCCAGCCACAACCCTTTGAATCCAACGAGTGCGGACCCTTTGCCATATACCCCCTGGCTGGGCAGTGGCTTTGTATCAGCAGAGCCTACCTCCATCATCCCCCTGCTGAACAATGCTGGTTTTATTGTAACGGGTAAGGCTACCCGGGCTGATGGCACATTTGCCGGTGTGGTGTTGAAATATACAATGGCTGGTTTGCTGGATGCCAGCTTTGCCAACCAGGGCGTATTGATTATAAATGGCCGCTCAGGCGGCTCAGCGTGGGCGGATGTAACACAAATGCCCAATGGCAAATACATGGTTTGCGGCACTGCGAGCTTTGTACCCACGGCACTGGAGCAACAGGGTTTATTACTGCAGCGGTTTAACAGCGATGGAAGTATTGATAGTAGTTTTGGAACGCACGGAACACGGTATGCTTTTCAATCGGATTATGCCAGGACGGCCAGGCAAATTGTACCGCTGCCCGATGGAAAATTTCTGATAGGTGGAACTTATACAAACTACACTAATGAACCCGGCATTGGCACAGGAACAGATGGCCCCAAAGCCACCATCTATAAATTAAATGCGGATGGCACGCCCGATTTTGATTTTGGCCCATTCGACAATGGACGTTATCATTTTCCGGGTTATATTGGTATGTCATCGGGCGATATACAACTAGTAGGCGATGATATTTACTTTGGCGGCAACAGCTCTGTAACGAATGGAAATGGAGGCCGCAGCATGGTGCTGAAGCTAACACCCGGCGGTATCAATAACAGCACCTATACTCTCAACCTGCGTACGATGATCGAATACAGGATCGATACTTCTAACTTTGATCTGTATGCCAGTGGAAGGGCCAGCGCTGCCTCCACCACCTCCAGGTATATCTGCCGGGCTAATCAGAGCACTGGCTCCCCCGACCTTACTTATGGCACCAATGGTTTTGCTGCAATGCCTGTCATTAATAGCGATGAACAAACCAACGTACGGGAAATGAAACTTGTGGAAAACGGAAGACTGCTGGCGATGGCAGACTGGTCATCAGCAACCTCAGGTACCAATATTACCTACGGAATCTTCTTTTCCTTATTTAACAACAGTGGTGCAGTAGAAAACTGGTTTGGAATAGACGGAGTTAAATTTTTACAAATCCCCGGTGCTACCAGCTACAGCCGGCGACAGCATAAGTGGGTGGCTAATGGTACTAGGCTGCTGATCTTTGGGGAATCCAATGCTGCAAGACCCGATAGGTATTTTGTTTGCCAGGTAAACCTCAACGGCGACCTTGATACCAGTTTCGGAACAGGCGGTATCATTTGGACGAATTCTGATTTTTTGGGTGCCAGGGCTTTTGATAACGATGGTAATTTACTTGCTTTTAAATCGGAAGGCTTTTTTTATGGAGGTGCTTTGCAAAAAATGCAGATTCCCGCCGATGTTTATAACCGCATTAAGCCCGGCAGCTGGACGGGCACTATCGACAATGACTGGTTTAAACCCGGCAACTGGGCCGAGGGTGTGATACCGGATGCTTATACAGAAGTTGTGATCAACAATGGCAGTGTGCTGATTGGTGCTGGTCAAAATGCATTCGCTTATAACGTAAGAGTGTTGGGTGGAGCCAATCTGAGTATTGGTCAAAATGCCAATTTAAACATTACTAAGAATAATCCGTAACTACTACACTATTAAGATAACTGGTGATACTAATTACCAATAGCAACAATATTCCAGGTTATATTATAATTTACTGGATTAGGACTTGTATTTAACAGCCTTGCCTTGCAACTGGTGGTATTGCATCCGTAAATGATTAACTGCACCCTGAACAACTCACCAACTGTGCCGCCTGTTGAAACAATATCACCCACCATTACCGCAGGTGTGGTGGTAAAACCGGCGGTGGCAAATCCAAAACTACCCTCCCCAGATAACCCATGACCGCCTAGGATAGCACCAAATTCAACCTCCCGGGTATAGTATTTTAATTGCCCGGTTGCCTGTGCATTACGCATAATGCCCTGGCCTCCATTTACAGTAAGGGTGCCTTCAATAGCTGTATTGTTTCCAATATTCAATTGATTGTTGGGGTTCAATATGCCGTCCACCCTCATATCTTGCCTGAAACGGGCAGGACCACCCTCCACATCAAGCATGTAAGTGGAGCTTGGAACCGCATTGGGTCCGATAGCGAGGCTATAATACATGTAATTACGTCCTCCAAGATTTTCAAATGCATAATTGGGTGTGGTACTGCCTATACCAAGACTGCCGGACAAATAAGCACTCCCTGCAACATGGAGTGCCTGCAACGGATTATTGGTGCCAATGCCTACCTGGCCAGTGCTATCAATCGTCACCCGTCTTAAATTGCCAGTATAAAAACCAAGACTGTTCCTGCCTGCATTGCCACTAAGGAAACTACGTGTGATCCCCACTTTTTTATCACTGCCAAAATACAAAGCACCGCGGTCAAGTAAACCCTCGTTGCTGTTGGCCTCATCCACCATAATGCTGCTATCAACAGTGAGCCTGGCTAAGGGTGCAGCTGTGCCGATGCCAACATTACCACTGTTACTATTATAGATATTGTTGCCATTTACCATCCACTGGCTGGCTGCACTACCGGCAACAGATGACCAGGACGAACCATTGTAAAACCAAAATGCACTGAGGTTAGTATCGTACACCATCAAGCCGTTTGCCGGGTTGGCAATGGCTGTGCGCTGCGCCGTAGTAAGCCTTGGCATCAACAAACCTTTGTTAGTACTTGTAATATCCAATTGCGCTGATGTGGCAGGGGATGCTGTGCCGATACCCACAGATTGGGCATTCATAGTTTGGCAATAAAGCAATATAATTAAAAGATAAATGCATCTGGTCATGGCAAATGTTATTTGACACTAAAATAAAAATTTATCGTCAAACTGCTCTTTAAAAATATTGAACTTCGGTGACGGCTTTTTGATATTACGAACCAACAAATCGCTTTAACGCCAGGTACACCCCGTTCGTCCAGCCAAAACCATCCTGGCCGGGATATTCACCACCTCCAGCCAGCTGGTTGATATCTTCCACATTATATTTCTCCATCATTTTACCAGTGGCTGC
>JAKQJG010000094.1 GCA_029561305.1 Bacteroidota bacterium | reverse complement strand
TCCAACAACTTCAGCATTTGCAATACTATCTGCTTTAGCCGCAACAAAACCTGTTCCATTATGCATTACAATAGTGCCAAATGTAAGACCATGACCTGCTTGTGTTATCACGGTCTTTGAGGCAGTGGTGTCCACTTCTGCTGCTGGGCCTGCTGGGCCTGCTGGGCCTGCTGGGCCTGTGGCTCCTGCAGGGCCTGCTGGGCCTGCTGGGCCTGCTGGGCCTGCTGGGCCTGCTGGGCCTGTGGCTCCTTTAGCTCCTGCTGGGCCTGCTGGGCCTGCTGGGCCTGCTGGGCCTGTGGCTCCTGCAGGGCCTGTTGGGCCAGTTGGGCCTGATATACCTAATCTTATCGTACTATTTGCCATAAAAATAATTCCTATTATTTCATTTTAGCTTTTATTGCTTTTGCTTCATTTTCCAAATCTACCAATTCTTTTGGTGCGTCTTTTTGCTTGGATATCCATTCTCGTATATATGGAATTGACTTTAAATCTATTCTATCCATATTTTTAGATATTTTTTTGCTTTCATTTTTATCTAATTTTTGTTGTTTAAAATTTTTAAATTCTTTTGTTTTTATCACTGCTTTTAATTCATCATCTGTTGGCTGCGGTATATCACCAACCCATGCGACAATGTTATCATTTTCATCAAAACCAAATGATTTTGGTTTATATTTTAACATTACAGCTAATATTTTATCATTCATATTCATATTATTTTCCCCTTATAATTGATATTCCCAGAAAGTTATCGAAGAAGTGGTGAAATTTCCGGTGATGCCTGCGCCATCATCATACGACAGACCCCTATTTGCATAACAATAATCATTAGCATCACCACCCAATCGCCCAAATCTACCATAAAAAGTTGTACTGTAACCAGTAGAAGGAACTGTAAACACATAATCACAAACAAGTGTGGTTTGTAAAGAATGTTGCATAATAGCAGTAGCAAGAAGTACGCCAGAAGCAGAATGAAGTGATATAAAAGCCCCATCGCATCCTGATTCATCATAACCAATATTCCCTCTAAACACTATTAATATACGATTACCAGCATTTCCACAAGTAAGGCCAATAGATACTAAAGCGGTTGATGTTGCCATAGTTGGTGCATTATATGTATATTGTTCACTCACCTCTCCAATATATGATGGGCCGGTTAAAGATAATATTTTACTGCTAGTAGAAACACTACCCATGTTTACCACTTTTCCTGTTGAAGCATTAATGATAGGATTTTGCGCCGTGCCTTCCAATATAATATTGGCACCAGCTCTTATACTCAATACACCATCATTTGATACAACAACATCTCCTGTTGTCGGGCTAACTGTTATTCCAGTTCCTGCTGTAACTGAATTTACGGTAGATATAGCACCTGATTCAATAACAACACCACGCCAATTAAAAAAGTATCCTGTTGTGGTTGATGTTGCTATAAATAATGGTTTAGATACATGACCTGTTATTGAAGGTTCAGTGGTTGACATATATCCAGCAGCTGCATCATTTAAAAAATATACCGAACCAGCAACCACTGGGCCCGTCCTTATTGTATATGGTGGTATTCCACCAGTATAAGTTACAAATTTAAAATTATTACCACTTACATATCCATGTGTAGTAAGTTCAAAATGTCCACTGTCAATGACATTAGAAACCATTCCAACAACTTCAGCATTTGCAATACTATCTGCTTTAGCCGCAACAAAACCTGTTCCATTATGCATTACAATAGTGCCAAATGTAAGACCATGACCTGCTTGTGTTATCACGGTCTTTGAGGCAGTGGTGTCCACTTCTGC
>JAKQJG010000051.1 GCA_029561305.1 Bacteroidota bacterium | reverse complement strand
TTATATGTTCCGGAAATTGAAGAGTGGGTGAAGCTGCAAAAAGAATTAAAAAAATCTACCAGCAGGCTGGCCTACTCTCAAAAAACCCGCTGGTATTTTCATGGCAGGGTACTGCGTACATTAAATAGCACGGGAAAAAATGACAACCCCGATTATGTAAAACTAGCCACGGCATTGTTGATTGGGTACAGGCATACACAGGATTTCAGGGAGCATTATTCCAGTTTTCACCATGTATGGGCCAGGAATACCTATCAACAAGTGGAGACCCGGTTTTTGCAAAATGCACAGGCTGTTTTTTTACACCAGGTGTTGAGTGGAAATAATCCAGCCATTGTTTTGAAAAGCGACCGTCTTTGGCGGATGCGTTCGGAGAATGATAACAGTGGAGCTACCCTAAAAAAGAGCAGCAGTAGTAATTCCGGCGGCAGCGAGGGTGTAGGCGGTTTCATAAAAAAACTAACTGGTTTTTTCAGTAAAAAGAAAGAGGCAGCTCCGGCTGCTGTTACAACTAATACCACAGCACCAGTATCCCATTCGCTCAATAAAAATGGAACACCTTACCTGCATTTATGGAATACCATGCCTCAGGCTTATGTGCAATTGCTGATGGAGGCAGAGATGGAAGAAGTCCACCAGTTTGCAAAAGAAAATCTTACGGCTCATCCTGATTATCCCAGTATCAAAACCAAACTGGATAAGAATGCCTTAAAGCAATTGCTCTCTTCTTCTTTTGCAATACCAGCCGGTGTTGGTTTTTCACTTACGGTAGAAAAATTTGAAACAGCCATACCAGATCATGACCTGGTAACCGCTTTACTTAATTGTATTGATACAGCTGCACAGCAAAAAGGAATAGAGTGGACGGAAAAATACAGGCATGATTATTTAAAGGAGAGCATTTTTGTTACAGCGCTTATCTTTTCAAAACATGCAGCGATCAGGAGCTGGGCCAGAACCTTTTTAAAAGCCAATGCCCTTCCGGAAACAATAAGCAACCCGGTTGTTGGTAAGTCCATTGCAGAAATGCTTGGTTATATAAAACAGTCACCGGAAAACGAAGCGATCTTAAAAGACGCCGGAGGATTGTTATTGGAACTGTTTCCGGCAGAACTGAAACAACTGAATATTGCTGTAGTGGCTGACCTGCTGAAACATGAGAACGCTGTTGTTTTGTTATTTGGCCTGCAGGTATTAAAAATACAAAAGGCACAACTCGACCTGGGGAAATTATCAAAGGAATTTTTGTTTGGTTTACTGCATCATCATTATATAATGGTAAGAGAGGAAGGGCTTGGCCTTTTGCAACATATGGATGCTGCCACCTTGCTGCAATACCAGGTTGAAATGATCAATGCCGTGGTTTCACAACATGAAAATGTACGAAAAGGATTGCCTGCAATTATTGCTGCTATGGCCACGGCAAACGGATCATTTGGGATAAAGGCAGCAGAACTATTGATGCCTGTTTTACTGCGAAAAGAAACAACTGAAGGCATTCATGCAGACACAAGCAAATTATTGTGCAATGAATTAAGCGCTTATTTGCAAAACGCCAATAAACAAACAGCGCTTAACTTATTATACTCTACCTACCCGGCTGCACAAAATGTAGGCGTGATGATACTGGAAAAATATACGGAGCCAACCCAACTCAGTATTCCGCAGGTGATAGCTTTGGGAGCACACGAAAACTTATCTGTAAGAGAATGGTGCTGGAAATTTTACAAAGAACAATCGCAGCGGATCAAGTATGAAAAAGACAGCAGTATAAAATTACTCGAAAGCAAATGGCAGGATACCAGGCAGTTTGCCATGCAGTTTTTCAGGGAAGAATTTACAGAGAGCGACTGGAGCCCTGAAGTGCTGATCAGTTTGGCGGATTCCATTAAACCCGATGTGGAATCATTTGGCAGGGAGCTGATCACAAAGTTCTTCAGCTCTACTAACGGCGAGCTATACCTGCTTAAGTTAAGCCAGCATCCCAGCGAAAAAATGCAGTTGTTTGCCACCAATTACCTGGAGCGTTTTGCAGCAGATGATGCAGCAAAAATCACGTCGCTGGATTTTTATTTCCGTTCGGTGCTTACCAGGGTAAATAAAAGCCGGACGGCAAAGAACAGGATCTATCATTTCCTGCTTACAGAAGGCAGAAGATCTGAAGCGGCAGCAACAGCAGTAAGTGCCATTTTATCTGATGTATCAGCCATTGCTGCCATTGGAGATAAGGCAAAGTGTATTGATATCTTAATGCAGTTAAGATCTTTATATGAAGTGGCAACACCATTAAAAGTAGTAGAAACAGTCACCCGGAATTAAAAAGAAACGGTTAATAAATAACAACCATGCTATTCAATTATCGCTTTGCAGGAAATACAACGGTTACCAGTTCGGCCTACCAGACCGGGATGAGTTTTGCGCCGGATACATTGAGGGAAAGTGCCTGGTTTGTAGGGAAGCTCAATAAAAAAATTGCTTTCCGGGAGGCCATGTCCGCATTACATGACGTGGTGGTAAGCGATCTGCGCTTTAAGCCAAAAGATAAAACTGCCTACAAAGAATGGGTGGCACAAAACGAGGCGTTGTTTTTAGCAGAACACATGGCAGGATACGATGCGGTTGCAGCGAAAAAACATATTGAAACAGTAAAAGCAGAACTGGCAGAAGTGAGGGCTGAAAAAGAAAAATTACTGATGACGTTTTACAAAGCCAGGCAGCAGTACTATAACTATCTCTACAATAATGACCGGGATGCCTGGATCGTACTGGATCCTGTGATCACCATTCACCCCGATGAGTTATTCTTTGAATGTTTTAGCCAGGACGAAAGTACCTATGGAAAACTGGGTTGCAACTACAATGTGTTTACCGCTATTGACGACTATAAAT
>JAKQJG010000042.1 GCA_029561305.1 Bacteroidota bacterium | reverse complement strand
CTAAGTTCCCCGGAATTTATCCCGATTTTTATCGGGAGGGGACAGGGGTGCCAAATAAATCCCCTTGCGTGGTATTCACCGGCAGGTTTTCAAATTCAAAGCGTTGTGCTATTTCATATTTTTTATCAAACATGGATCTTTTTAACAGCAGCATATCGGATGCAATAAACCTTCCTGTAAAATGTTTGTGACTGTATTCCAGCCAGCCTTTTTCATATTGCCAGGGTTGCAGTTTTCTTGCAACGGCTACGTAGGGCTCCATCATAAAGTGCGGTTTGTTGTCCTCATTTAATTTCATCAGCCGTTGCGTATCGGTTCTTATTTTCTTTACTAACCCCTGCACTGGGATCTTGCTGGTGATATTGATATAAATAGTGTGACTGGGAAAACTTCCAAAATCTTTCAATTCAATTTTAACAGGCGGCGCACCCATCGCAATTACTTTGAGGCGGTTGATGATCTTGGCTTCCATCATTTCATATTGAATAAAACTTACCAGCGTAAGATGCGGCTTGCCCCATTTGGCCTGTTCATGCTGGTACTTTTCGGCAAATTCATTTTTTACTTTTACAATGCGGTTCCACAACTCTTCATGCGGATGAAGCACCAACTGGTATTCATATACTTTGTAGCCGGGCATCGCTTTGGAAAGATCCACTTTTGTTTTTTGAAGGGACACCGGCTTTTTATCCATCGTTACTGCAGTTTCCATAAAATAAGTTTTAAAAATTTAACCAATTTCGTTAGCATAAAGTTACTAAATAAATTAGCTTTACAAAAAATAATTTTATGGACGAGGAACAATTTTATGAGTCTGCTTACCAGGGCAGCAAACAATACACCCAGCAACAGGTACAAACTGCCAACGCCACAGGTTTTGGTGCCGCAGCCGATGATTATATGGACAGGGGCATCGATCTGAACGAACAACTGATCATCAACAAACCTGCAACCTTTTTTATGAGGGTCAGCGGCGGCAGTATGATCAATGCCGGTATTTACGATGATGATATTGTGATCGTAGATAAAAGCATCAAGCCACAGAATGGTAAAATAGTGATTGCCATTTTGGATGGCGAGCTGTTGATACGCCGCTATGAAAAAACGCTGAATAAATTACGACTGGTGCCCGAAACAAATAAACTGGCACCGATTGAAGTGGGCGAGTTCAGCGATTGTAAAATTTGGGGTGTGGTTACCTGTGTCATCAGGATGGTAGACAGCAGCCTGCAGCATTTTAGAAATAACAGCGCACATAAAAAAGCAGGCTAAGACAATGCCAACAAATTTCAAAAATAGTTTTAATGATCTAGCGGAGAAGGTTCCCCCGGAATTTATCCCGATACAATCGGGAGGGGGCGGAAGAGGTATGAAAGCCATCGTTGATTGTAATAACTTCTACTGCAGTTGCGAAAGATTGTTTCTGCCGCACCTGGATAAAAAGCCGGTTGTTGTACTGAGTAACAACGACGGTTGCATTATTTCAAGAACGGATGAAGCAAAACAACTGGGTGTGCCAATGGCTGGACCTTATTTTGAAGCAAAGCCATTGATTCAGCAACACAACATCGCCACTTTTTCCTCTAATTATAATTTGTATGGCGACATGAGCTGGCGGGTGATGGAAACGCTGCGAACCATGCTGGGTAAGAAAAATGTGGAAGTGTATTCAGTAGATGAGTGTTTTTTGAACCTGGAGGAGTTTGAAGAAAAAGACCTGAAAAAAATTGGTTTAGAAATAAGAGAAAGAGTAGAACAATGGACGGGCATCAAAGTGTCTGTAGGTATAGCTCCCACAAAAGTGTTGTGCAAAGTGGCCAATCATTTAGCCAAGAAAAATAAAGAGAAGACGAACTGTGTGGTGGTGCTCGATAACCCGGAGATAATACAGTATGCACTGCAGAAAACACCGGTGGGTGATATTTGGGGTGTGGGTCGCCGTTATGAAGAAAAATTAATTCAGCAATGGGGTATTTACGACGGGTTTCAATTGCAGTGTATGAGTGAAGCATTTGGTAAATCACAATTAGGTGGAGTGGTGGGTGCCAGGCTGGTAAGAGAATTAAAAGGTATCGCCAGTAATGAAATGGAAGACGAACTGCTGCAAAAAAAGATGATAGCTACTACCAGGATGTTTGGTAAACCGGTAAACGATATCAACTATATAAAAGAAGCCGTGGCAACCTACACATCGAGAGCAGCCGAAAAATTGCGACGACAACAAGGCGCCGCAAAAGTGATCAGTGTTTTTGTGGTGGCTAAGGAAGAAAGTCATTCGGCTGATTTTAACCGGGGCGCCACGCATAGCTCGTATGCAACTTTGCCAACCGCCACTTCGTTTACCAACGAGCTTATCAAACCAGCAGTGTCATTGGTGGATGAGTTATTTAAAAAAGGAACCTTTTACAAAAAAGCCGGTGTAATGCTCAGTGGTATTGTACCGGATGATTCGATCCAGGGCAATTTATTTTTACCCGAAACAAAAAACGCTGGCAGAAAACTGATGGATATGATCGACAATATCAACTTCAGCCAGCGGGATGATATTTTAAAATTTGCCACCAGCGGTACCGAACGAAACTGGAAAATGAGAATGGAAATGCGGAGCCCCCGGTACACTACACGGTGGGATGAATTATTTAAAGTAAGCTGATCATTTCATGCCAACAGTTGCAGCGGCTGCAGAATCCTAAGGCTTTTGTGGAAGAATTTTTTTTAAGAAGCCATTAGAAATAAACCGTCTATATTTTTTTACCGGGTCTGTCTTTTCAATTCCAGCTAAACTTATAGTTGCTGTTCATGAGCATGATGGTGCTGTGTGGTCTTTGTCCTTCTTTTACTCTTGAGTTTTTCATAAATCACCACATTCATCATTACCAGCAGCATACCATAAAATACGTCTTCCACTGGTATGGTTGAAATACGAAGGCCTAAGTTTTCTGCATCGTTATATGTAATAACAGGAATGGAGGTTAAAAATCCATTTACGATAAGAAAGGGTACCAGTATGATTGAATAAGAGATGAGGAAAGAAGTGGGATCAAAGTGGCGAAACCATTTTTTGTTATACAACACCAGCAACGTTACGCTGCCACTTAAAATAAAGGTCCAGGAAGTGTACATTTTTTTATAAAAAATTATACCCAGTATCACCAGCGCCCATCCCAATACTTTCAGTATTATCCTGTCGTGAGGCTTGTTCTTTAAGTTGCGGAAGTACACCCGGATACATTCGTAAATAAATACACAACAATAAGGCACCACAAAAAAGAAAAGCACTTCTTCTATCGGTAGATTAACAAGGTAAAAAGGTTTGCCCAGGATACAGGTTTCATTAAAACTCCATATTCCTTTTGATGTAAAATAAATATCCCAGGCGATATAAAATACTGCTGGCAATACCATGGCTGGAAATAGATATTTCCATTTTTTCCGGAAACCTACCTTTCTGTCAAAGCTTAAAGCAAGTGGTCCGATGAGTGAGGCAGCAAGTATCGTTAAGTATATAAAATGTGTTTCCAAAGCAAAGGTTTAAGGAAAAGCCTGCTATAAATATATACAATTTTAGCAGGCCGGTATCATTATCAAAGCGGATAAATATACCTTAAATACGCAAAACTGGAAGAATAGGTTTGTTTACCGATAACTATTTCTGTTATTTTTGTTTAAACCGCATTGTAAATGAAAAACCGTTACTTGATCGTTGGTGCAGGATTTTCTGGTTGTGTGCTGGCCAGCAGGCTCACCGCTTTGATGGATTGTGATGTAGAGATATGGGAGGAACGCCCTCACTTAGGTGGCAACTGTCACACAAAACGAGACGAGTCTACCGGCGTCATGGTGCATGAATATGGCCCCCACATTTTCAATACCGATAAAAAAGAGATTTGGGATTATGTAAATAGTTTTACCGAGTTCAGGCCTTATGTACACCGGGTGAAGGCTGTCAGTAAAGGCAAAATATATCCGCTGCCAGTAAACCTCCATACCATCAACCAGTTTTTTGACCGGTCATTTACCCCCGGCCAGGCAAAAGAATTTTTAGAGACCCTGGCTGATAAAACCATTACCGAACCCCAAAATTTTGAGGAACAGGCCTTGCGTTTTATCGGGAAGGAATTGTACGAGGCTTTCTTTTATGGCTATACTAAAAAGCAATGGGGTTGTCAGCCGTCGGAGCTGCCCGCTTCCATTTTAAAAAGGATACCCGTTCGTTTTAATTATGATGATAACTACCACAGCAATATCTACACCGGCATACCGGTGGATGGATATACAGCAGTAATGGAGAAAATGATCCATCATCCGGGTATACATCTTACACTGGATAAAAAATTTGATACCGCAGCAGATCATTCCAGTTACAACCATATCTTTTACACAGGCCCTGTTGATGCTTTTTTTAACTACGAGTTTGGACGATTGGGCTACAGAACAGTTTTATTTGAGAAAGGATATGCCGAAGGGGATTTCCAGGGAACCACGCAAATGAATTACTGTGATGAAGCGGTACCGCATACCAGGATCACGGAGCACAAACATTTTACTCCCTGGGAACAGCATGACAGAACAATTTACTTTACAGAATACAGTAAAGAAACCACTCCATCTGATATTCCTTATTATCCAAAACGACTGGCTGCTGATATCGAATTGTTGAAAAAATACCGGGCAAAAGCCGCTTCACAAAACAGGGTTTCTTTTTTAGGAAGGCTCGCTACTTACCGCTACATGGATATGCACCATGTGATAGGAGAGGCGATACAGTTTGCAGATGCATTTGTTTCCAGTACAAAGTCCGCAACAGCTGCACCAGTATTTCCCAACGAAGAAAAATTTTAGCTTTGTACAATTAAAATAGGGTTTGGTAAAAGACAGGTCTTGAAAAAAATCATCATCATATTGCTTATTTGTTTTGATCAAACCGGGTATGCGCAAAAAGAAGCTGTTTCTATTCGGTTCCGGCCGGTTTTTGATTCTTTGCCCATTGAAACCGACAAGAAATATCCCTATAAAAATGACAGTATTGAAATTTCCGTTATCAGGTTTTATGTTTCCAATATCAGTTTTTATCAAAACAATCAACTGGTTGCTGAGCTGGAGAAAAAAAACCATTTGGTTGATATAGAAAATCCTGCATCACAACTCATTCAGCATATTGGAGAAAAAAAAATTCAGTATAATAGTATCCACTTTTCAATTGGCGTGGATAGTTTGACCAATGTTTCAGGTGCCATGGGCGGCGACCTGGATCCTGTAAATGGAATGTACTGGACATGGCAAAGCGGGTACATCAATTTTAAACTGGAAGGGAAAACCAAATTGTGTCCTGCGAGGAAAAATCAATTTACTTATCATATTGGTGGTTATGAGTATCCCTATAATACCCTGCAGCAGGTTGAACTGCCTGTTGTACACAATAACGATATTATGATAGACATTGATATTCGCCAACTGCTAAACCAGTTACAATTGAATGAGGTGTATGAAGTGATGAGCCCTGGCGAAAAAGCCATGGTAATAGCAAAAAATATTTCATCCGTTTTCAGTTTGGGCAAATGAAGACAAAGGTCACTATATTATCCCTCACTGTGCTGGTTGCAATGTTATCTTTCACGGTAGAGCATTATGGACTTTCATGGCCGGGCTATTTTCCAAAACCAGCATATGATTTTAGCAAAAACCCACCCGACAGCGCTAAAATACAATTGGGCAGAAATCTTTTTTATAGTCCTGTTTTGTCATTAAACAGTACCATCTCCTGCGCTTCCTGCCATTCGCCTTATAATGCATTTGCACATACCGATCATAGTTTAAGTCATGGTATTCACGACCAGGTTGGTAACAGGAATGCACCTGCCTTATTTAATCTTGCCTGGCAAAAGAAATTTATGTGGGATGGAGCCGTCAATCACCTTGACATGCAGCCTTTGGCAGCCTTGAGCCATCCAAAAGAAATGGGTGAATCACTGCCTTCTGTAGTAAAGAAATTAAATCAATCTGCTTTTTACCGCAGCCTGTTTTACCAGGCATTCGGCGACAGTGTGGCAACAGGTGAAAAAGTATTGAAAGCCCTGGCGCAGTTTCAACTCACACTGATCTCTGCCAATGCAAAATATGACCAGGTAAGGCAAGGCAAGACAGCTTTTACGGAGCAGGAAGAAAGAGGTTATGCCATATTTTCAAAATATTGTAACAGCTGCCACAAGGAACCTATGTTTACAGATTATTCCTTTGCAAATAATGGTTTGCCTGCAGACAGTACTTTAAAGGATTATGGACGTTGGATCATTACACAACAACGTGAAGACAGCCTGCATTTTAAAGTGCCCAGCCTGCGCAATCTTAGTTACACTTTTCCCTATATGCATGATGGAAGGTTTAAAAAATTACAACAGGTGATTGATCATTATACAGAAGGTATCCAGGATTATAAAGTGGTATCAAAAAAACTCAGGAAGCCCATCCTGCTTAGTGAGGAAGAAAAAATTGACCTGCTCAGCTTTTTACTTACACTCAACGACAAGGAATTTATCTACAATCCAAAGTTCAATTACCCTGGCAAAAAATGATGGCAAACCTGCCTTTCTGCAGCTATGGAATACAGCCATTACTTTCTGAAAGGGCGGGCTGAAAACAAGGCAGAAAATTTATTTCTCTCCTGTGTAACCAGCAGGCCTTCATACGCTTAGAAAGGCACGGGTTGCCACGATCTTGTTCGGAAATTACGAAGAAAGTGCAATAAGATAAAGCCAGTGGCGTTATTAGATGGTACTTATTGAATAAATCCGAAAACCTACCCCTATGGAAAAGGCCATTGCCGTTGTAGTCACCTACAACAGGCTTCACCTGCTCAAAGAGTGTATCACTGCACTCCGTAACCAGACTCAAAAACCTGACGCAATCCTTGTAATTAACAATGGCAGTACCGATGATACTGGTAAATGGTTATTGTCTCAACCTGACCTGTTGGTTATTTCACAAGGCAACACCGGAAGTGGCGGCGGCTTCGAAACCGGTATCCAGTGGGCTTATAAAAACGGCTATAGCTGGATCTGGTGTATGGATGACGATGGCTACCCTAAGGAAAATGCATTGGAGAAAATATTGGAACCTGAACTGGACAGGCTTTGTTTGCGCAATTGTGCAGTGATAAACAAAGAAGACGGCAAAAGCTTTGTATGGAAGACCAAACATTATCAAACTATTGAAGAAGCCAATGGCGCTATCATTGAAGGCATCGGTCACCCTTTTAATGGTACGATGATACACCGCAATATTGTTGAAAGAGTAGGGGTGCCCAAACAAAGTCTTTTTTTATGGGGCGATGAAACGGAATATTATTACCGCATTACAAAAAAGAATAAAATACCTGTTTGTACTATTTCTGCAAGTGTACATTATCATCCTGCGGCGGCCTTTTCATTTAAGCAGGACTGGGATCATACCAATGCCTGGAAAATGTATTTCTACATTCGCAACAGGCTGCACATACACAGGGCTAAATTCAGCAACAAAATTCTGGCTGGTGCAAATTACTGCGGTTTTTTAATTGCCATGGTAGGCGTGATATTGATCTACCAAAAAACAGATAAGGTCAAAAAGATCAACTTTATGCTGTGGCCAGCCATGGATGCACTAAAGAATGATTTTAGCGCTAACCCTGCATTAATATTAACAAGGCTCGCCAGTAAAGTAGAGGCCAAAAGCATCACGGGCCTCCATATCAGGAGCAGTATTTCTTCTGTGATGACTTTCTTTACTCCGGTAAAGTTCAGGAGAGTGGCGGGTTAGTTCCAATTATATTTACATCCTTTTCTATAGCTGCAGCCTTCTGCAGCTTTTTTCTTTTGTACCGGTCCAGTATCAATACCAAAGAAATGATATAGAATGGCATGCAGGGAATTTTGTATCGGACTAAGGTGCCAAAATTAAGTGTGGTAATGCCCACGAATAATGCAAATACCAATGCAAACATAAAGCAAAACAGTATCATCGGATCTTTAATAATACTTTTAAAAAAAGTGAAAGGTCCGGCTTTAATAAAAACATACAGTGTAAATAACATAACCACGGTGCTTTCTGCTGCGGATAAGAAAAAGCTGATGCCTTTTGCTTCCCATAAAAAAGGCCGGTACAACGAAGCTGCAATACCAAAAGGTGCAATTTTTACCAGCCCCGCAGGAGTGCCGTCAAATTCGGCACCCAGCGAAAAAGAGGATTCTGCCAAACCGGATATCCGCATAAAACTGGTTTGCATATCCTGCACCGACTCTGCCAGTTTATCCACTATGCCACCTACAATCATATCTTTTGCGAGGAAAAAACTAACAGCAGCGATTAGCCCAATAAATGACATGAGGATCACTTTTACGGCAGGCCTTTCGATTTTCCTGATCCGGTTGCCTGCAAAGAACAAGAATAGAAAAGGCAGGTAGGAAGCCAGGATATAATCTTTTACCAGCCCAAGTACAGCCCCGGCAAAAAGTACAGCCGCGGCATTTTTTACAATGGATTCTTTTTTTATGATAATCTTATACAACCCATAAGTTACAAAACCCATCATCCCTGTACACAAAGGATCTTTTAAAATTCCGGAACTCCAGAATACAAAATTGGGCAGGTACAATATGGAGATCGCCAATGCTTTATGTAAATGCGGATACTGATCGTAAAAAAACCTAAAGAGCCGCCATACACCGGCAAATGATATCATGGAAAAAAACAGCGTAATGACACTGTAACTCCCAAATGAGAAAAACGAGAACAGCGTAACCAGTCTTGCTATAAAAAAGTTGCTTTCACTTTTAAAGTAGCCCTTATTAAAACTGTCTGCCAGCAGATCGGTATCAAAATCCTGTCCTGGTATAAAGAGCAGGTGTATGTTGGAGAAATCTTTCAGAATCAGCTTTGCAATGTTAAGTCCTTCGGGATAATAGAGAAAAACAGAGTCTAATTTGGCAAGATTGAGGCTGTAGATAATATAAGCAAAGGCACTAAAAATTTTTATCCAGAAACCAATGCGGTGATATTTTTTTAAAACAGGGTCGGCTATTTTTTTTCTCCGCCAGTTAAAGAATAAAGCAAACAAGGCAACATACAGTGGAAACAGTATGATGTCAATTAAATGGTTCATGTGGTTAGTTAGTACACTGCGTTGATTGTGTGCAGCAAACAAATTTATCCTAAAATATCAATTGCTGTTTAATAATAACCAGTTATTTTGCCGCAGTTAATTACATTATACTTTATGTGTGGAATAGCAGGTGCAGTAAATTTTAAAATAGATCAAGGCCTGGTAAACCAGTATATGCTTCACCGCGGGCCGGATGAGCAGCATGCTTTTACAGAAGATAACGTTGATTTTTATCACCTCCGTTTATCTATTGTTGATATTGGCGGTGGTAAACAGCCCATGCAGCTTGGTAACCGGTATACCATCATTTTCAATGGTGAAATTTACAATCATGCAGAAGTAAGAGAGCAATTGGGTATCGTGGGTAAAACCTCTTCGGATACTGAAACATTATTATTATTATACCGGCAATACGGGGAAGCCATGCTGCCTTATTTAGACGGCATGTTTGTGTTTGCCATTTATGATAAGGAGAAGAAAACAATATTCATTGCCCGGGACAGGGCCGGAAAAAAGCCCTTGTATATTTTTAACGACGGCAGGAAAATTGTATTTGCCAGCGAACTCAACTGCCTCAAAGGATTATTGCCATTACAGATGGAGACCGGCAATATTTATCACTACCTGCGTTTTGGTAGTTTTTATAAACAATTGACACCTTATCAGCTGGTAAGTGAACTCGGTGCAGGCAGCTGTGCCACCATCCATTGCAGCACACTTGCATACGCAGAAAAAAAATGGTGGGATATTGGACTGTTTTACAGGGAAAAGCACCGCTATACATTTGATGATGCGCTTACTAAAGTTGACGGCTACCTGCACCAGGCGGTTAAAAGAAGGGTGGAATCATCCGACCTGGAAGTAGGCAGTTTTTTAAGCGGCGGAATAGACAGTGGCCTGGTTACCGCCATAGCCAGTGAATACACTAATACACTAAAAACTTTTACTGTTTCCTTTGCTGGTGAGTATGACGAAGCACCGCTTGCAAAACTCGTAGCAGAAAAATATAAAACACATCATACACAGATCAATATTTCATTTGATCACTTAAAAGACGATGTTGAAAAGATATTGAGTAATTATGGTGAGCCATTTTTTGACAGCTCTGCCATACCCAGTTATTATGTAAGTAAAGAAGCAAGAAAATATTTGACGGTTATACTCAATGGCGACGGCGCCGATGAACTCTTTGGTGGTTACCGGCGGTATGTTCCCTTTGCACGGTATGATTTTTTTAAACGCAATGTATTGGTAAAAGGAAGTGCTGCTGTTGCAAAGAACATCATGCCTCACTCGGCCAATAAAAAGTCAGCCTACAATTATATCTACAGGCTGGCATCGCTTGCATCCAAGAGTAACCTGCATATTTATTTATCTGCTGGTGTAGATATCATGGAAGATTATGAACGCAATATAATTCATCCACCTGCGGATTATTTAAAACAGATGCAGGATGATTTTAATGCTGTGGCAAAGACCAGCATAACAGGACTAAAAAAAATAATGCAGCTGGATTTTGATACCAATCTTTTCAACGACCTGCTGGTAAAAATGGATATCGCCAGCATGGCCAATTCGCTGGAAGGCCGAAGCCCTTTTTTAAGTAAGGAATTATTGGAATTTGCTCCCGGCATGAATGATGAATTTAAAATAAAGGGAAGCACTACCAAATATTTATTAAGGCAACTGGCAAAAAAATACCTTCCTGCAGAACTGATAAACCAGCCTAAGCGTGGCTTTGAAATACCTTTAAAAAAATGGGTGGATGGAGAATTAAAAGAAATCATCTGTGATTACCTGCAAAACAATAATGCAGTAAGCCGGCAGTTTTTAGCACCTGCTTTTATTGATGGGCTGCTGTCTAATACAATACGTATTCCTGCAGAAAAGCGGGCAAAAATTATATGGACATTGTTCAGTCTTGAAGTATGGTACTGCAAAGTGTACCTTTCCAAATAGCAAAAAATCAGTTTCCTTTGTAAACAAAAGTCCTGTCCGGCTTGTATTAGTTACACAAAAGTATTCTTATGCATTCGTTCACCATTAAAGACCTGGAGAATTTATCCGGAATAAAAGCGCATACCATCCGTATTTGGGAACAGCGTTACCAGTTTTTAAAGCCCAGCCGTACCGATACTAATATCCGCTATTATAGTTGTGAAGAATTAAAAAAACTACTGAATATAGCTTTGCTGAATAAGTATGGGTTCAAAATATCTCACATTGATAAAATGCGTGAAGAAGAGCTCAAAGAAAAAATAATGTCACTTACGGGGGCAGAGGCACTGCAGGAGCGCATCGTGAACGAACTTATCCAATCGATGATCGACCTGGATATTGATCAACTGGAAGATACACTTGACCGGTATATTAATGCCAAAGGAGTTGAACGAGCTATTACACAGATCATTTTTCCTTTTCTTGAAAAGATCGGTGTACTGTGGCTGACCAATCACATAAATCCTGCCCAGGAACATCTTGTAACCAATATTATACGGCAAAAATTAATTGTAGGTATTGAACAGGTACGATCCTCTTTGAAAGTAGATAAAACAATATTGCTTTTTTTGCCTGAAGGAGAGCACCATGAAATGGGTTTGTTATTTGTACACTACTTGCTGAAAAGCCGGGGCTTATCAGTTATTTATCTGGGCGCTAACGTGCCTTTAAATGACGTAGAATATGTAGTAAAACTTAAAGAGCCGGATTATCTCTTTTCACATCTTACTTCCGTTACACATAAGTTCAACTTCGAAAAATTTCTTTCAACCATCACAAAACAAATCAGTGATGCTCCTTTAATTATATCAGGACAGCTTGCACAAACATATCAGAAAAAAATTCCGGCTTCCATTAAATTCAAGAAATCATTCGCAGAAGTAATGGAGTTTATTTCTCAACTCTAGCCGGCAATTATTACTTGCAATCATTAAATACTTACTAAAAGGATCTGCAAATGGCAGATCTTTTTTCATATATATCACTTTCAACTGCCGTTTATACTTTGAGAAGGTATTTTCTTAACGTGTAAAGCCCTGACAATCACTTTGTTTATCTTTTTTAGAAAAATTTTAAACAAAATGTTTTGTTTAACCAACCTTCCTGTTTAGTTTTACGTTCTAAATGTTAAACAGAAGTATTATGGGAACAATAGAATTCAATCAGCTTTTGGTGAATAATACCGAGTTTCTCAGGCCATTCGCCATCACGCTCACAAGAGACAACGAAACAGCAAAAGATCTTTTGCAGGAAACAATGTACAGGGCGCTTGCCAATAAAGACAAATACAATGTTGGTACCAATATTAAAGCGTGGTTGTACACCATCATGCGGAATATTTTTATCAACAACTACCGTCGTAAGGCAAAGCAAAACACCATCTTTGATAATACGGCTAATGATTTTTTGCTCGACCACAACCAGAGTGCTGTTGCCAATAAAGCAGAAATTACCCTGGGCGTTAAGGATATCCAGGCAGCAGTGCATCACCTGCCTCATATTTTCCGCAATCCTTTTATGCTGTATTTTGAAGGATATAAATATCATGAAATTGCAGAGATGCTCCATGAGCCACTGGGTACCATCAAAAGCAGGATACATTTTGCACGTAAACTGCTGAAAGAACAAATAACCCGTTTCTGATCCGTTTTTTACCCGGATTTAGTTTAAATTTATCAGCT
The DNA here is from genome assembly GCA_029561305.1 of Bacteroidota bacterium. Taxonomy (GTDB): domain Bacteria; phylum Bacteroidota; class Bacteroidia; order Chitinophagales; family Chitinophagaceae; genus Ferruginibacter. Next base: position 12,382 of record JAKQJG010000042.1, on the reverse strand, counting down.
AACAAATTCTATAACAGCCATGAAAAAAGTTGTGGTGATTGGGAGCGGCTTTGCAGGTATGTCTGCAGCCTGTTTCATGGCAAAGGCCGGCTGGGAGGTAACCGTTCTCGAAAAAAATGAAATGCCCGGTGGAAGAGCACGCAAATTGGAAGAAGGCGGGTTCACGTTTGATATGGGACCAAGCTGGTATTGGATGCCCGATGTGTTTGAACACTTTTTTAATTGCTTTGGAAAAAAGGTGTCCGATTATTATCATTTGCAGAGACTTGATCCATCCTACCGTGTTTATTGGGATGATAAGGCAATGGATATTCCGGCCGATTATGCCACTTTAAAAAAACTTTTTGAGTCGATCGAACCGGGTAGCGGAACGGCGCTGGATAAATTTCTGGACGAAGCTGCTTACAAGTACCAGGTGGGTGTTAACAAACTTGTATACAAACCCGGTCAGTCGCTTGCGGAATTTGCCGATACAGATCTTATAAAAGGTGTTTTTAAACTGGATGTGTTTACGTCTATGAAAAAACATATCAGTAAATATTTTAAACATCCCCAGCTACAGCAATTACTCGAGTTTCCTGTTTTGTTTTTAGGCGCCTTGGCGGCTGATACACCTGCTTTATACAGCCTGATGAACTATGCGGATATTAAATTGGGAACCTGGTACCCGGAAGGCGGGATGTATAAAATTGTCAATGGTATGTACTCATTGGCGAAAGAACTCGGTGTACAATTTCATTTCAATCATACGGTAAGCTCCATCCAAACCAGCAACGCTGCTGCTAAAAAAATTATTGCACAAAATGGAATGGAGACTGTTGTATTTGAACCAGATGTGGTGATAAGTAATGCCGACTATCATTTTACAGAAACAAAACTATTGGCCCCCAACGACAGGTCGTATTCAGATGCATACTGGAATAAAAGGGTGATGGCACCCAGTAGTATCCTATATTACGTAGGCTTGAACAAAAAACTGGAGAATGTTTTACACCATTCTCTTTTTTTTGATACCAGTTTTGAAGTGCATGGCAACGAAATTTACAAAACACCACAGTGGCCAAGCGAACCTTTATTTTATGTAAGTGTTACTTCTGTTTCAGATGATACTGTAGCACCCCAGGGGCATGAAAATTTGTTTTTCCTTATACCGGTGGCGGCAGGTTTACAGGGAGACACGGAAGAGTTAAGAGATAAATATTTTGATCAGATTGTAAAGCGCTTTGAAGAGCGGACGGGGCAAGAGATACGGTCGGCAATTGTTTATAAACGTTCTTATTCCGTAAGCGATTTTGTAAGCGATTATAATTCGTTTAAAGGGAATGCTTACGGTTTGGCTAATACGCTGATGCAGACAGCCATTTTAAAACCATCTCTGAGAAGTAAAAAGCTCAACAATCTTTTTTATACAGGTCAGTTGACAGTGCCGGGTCCAGGTGTACCACCAAGTTTAATTAGTGGCGAAGTGGTGGCCAAAGAAGTGTTGAAGAGTTTTTAGAAGTCAATTTAAATTAATTAAACAGTGAATGATAATTTCAGTATTGTATCAAAAATTGCAATGGTATGATGAATATCTTTCATGAAGTGAGCCATATGTGCAGTAAGGCAACTACGGAGAAGTATAGTACTTCTTTCAGCAGTGCTATACGGTTGCTTCATAAAGACCTGCGCACACCCGTGTACAACATTTACGGTTTTGTACGTTTTGCCGATGAAATCGTAGATACTTTTCATGCGTATGATAAAGTGACATTGCTGGAAGAATTTAAAAAGGAAACCTATATTTCTATTGAACGTGGTATAAGCCTCAATCCTATATTGAACAGTTTTCAGCAAACCGTAAATGAATTCAATATTGACCTTCACCTGGTGGATGCGTTTTTTCATTCAATGGAAATGGATCTCACAGCGTCTGATTACGATTGCGATACCTACAAAGAATATATTTATGGCAGTGCAGAAGTAGTTGGACTAATGTGCCTGTATGTTTTTTGTGAGGGTAGCCAGGAGATATACGATCATCTTAAACCATCTGCACAGGCCCTTGGTGCCGCTTTTCAAAAAGTGAATTTTTTAAGAGATGCCAAAGCCGACTACCAGCAATTAAGCCGCACCTATTTTCCAGGTGTTGATTTTAATAATTTCACTTCCTGCTCCAAGAAGAAAATTGAAGAGGATATCGCCCTTGACTTTATACATGCCTACAAAGGAATAGCCCAACTTCCTGTTAAGGCGAGATTTGGTGTATATGTGGCGTATAAATATTATTTGTCTCTCTTTAATAAGATTAAAAAAGCTCAGCCCAAAAGTATTCTCCACCAGCGGTTCCGGATACCAAATTATGGCAAAGTGTATATACTGGCAAAAGCAAGCGTGCGGGCCCAGTTGAATATTCTATAACAGTTTAATGGACATTACTTTCTTATTTTAAATCGGCATAAATTGCAGGCATGGAGGTTATTTTAGTAGATGAACAGGACAATGCCATAGGCAGCATGGGGAAAATGGAAGTACATGAAAAAGCCATTTTACACAGGGCGTTCAGCATTTTTATTTTTAATAAAAAAGGGGAAATACTGCTGCAGAAAAGAGCAGCTAACAAGTATCATAGTGCCGGCCTCTGGACAAATACCTGTTGCAGCCATCCCCGTCCGGGTGAAGATACATTGACTGCTGCACACAACAGGCTGCAGGAGGAAATGGGGTTCACTACAGAACTGTCAAAAACGTTTTCATTTATTTACAAAGCACCTTTTGACAACGGTTTAACAGAACATGAATACGATCATGTGTTTACCGGCACGTATAACGGTATTGTACAACCTAATCCGCAGGAAGTAAGCGATTACTGTTACCAGTCTGTAGAAGCAATAAAAAGCAATATCATCATGCAACCCGGCAATTTTACGGAATGGTTCAAAATTGCATTGCCTAAACTGGAACAATACATAGCGAAGCAACAGAAAGGGTAGGATTTTCATCACTTATATGCAGAATAAAAAAGCAATTATTATTGGCAGTGGAGTGGCTGGTCTTGCTGCGGCCATTAGGTTGCAGGTCCAGGGTTTTAAGGTATTGGTGTACGAAAAAAACGCTTTTCCTGGCGGCAAACTGCATGCGTTTAAAAAAAATGGATTTTACTTTGATGCCGGCCCCTCCTTGTTTACCCAACCTCAAAATATTGAAGAATTGTTTTTACTGGCAGGTGAACCTGTTGAAAAATATTTTTCCTTCCAACGGGTTGAAACCGCTTGCAAATATTTTTTTGAAAGCGGAAAAACAGTAAACGCATTTGCCAATACTGCCATGTTTGCAAAAGAATTACAACAGCAATTGAATGAAAACCCGGCAGCAGTGGCGAAATATTTGGCGCAGTCTGCCCGGGTGTATGACAACATCGCCACCGTTTTTTTAAATTATTCCCTGCACAAAACAAGTACCTGGTTTCATAAAAGGATCATCAAAGCGCTTGCTACAGTGCGGCCAGGTCATCTTTTTGAAACACTCAACAGGTTTAATCAAAAAAGCTTCAATGCCCCGGAGACAGTGCAGCTGTTCAACCGCTATGCTACCTACAATGGCAGCAACCCGTATAAAGCGCCCGGCATGCTCAGCCTGATCCCTCATCTCGAAATGAATGAAGGAACTTATTATCCGGCAGGCGGTATGATCAGCATAACCAACGCCTTATATGAGTTGGCAAAAAAAAAGGGGGTTGAGTTTTTTTTTAATTCAACTGTTCAGAAGATAATACACAACAAGGGTGAGGTGAGCGGTGTGCTTGTAAACGGAGAGATTGTTGAAGCGCCGCTGGTAGTCAGCAATGGCGATGTTTATTTCACTTATAAACACCTGCTGTCTGATGGAGACAAGGCAAAGAAAATTTTGAAACAGGAACGCAGCAGCAGCGCCGTTATTTTCTACTGGGGCATTAATAAAAATTTTCCTCCATTAGAATTGCATAATATTTTTTTTAGTGCTGATTATAAAAAGGAGTTTGACAGCATTTTCATCGACAAAGAAGTTTTCAATGATCCAACTATATATGTCAATATTACTTCAAAGATGGAAAAGAAAATGGCGCCGGATGGAATGGAGAATTGGTTTGTGATGATAAACACCGCAGCCAATACGGGACAAGACTGGGAGAAAATAAAAATGGAACTAAAAGATGTAGTGATAAAAAAGCTTAGCCGCCTGCTGGGGGAAGACATCGCTGCTTTGATTGAAACTGAGGAAACACTCGACCCTGTGATGATAGAAGATAAAACATCTTCTTACATGGGATCTTTATACGGCACCAGTTCTAATTCAAAACTGGCTGCTTTTCTCCGTCATCCGAATTTTTCAGGCGATATAAAAGGGCTGTACTTTTGTGGCGGCAGTGTGCACCCGGGCGGAGGTATCCCACTATGTTTAAAGAGCGCTAAAATTGTAAGTGATCTGATCGCTGCAGACTATAAAAAATAATGGGGAACAGTACATTTTCAAAACAACAAACAGCCACTGCCATCGCCATTTTATTTCATGCGGTGGGTTTAGCAGGCATTCTTGTTTTTAAAAGCGACTGGGTCATTCAAAGTACTTCGTTTAACTTGTTGCTTAGTATGGCACTCCTTTTTTGGACACAGGAGGATAAAAATATTTTCTTCTGGCTGTTTGCGGTGGCAACAATACTTACCGGCATTGCTGTTGAAATTATAGGCGTCAATACAGGATTGCTTTTTGGGAATTATGCCTATGGTGATGTACTGGGGATTCAATGGAAACGGGTGCCGCTCATCATCGGTGTTAACTGGTTCATTGTAATATTTTGTTCCGGTATAGCCATCACGGCATTGTTGCAAAAGATTACAAAGCCAATAGATGATACGGCTGCGGAACCTTCTGCCGTTATAAAAGCCATTTCTGTTATTACCGACGGGGCTACGCTGGCCGTGGCATTCGACTGGTTGATAGAACCCGTTGCTATAAAATTGGGTTTCTGGAAATGGGAAGAAAATGATGTGCCGCTGTATAACTATGTATGCTGGTTCGTCATCAGCCTGCTGTTGATGACCCTGTTCCGTATGTCACCGTTTCAAAAGAAAAACAAATTCGCTATACATTTGTTATTGATACAGGTGATGTTTTTTCTAATTTTGAGAACGTTCTTACCATGAATGCAATATATTTTATACTCATCGTTTTGGCAACCTTTATCATAATGGAAGGTGTTACCTGGCTTACGCACCGCTATGTGATGCATGGTTTTTTATGGTACCTGCATGAAGATCATCACCAAAAAGGCCCTGGTTTTTTTGAAAAGAACGATGCGTTCTTCCTGATCTTCGCAGTGCCAAGCTGGCTTTGTATCATGCTGGGTTTGCAAAACCAGGTATACTGGGTGGCGGCCATTGGTTTTGGTATTGCGCTATATGGGCTGGCTTATTTTATAGTACATGAAGTGATCATTCACCAGCGCTTTAAATGGTTTACCAGGAGCAACAACTCCTACATTCGTGCCATCCGTTGGGCACATAAAATGCACCACAAGCACCTGAATAAGGAAGAAGGCGAAAGCTTTGGTATGCTGATAGTAGCCAAAAAATATTGGGATAAAATAAGGAAGGATAAAGAAAGAAATATGTCTTAAGGAATTGCCTGATGCCAGCTGTTTATTTATCAGGGTATGCATCGTCAATTTCTTTTTTGGTTACTCCAGCTCTTACCTGTAAGTAATCTTTGAATTGTGAAACATATCTCAATTGAATACAGAGTTTGGCAAGTTCCTTCGTGGTTGAGTCGCCGCAACGTAAAGGATGCCATCTTGTTTGAATATTATACTTGCCATTTTCAATAGCTTCAAAAGTCCAATTTTCCCCATCAAAACCACGTCCGCAGGTAGTATCTTCTTTTAAGTCCCAAAATTTTAATTGATGAAGACTTTTTGAAATAGATAAGTAGAAGCTATCTTCGGTTTGCTGTAGGCTAACAAAATTTAAAAACCCGGATTCATAGCCGCCTCGTCCGTCTGTCATTTTTAGTGTAAGTGTACTGGTGTTGCCAGTTTTTTCAAGTATTAGGCAGTATGGTGTACGGAAAACGGGGTTAACCGAAATTCTAAGCCATTTTTTAGAAGTGTCAATTTTAGTTGTATCAATATAGTTTTCATCAAATCCCAAAATAAATGGGTCAGTTATATTTTTTGCTTTAATGTGGGCTAGTATATATTTTGAGAATTTGTCAAAATCGTTCAAGCTATCGCCTTGTCCCATTCTGCCATTAATATTCCGATGGGAAATACTGTCTTTGAAATAATTTCTTATAGAGTCTTGTGACCAGCTTTTATCCGTAACAGGATCGATGGATTTTTTTTCATTTTGTTTGCAGGAACTGATAACGATGAGAAGTGCCAGGTAAATTAAAGGTTTCATAAAAAGGATATAAGTACTAGATTTAAAACTATTGAGATTGAGAAAGTTACTTTATACAAACAATTTCACAATTCGATGTGATAAATTGAGAACTTAACTGCAGCTAAAATTGAGTAAACTATTTTTTCTTTTTCCCCACCGATAATAACAACACCGGAAGCAATATCAAATTAGTTAAAGTAGCTACCAGCAATGTCACTGATGTAAGCCATCCCAATGCAAAAGTTCCTCCAAAACTGCTAAAACAAAAGATCACAAAACCAGCTATCAATACAAGCGAAGTGTACACAATACTAAGCCCTGTATGTTTGATAGTGGAGGTGACGGTCTGCTCTACATTATTATTGTTAATTGGTAGTTCCTGTTTATAATTTACCAGGAACCGGATAGTAATGTCAATCGCAATACCCAATGCCACGCTGAATACCAGCACAGTAGATGGTTTTAATGGTACACCAGCCCAGCCCATCACGCCGGCTGTAATGATCAGGGGAATCAGGTTAGGTATCAATGAGCACAATAACATCCGGAATGACTTGAACAGGTACAGCATACAAAGAGAGATCAAAAGAAAGGCCCAGAGGATACTTTCTTTCAAACCGTTGATGATAAACCTGCTGCCCTCTAAAAAAGTGATACTGGTACCTGTTAGTTGCACTTTGTATTGGGGGATGGAATCAAACTTTGAATACACCGTATCAAAAGAAATAGAAGAATCCACATCTGAAATAACCGTATCCAGCTTAAAAGAAGATTTCCTGTCCGGCTCAAGGTAAACGTACCTTGTTGAATCAAATAGTTCATTGGCTTTCTTCTCTATGCTGTCCAATACTGCAGGCAATTCTTCCGTACCAATATCCTTCATACTTACACTGATACGGGTGGCCTGCCTGGCAGAGTCCATAAAAGAGGACAGCATTTTAGCCAGGTTGTTTTTATTATTGGTGCTGTCAGCTTTGTCTGTTTTAAGATAATCGCTGATAAAGGCAACCTCCGACATAGAAGGTAATTGGTAATAAGCTGAATCGCCATCAAAAAACGCCTGTTTGGCAAATTTCAGACCCTCCGCAATACTGATCGGCTTATTCATAATCGGCATGGAAGAAATATATGCTGCCAACGTATCCGCTTTTGAAAAAACGATCAATCCCCTTGCACCGGCCAGACCATTCTTTTTAGTGGCTTCCACCACAATTTCCAAAGGCATTACGCCATTGAAATTCTTTTCAAAAAATTTAAGATCGGTATACAGTTTATCTTTTTTGGGAAGATCATCCACAATATAGCCCACTGTCTTAAGCCGGAAAATGCCAGCAATTGCTCCAACCAGTAACACAGCAGTAACCCCATACACCAGTGGTTTATGGTTCAGTACCCAATGCTCAATCTTCAAAAGAAAATTGGTGACTATTTTATTGTTGAGGTATTTTGTTTGCGACTTGCCAGGCACGGGTAAATAGCTCAATGCCGCAGGCAGCAAAATAAATGAGATAACAAATATGAGCATGATGCTGATACCTGCTACTACGCCAAACTCTTTCAATACAGCACTTTTAGTAAGCGCAAACACACCGAAGCCTATGCCTGCTGTAATATTGCAAAACAGCGTAACGATACCCATCTTACTTACCATCTCGATCAACGCCTGCTTTTTATTGCCGTTGTGTAAGTACGATGTGTGGTATTTATTGATAAAATAGATGCAGTTGGGAATGCCAATCACCACGATCAGGGGCGGTATCAATGCACTCAGGATAGTAAGCTGGTAACCGCATCTGTCTAACACACCCACACTCCAAACCACACTGATCAGCACAACAGATAAAGACAAAATGGTTACACTGACAGAGCGGAAGAATAACAACAGGATCAAGGCACTGAGCACAATGGAACCAATCAGGAAAAACCGCATTTCCTTTTGTATCCTGTCGCTGCTGATAGTACGGATCAACGGAAGGCCGCTGCGGAAAGTTTCTGTATTGGTTGCTTTTTCAAACTTTTCAACGTGTGCAAGAATATCGCCTACGATCTTTGTACGCAACGGGGAATTCAATGAATCCTTATTAATGCTGATACCAGCCAGGTAACAGTTGGTTTCCGGATTGTATAACCTTGTTTTGTAAAAGGGGAGGCTGAAGAAAATATTCTTTGCGCTGTCTAATGCTGCTTGTGTAATTACAGGGTCATTGAAAATCTTTACTGCTTTAAAACGTTCAGTCGCTGAGTCTTTTTGCAGGTTAACTGCTGCAGGAACACTGATAACACCCGTTACATTGTGTACTTTCTTCACCTGGTCCAGCATATTGTTGTATGCTTTGAAAAAATCCAATTGGAAAAATTTATCTGTTTGCACCGCCAGCACCAGCACATTTCCATCATCGCCAAATTTCTTGCGGAATGAAACATAATCCTGGTATTTAGGGTTGTCTGTAGGAATAGCTTTGCCAAACTCGTAGCTGAGTTTTGTTTTACTGGCAAAATAACCCATCACACACGTGATGGCGAGCAAACTAAGTAAAAGAACCAGTCGGTATTTTATAACAGAGCTTCCTAAACGTTGCCACATATATATTTACAAATTGGGGATGATAAATGTTGAATGCGGTTGCAAAGAAAACACATTTCAACCGTATTGGTTGTTTCAAATGGCTGAATGTTGGCTATTTTTGAGTACTTCCGTTATAGAATATAAAAAGCTTGGCGGTAAACGGATCGGGCACATGACACACAAAACAAAAGGCATTGTATTGAGAACAATAAAGTATGGTGAAACCAGCGTTGTGGTAACGATACTGACTGAGTTGTTTGGTGTGCAGGCTTATATGGTAAATGGGGTCAGGTCTTCCAAAAAATCAACACCAAAGGCCAACTTGTTTCAACCGGGAGCTATACTCGAACTGGTGGTATATCACCATGAACAAAAAAGCATACAGCGGATCAAGGAGTTTAACTGGTCTGTCATTTATCAAAATGTACTTACTGATGTTATCAAAAACAGTATTGCGCTTTACCTGGTAGAACTTTTATACAAATCCCTGAAACAGCCTGAAAATAACGAGGCATTATTTTATTTTGCTGAAGACATGCTGCTTCATCTTGATAAGGCTGACAGGTTAGTCACGGCCAATGTGCCACTTTATTTTGCTTTGCACCTGCCGCATTTTTTGGGTTTCAGGATGAATGATGATTATGATCTGGATCAAAATATCCTGGATCTGCAGGAAGGTAATTTTATTTCTGAACGGCCCTTACACAATTATTATATAGAAGGAGAAAACGCCCTGCTCACATCTCAATTGCTGAAGGTAATGCAGCCTGCAGAGTTGTCAAATTTCCCGCTGCATCATGATGTGAGAAGAAAACTGCTGCAGTATTACCACAGTTATTATGCCCTGCATATTCAGGACTTTGGTGAGATGAAGACCATGGCTGTTTTGCAGGATGTGCTTTGATTTGGGTTACTCTGTCACGTTAGTTAGTTGTCAGCCGTACGCCGGTTAAAACAGTCAATTGCGCCAGCGGGTGTACATTCACTGAGCCAACAAATACATTGGTGGCGATGGAGGCTGCTGCGTTTGCACCCAGGGTTAATGAACCAATCGCCAGGTCATCATAAATTCCTGTAACAAACCGTAGCGTGCCGGCCTTGCCTGTAATGGACAGGTTTGAGCCTGGTGACCCGGCTAAGCCGCCATTTCCTTTAATAGCGCCGCTGACTGTAAAGGTATTTTCGCCCAGCGCTATAAATTTTCCTGTGTTGATCGTAATGTCATTGACAGAAACGGAGGAGTTTAGTACGGGTGGAAAATTGATGGAGGCAATGGTTACATCCGCACCTGCTGGTGGTACACCACAACAGGCAGCCCAATTGGCCGCATCAAACCAGTTGCTGTTACTGGTTCCATGCCACACAAAACCTTTGAGCGTGGTATCCAGTACTGTACTCCCGGTCGACATGGTCCTGGCACTATCGTCATAAAACAATGAATCCGGTGTAAAGGAGAGATTATAGTTTAAAAGATTGTTACTAACAGGTGCCTGTATCCCATTACCTGCTTTTGCCAGGTTGCCATTACCCCAGTCGAAAAACACAATCGTTGTATCTGCAGGAGGATCGTACTGTACTGCCCTCACTGTAACCGGCCCGTTAAAGTAACTTACATTGGACCCTGCGGTTCTTGACTGGGATTTTACACCCACTAAGAAATTATTTTCTGCAGGGCTGTTCCATTTTATCTCATAAATGGGGTTGCCCCGGCCGCCGGTAGCCGTGGCAGCATTTCCTGATCCACCCACATAGTCCCTGAAAAATTCGGAGATATCTGTGCCCAGTTGCTCATTAAAAAAACGTTTTAAAGTATCGGTGGTGGCTGCTTTGCCGCTTAACTGTGTTTGGTAATTACGCAATGCTGCAAAAAACTTTTCATCACCGCACATGGTCCGCAGCATAGAAACGATCATGCAGCCACGTTCATAGATCGCACTGCCATAACTGGTATTCCAGATAGTACCACTGTTGGCGATATTGCCATCAGGTATCCAGGCGCTGGTGTTCAATAAAGACAACGCTGCATTCTTTCTTCCCCGTCTCCTGGTGAAGGGACTATATCCCAGCGAGGGTACCAGTTCCGCCGCCAGTATTTCACCATAGCGGGCAAAGCCTTCGGCCAGCCAAAGATCGTTCCAGGTGGCAAAAGTTACATTGTCGCCAAACCATTGGTGCATCAGTTCATGATTTAGGGTAGTCAACGACGTGAGTGCATTGGAAGCCATGCCACTAAAGGTCTGGTGTTCCATCCCGGCAGCTCCTGCAAGACCATCATAGAAGCCGTGTTTTTCGTTTTTAAAAGGATACTCGCCCACCACTTTACTAAACTCCTGCAATACTGGGTTGATCTTTTCCATTGCAGCTATGGCAGCGGTGTAGTACGGTTGCTGCTTTCCTCCCAGCAGGTACCAGTACACAGGGATATTGCTTTCATTTACTTCCACACTGCTGTAATAACGGTTAAACTTAGCCGCAGAAATAAATACCAGGTAGGAAGCTATTGGGTAACGTGTTTTATAAGTGTAGGTTCTCCAGTCACCGGTAATCAAAGAGTCTGTAAGAACACCAACCCCTGCTGCCCAGAATGTATCAGCACCATTCCATGGAACCGTGATGTGCATATCCATAGAGTCTACCTTGTCCTGCATATCTGCTTTGCATGGCCACCAGTTTTTATCTTCATACGATTCTGATAAAGTGGTGATATAATTTTGCACCTGCCCAAACTCGTCTGGATAGCTGTCTCTCACAAAACCACCACCCAGGCCGTCTTCAATGGGTACCCCTGAATAAGAAATGGTTACAGAGTCAATAGTGTTTGTTACAGGAATAACTGAGGGAAGCTGGATAGTTAATACATCTGTATTACCTGATGATGGAAACGAAACGCTGCAGTTGATGCCATGGTACAAGGCTGTAACACTATTTTGAAATGATTGCTTTACCAGGTCAAAGCTGATAACAGCTACATTAGGTTGAATCGTTTTGAAAAAAGTGGTAATCGTACCTGTGATGTTTGAACCCGCATTGGGGTCTACTGTCCAGTTCACCCGGTGATAGGTAACATCAATGTTTGCGCCCGTGCCACTAAATCCTGTTGATAAAGGTTCGTTATTGCCCTGTGCACTCCCGGTCCTCGCAGACGGTCTTGAATGTATCTCAAATTTTTCCTGTGCAAAAGCGTTCGTTGCAGCAAAAAGTATCATTAAAAAAGGCAGGAAGAGCGTTTTCATTTCTTGTAGCTACCGGTGATATACATACCCGTAGCCGTTAAAGATAAAAAAGTATGAGTGTAGGAATGGAATCTTATCCAAATTTCGACCTACTATAACTAACTTTAGGCATCAGCAATAACTTTTCAACAAATGAACCAAAACCGTAGAAATTTCCTAAGTAAAATTGGAATGGCAGCATTAAC
>JAKQJG010000017.1 GCA_029561305.1 Bacteroidota bacterium | reverse complement strand
TCATGAAAAAAGATATTCGTTTGTTGATATCACCAGCCCTGATTTTGTGGCAGTAGCAAAAGGTTATTATATAGATGGACAAAAAGTAGATGACCGCAGTAAATTACAATCAGCATTGAAAACAATGCTTGATCATGATGGAGCTTATTTACTTGAGATCATGGTAGGCAAAGAAAATAATGTATTCCCGATGGTGCCACAGGGCAGGGGTGTTTCGGAAATTGTTCTGAGTAAAGATGAAATTTAAGCCCCCTCCGTCCCCAACTTGTTGGGGAGGAACTTAAGGCAAGAGCAAAATAATTCTATAATTTTTTTAATGGTGAAATATGAGTAGTGCTAACAACAATAATGCTCTTTCTGGCTCCCCTTTAGGGGCGTGGGGGCATACAAAGCAGGAATATACAATAACCGTGTACACAGAAAATCAAATTGGTTTGCTGAACCGTATTGCGATCATTTTCTCCAGGAGAAAAATTAATGTGGATAGTTTGAATACTTCTCCCAGCGAAGTGGAAAGTGTGCACCGCTTTACGATAGTTATCAATGAAACAGAAGATGTGGTGAGAAAACTGTGCAGACAAATTGAAAAGCAGGTGGAAGTATTAAAAGCTTATTACAATACCAATAAGGAAATTGTATGGCAGGAGCTGGCTTTATACAAAGTGCCAACAGATATCATTGCTGAAGAAGTGCCGGTTGAAAGATTATTGAGAGAGCATGGAGCAAAAGCTGTAGTGATCAGGAAAGATTACACCGTTTTTGAAGTAACAGGCCACAGGGAAGAAACAGATAATTTAATTAAGGTATTAGAGCCATATGGTTTGATTGAATTCGTAAGAAGCGCAAGGGTGGCCATCATCAAACACAGCGATGGGTTTCATAAAAAGCTTAAAGAGTTTGAATACAAAGAACCGGGAGAACTGGTGATGGAAAATGAGTTTTTGAATGAGAATGAGAAGGTGTTTAGTATGTAGGGTTGTGAATGGTCAATAGTGAATAGTCAATGGAGGCTCTTTTATTCACAATTGACAATTCACTATTCACAACGATGAGTAAATTTTAAACAGTACAAGTGAATGACACAACGATGATGATTAAAGTTGTTGTCGCCGGCAACATAAAGATTTTAAACATAAAATAAAAACAATGGCAAATTATTTCAATTCATTACCGCTCCGGGAGCAGTTGAATCAACTAGGTGTTTGTGAATTTATGAACAGCAGCGAATTTGCTGATGGTGTGAATGTGTTAAAAGGGAAAAAGATCGTCATAGTAGGCTGTGGTGCACAGGGATTGAACCAGGGTTTGAATATGAGGGATTCGGGACTGGATATTTCTTATACGTTGCGTGCCGAAGCGATCGCTGAAAAAAGAGAATCCTGGAAGAAGGCGACTGAGAATGGTTTTGCGGTTGGCACCTATGAAGAATTAATTCCTTCTGCTGACCTGGTGTTGAATCTCACACCTGACAAACAGCATACTGCTGTTATCAAAGCGGTGATGCCATTGATGAAAAAATATTCCACACTTTCTTACTCTCATGGTTTTAATATCGTTGAAGAAGGAACGCAGATCAGGAAAGATATCACGGTGATAATGGTGGCACCAAAATGTCCTGGCACAGAAGTGAGGGAAGAGTACAAAAGAGGTTTTGGCGTGCCTACTTTAATTGCGGTGCATCCAGAGAATGATCCTGAAGGAAAAGGTTTAGCCCAGGCCAAAGCCTATGCCGTTGCAACCGGCGGGCACAGAGCAGGTGTTTTACGTTCATCATTTGTAGCAGAAGTGAAAAGTGATTTGATGGGAGAACAGACAATTCTTTGCGGTGTATTACAAACTGGATCTATTTTATGTTTTGATAAAATGGTGCAAAAT
>JAKQJG010000015.1 GCA_029561305.1 Bacteroidota bacterium | reverse complement strand
CTTATTAAAAGCGATTTAAGGTTGCTCCAGGAACTGATTCCTTCGCCACTGCTTACGTAAGATTCTTCAAAAAAAAACCTCCCCAATCCATAAACTAACTATCTTTAAAAACAAGCTTAGTTTATGAGAAAGATCTTCCTGGCCTTATTGGTAATTATTCTGTTTACGGGCAGCTTGCAGGCACAGTTTACAGATAACTTTTCTGATGGTGATTTTACCAGCAATCCTGCATGGACAGGCCTCAGCAGCGACTGGACGGTGAATGCATCGGGCCAACTGCAGAGCAATAATACGGTTGCCAACAGTACTTTTTATATTACCACACCCAGCACTTTGGCAACGACCGCCCAATGGGAGTTTACTGTAAACCTCACTTTCAATACTTCTTCCACTAATTATGTGGATGTTTTTTTAGTGGCTTCTGCCAATGACCTGTCTGCCAGCAGCACCGATGGTTATTTTGTAAAAATTGGTAATACAGCAGATGAAATTGCCCTGTACAAAAGGACCGGTGGCACCAGTACAAAGATCATTGACGGTTTGGATGGAGCTACCAACAGCAGCAACAATATCATCAAAATAAAAGTAACCAGGGATGCTGCCAACGAATGGAAACTATACCGTGACCTGAGTGGAGGTAATAACTTTTTTACTGAAGGTTCAATAACGGATAACAGCATCAACAGCTCTTCTTTTTTTGGCATTTTAATAAAACAAAGTACGGTCGCAAGTTTTTCACAACGTCATTTTTTTGATGATATCGCTGTGCAGACCTTTGTGCCTGATATTACGCCGCCTGCCATTGTATCTGCCACAGCAACCAGTTCTCTCACACTTGATGTGTTATTCAATGAAGCAGTTGATAATACCAGCAGCCAGTTAGCAGCAAACTATGTTGCTAATAATAATATCGGGGCCGCTGCCACCGCAGTAATTGATGGCGTAAACAGTTCGTTGGTTCACCTCAGCTTTAGTAATTCTTTTCCTAACGGCAGTAACAACACGCTTACGGTAAATGGGGTACAGGATGTAAATGGAAATACATTAAACAATGGCGCTGCAACGTTCAGTTTTTATACGCCGCAACAATATGACATTGTGATCGACGAAATTATTGCCGACCCAACACCACAGGTTGGTTTGCCCAATTCAGAATGGATCGAATTAAGAAACACCACTATTTTCCCTATCAATATAC
>JAKQJG010000008.1 GCA_029561305.1 Bacteroidota bacterium | reverse complement strand
CCACATTTTTATGATGGCCTTAAAAAAAAGGCAAAATAACCTGCAGGCCATCATTTTCTAATGGTGATCACTACTATTATTGTAAAATAAAAAAGAGCCGGGCACCTAAACCGCCTGGCTCCTTTTTAAATTATTTCAAATACCCGGAAATCACTTCTGTAATATGTAGAATTATTTACGCTACTTTCCCATTACGTCAAGTTGATTGCCATCTCCAATATTGATCACCCCATTTTTATCCACTCTCAAGGCAAAACAGGCCGCGTTGATATTTACCAGCGGATTGTTTGGCACATTGGCCGGGATGATTACCACCGTTTCTGCATCCGGTACCAGGTTAATGTTCCAGTTGCCGGGGTTATCCCATAAGCTGTCAACAGCGCCGGTCCAAATGGCGGTGGTCCGTACCACTAATGTTGTTTGTGTATTTGTTTTTACAGGCGCATTGAAATCAAAATAAATAGAAGCAGCGTTACGCACCACATCACCCACTACCAGGTTTGTTTTAGGCCTGATGCGGTAAGTGATAAAACCATGGCTGGCCGGTTCATTGCGCAGGCTGTCCACCAGTTGAATATCCTGGAACAGGCATTCCACATTTCTTCCTTCCATTACTTTTAAAGAATAGGGATGGCTGGCACTGATGGCTTCTGCACTGGACCATTGCAGCCTGCTATCAAGGGTATCCCGGACGATGACATTAAAAGCAGTGTCGTTACCAGTGTTCTGGAAACGGATGGTATATTCAAGATACTCTCCGTTTTCCACTTCCAGTTTAGTGATTTGCCCGCCACGTATTTCCGTTTTATCATTAGGGTCAAAAGAACCGGTTACCTGCTGAAGTAAAACATCTGAATTATCTGCCGGGTTAATATCCCCGGTACTGTCAATAAAAGCATAAGATATAAGTGTATCTCCGATGCTTACTGGGCTGGATGTACCAACCGTCATGTCAATGTGCAGCACAGCTTCTTCGCCCGGGGCGATATTATTCACATTCCACAAAAGAGTATCACCAGACAATGCATCGAACAATGGATTGGTTTGCACCAATTGCAAATGACTGTCTTTAATAAACTGGATGGTTTTGTTTACAATGGTATCGGTGCCTTTATTGGTACAGGTTATTTTGTACTGTACAGGAAAACCCGGCCTGGCAGGTGTATAAGCTGCCAATGAAACGGTATAATCCCTTGCATCCGCAATTTTTTGTACGGCAAAATTACTGGTAGCAATATTTTTAAAACTGCTGAAAGTAACGGTATCATTGGCCGGTGAAACAGTATAGTAGGGAAGTTGTGATAGTACAGGCGATGTGGTATAAAAGCCTGTATCAACAAAATTACTGTAAACACCATTTATCGTTTTGTTGAATGTGCTTTGTACGTTTTTGACAGACCTTACCAGTACATTGTTAAAAGGAGGTTCCCCGGCATCCTGTATATTGTTATTGTTTTGGTCGAAGAAAACATTACCCCTGATGATATTGCGCATGGAATATTTGACTACCCAGAACTTATTCCTTACACCATCATACCTTCCGCCTGCACACACAAATTCATCTCCATTATTTAAGGCACATACCGAATACAATCTATCCTCATCCCTGTTGATGGTAGGAATGAAAGCAGCTTCGCCACCTGTACTTAATACTCCATATTCATACGTTCCACCCCTGCTGGAATGAGATACCCATCCACTAACCACATAAGAATCAGATGAAGATAAATATGCCATTCCTTTTGGTAATGGGACGTAGGACGTTTGAAATCCAAACTCGTCTCCGGATGAAAAATCTGTGGCCCATACGCGGCTTACGAAATTATAGGTGTTCTCTCCCGTTCTTTCAAGATGTCCTGCTAAGTTGACACTTCCATTATAGCTTCCAACTACCGCATAAATTATCCCACTTATTTTTTTTAAAGATGCTCCACCACTTGGCATGTTCCATATTACTGCCGATGTTGCGCCTGTTGTTCCATCAAATAAAATACCTGCCGATGTTAGTAATCTACGATCGTCTGTTTCTACAATTGTTTTGCCTGTGCCAGCAACGGTTTGCCATAAAATATTACCCTGCGGATCAAATTTTATTACTGAAGTTTGTGGAATTGTCCATGGATACAAATCAGGTTTTGATTCCATAATGGCTGCAATATTTCCATCATCCATTACACAGGCTGAAACAAAACTATTGATGAGATTATTACCATAGTTCCTGCTCCACTCAATATCACCAGTGGCAGATAGTTTTACTAACCAGGCATCAGCGAGGCCATTATTGGCCGGCACATCCATATCTGCAGAAGAACTGCTGCCTGCACACAAATATCCGCCATCGGCAGTGGCAAGTATTGCAGCAAATTCATCATTCAATGTACCACCGACCGATCTTTGCCAAAGGATATTACCGGAAGCATTGAGTTTTACAATCCATCCATCACTGCTTGTACTGTCGCCATGATGGCCGCTAACATCTCCATCAGTAGAATAAGATCTGCCAACTGCCACAATGCTGCCACCTGCCTCGGCAATCAGGTCAAGGGCACAATCGCTTTCATTTCCCCCTAACAATCTTTCCCATTGTACCGCAGGCAAAAAAGTTTGAGACTGGCCATAAGAAAATGAGGAAATGAACAATAAATGGATTATAATAAAAGTACGCATAAGCAGAGAAAACTTTAGTATTGGAAAAAGAATGATTATTATGATAAAGATAGCTAAGCCGGAACTAAAAACAATCCAACGCTTTCATTTTTGTGCCTACTTTTGCGGCAATGATAGCAATAGATAACAAGCTGGTAAGCGATGAAGTGATCGACGAACAATTCGTTTGCGACCTCAGCAAATGCAAGGGCGGCTGCTGCGTTGATGGCGATGCAGGCGCACCTTTGCATATTGATGAACTGGATAATATCAACCAGGTGTACGAAGCGGTACTGCCTTACCTTACGGAAGAAAGTAAAAAGGAAATTGAACGGCAGGGCAGGTATGTGTATGATAAAGAATTTGGATGGGTAACCCCCACCATTGCCAGCAAGGTTTGTGTATATGGCATTACCGATGAAAAGGGCATCGTGAAATGCGGTATTGAGCAGGCTTATTACGACGGTAAAGTGACATGGAAAAAGCCGATCAGTTGCCATTTGTATCCCATCCGGATATCACAAAGCCGGGACAAAAAAACAGAATATGTAAATTACGAGCCAAGGGAAGATCTTTGCCAGGGTGGCTGTGAGCTTGGTAAAAAACTAAAAGTGCCCGTATATGTTTTTTTAAAAGAATCATTGATAAGAAAATACGGCGAGGCATTTTACGAAACATTAGAAGCAACTGCGCTGCACCTCAACCAAAACAAGAAAAAATAAAACATCAACATTAATGAAAAGCCTCTCTCTCTTATTCGTTATTTGTTATTCGTTATTTGTTATTACGGGCTGTTCAGTAAACAAAGCTGAAATTGATACCAGTCTGAAAAAGTACTTTGACGAACACAAGGCAGAAGGCTGCTTTACACTTTTTGATAATGGGACTGGAAAAGTAACGGTATACAATATGGCATTGGATACTGCCCGTTTTTTGCCCGCCTCCACTTTTAAGATCGTCAACAGCCTGGTTGGTCTCGAAACAAATGTGGTAAAGGATGAAAAAATGCTGATCAAATGGGACAGTATTAAACGCTGGAACGATGACTGGAACCGTGATCTTACTATGGAACAGGCTTTTAAGGTCAGCGCTGTCAACTATTACCAGGAAGTGGCAAGAAGGATCACTAAGGACAGCATGCAAAAATGGCTAGACACGTTAAACTACGGCACTCAAAAAATTAACGGGGCGGTGGACTCGTTCTGGCTGAACAATACCATGAAAATTTCTCCTGATGAACAACTTGGTTTGGTAAAACGGCTGTATTTTGACCAGTTACCTTTTCAAAAACGCAACCAGCAAATTGTTAGGGATATGATGATACAGGAAAACACCACCCAATACACATTGGCCTATAAAACAGGCTGGGGCTTTGACGAGCAAAATGCCAATATCGGGTGGATCGTGGGTTGGATAGAAGAAAACAAACATCCTTACTTTTTTACCCTGCTGGTAAAAAATCCCAATAAAGATTTCGACATGCGGACTGCCAGACTTAGTATTTTAAAAGGCATTTTAAAGCAATATGGCTTTTTTGAAGGAAAGAAATAGCGCCATCACAACTAGCGCTTTCAAAATTTTTATACATTCACCGTTTATTAAGTCTAACATCCTGTCTCCAGAATTACCGGGGAGATCATAAATTAAGAACAAAGCAATGCTTTTTAATTCTGTTTCATTTGCTGTTTTTCTGCCGGTAGTTTTTTTCCTCTATTGGTTTGTTGCCAATAAAAATCTTAAAACGCAGAATATCCTGCTCCTGACAGCCAGTTACTTCTTTTATGCCTGCTGGGACTGGCGTTTTCTTTTTCTTTTGATGTTCTCTACCTGGCTTGATTATTTTACCGGGTTAAAGATGTTTGATGCAAAAGACAAGAGGTGGAAGGCATTTTGGTTCTGGCTAAGTATCGTTGTCAACGCTGGTTTCCTGGGTTTTTTTAAATACTACAATTTTTTTATTTCCTCTTTTACAGAAGGGCTGGCCAGCATGGGTATACATTCCAATCCATGGGTACTGCATATAATTTTACCCGTGGGTATTTCATTTTATACATTTCACGGGCTTAGTTATGTGATCGATATTTATAAAGGCCGCATACCAGCTGAAAAGAATTTTGTAGAGTATGCTGTGTTTGTTAGCTTCTTTCCCCTGTTAGTGGCAGGCCCTATTGAAAGAGCAACACATTTGCTGCCGCAAATAAAAAAAGAAAGGACCTTTGACTATTCACAGGCAGCCGATGGCATGCGGCAAATACTATGGGGCCTGTTTAAAAAATAGTAATAGCAGATCAGTGTGCTGAATATGCCAATACCATCTTTAATAACCCGGGGCAATATGGAGGCAGTACTTTATTGATCGGCGCTTTGTTTTTCACCTTCCAGATTTACGGTGATTTTTCAGGCTACTCAGATATTGCCCTGGGTACAGCAAGGTTATTTGGTATCAGCCTGCTGCGCAATTTTGCCTTTCCCTATTTCTCAAGAGACATCGCAGAATTTTGGCGCCGCTGGCATATCTCGCTTTCTACCTGGTTCAGAGATTATTTATACATCCCGCTTGGCGGAAGCAAAGGGAGTACCTGGATCAAGATCAGGAACACTTTCATCATATTTTTAGTGAGTGGATTCTGGCATGGGGCCAACTGGACATTTATCGTATGGGGATTATTAAATGCCCTTTACATTATGCCTTCCATCATCTTTAAAACACACCGCAACAATATTGATATCGTGGCAAGAGACAGGCGATGGCCAACAGCAGCTGAAGTATTTTCTATCCTGCTGACTTTTGGTCTCACAGTATTGGCCTGGATATTTTTCAGGGCCTCCACCGTTCAGCAGGCATTTGGTATCGTAAAAAAAATATTTTCAAAATCGCTGTTGTCAATACCCCAGGTGAACCTTTCGGAGATGGTGATAGCCGCATTTTGCATTGTTGTATTTATGGTGATCGAATGGTTTGGCAGGAGGGAACAGTATGCAATAGCACATTTGGATGTCAAATTGAAAAAGCCGTGGCGCTATGCACTGTATTATTCCATCGCCCTCGCTGTATTTTGGTTTGCAGGTGGTGAACAGCAATTTATTTATTTCCAGTTTTAATGCCTTTTATGAAGCATTTTTTAAAAAGGACGCTAACAATGACGCTGCTATTTTTTGTGCTGATAGTGGCGCTGGAATTACTGTACCGTTTATTGAAAGTTCCCAAGATAGCCCATCACGATATTTACGCAAAAGCACAAAACCTTGTGCCCAAAATAAACAATAGCACTATCCTTGTTATTGGTGACAGCAGGCCCGAATGGGGCATTAAACCATTGACCATTGCAGAAAAAATAAAGGAGGCTGGCATAGAAGGTAATGTGGTGAATATGGCCACTCCTGGAAAAAACGGTCTGGATGTATTGCGGTTTTTAGTAAAAAATGATATACATCCCCGGATCATTATACATGGTTATGCGCCCAACTATGGCACCCACAAAAATCATGGAACGGATACCATTGAGTATTCTCTTTACAACAGGAAATACGAAGCATTCAATCACTGGCTCGATAAGAATTGTTATTTCCGTGATCAGTCAGTATGGTATTGGATAAAACGCACCCCCTTGTATTTTAAAAGTCATGTGTATGACTCTTTGGGCGGTGTAACGGTTACAGAGAACGGCGCTTATACTGCCAGGGCTGTGGAACAGCACAAAATGTTCAGCGGGTTTACAAAGAATTTTAAAAAGGCCGAACTTAACAAATACGAGGCAGAAGCAAATGAACTGATTAAAAAACTGCAAAGCAAAGGATCGGTTGTTTACGGTGTGTATATGCCGGTGGCAAAAAAAATATATGAACTGCTGGATGTTACAGAAAACAACATACCCAACATACCGGCTTATAACAGGTTTTATGAGTGGTCGTCTTTTACCTATAAAAATGAAGCCCCTGCACACGACAGTACCTTCTACTATGATGATTGTCATTTAAACCCGGTCTATGCCATCATCTTTACTAAAAAACTGGTGGATAGTATACTGACAGATTATTCTGTGAAATATAAGCACTGATACATTCTCAACAAACCAAAGGCATTTGCTTATATTTTAACATTACCCCAACTGCAATATATTCACCAGGAGAAGAAGCCCGGTGCTGTTTTACTATCTTTGAACAGCAAGGATCCAATGAGATTTCAATTCCCACTATATTTAATTGCGTTGTGCGGCGTTCCAGTCATGGCCGTCTTGTTTTTTCTATATAACAAATGGAAGAGGCAAAAATTACAAAAAATGGGTGACCCTTTATTGGTTCAGCAACTCATTGGCAACTATAGTCCACAAAAATTCCGCAGCAAGTTTCTTCTTGTTTCGGCGGCGTTTATTTTACTGGTGATTGCTTTGGCCAATCCACGCAAACCGGATGGCAGCAGCAATGTAAAGCATAAAGGGATTGATGTAATGATAGCTTTAGATGTAAGCAGGAGCATGCTGGCGCAGGATATAAAACCCAACCGGTTAGAGAGAGCAAAACAATTTGTATCAAAATTGATAGACAAGATACCAGAGGACAGGGTGGGGATAGTAGTATTTGCCGGAAGGTCTTATTTGCAAATGCCGCTTACTTCCGACCTGGCTGCCGCCAAACTTTATCTTTCTACTGCTGCACCCGATGTGGTGCCCACCCAGGGTACTGTTATCAGCGATGCATTGCAAATGAGCTTTGCTGCCTTTAATGCAAAGGAAAAAAAATATAAAGCGATTGTACTGATCAGTGATGGCGAAGACCATGATGAATCTGCAGTAAAATTATCCCGTTCACTTGCAGAAGAAGGTGTGATGGTAAATACGGTAGGTATAGGTTCTGCAGAAGGCGCCACCATTGACGATCCTGTAACCGGCGAGTCAAAAAAAGATGCAGAAGGCAAAACAGTGATCACCAGATTAAATGAGACAAGTTTAAAAAATATTGCTGCAGCAACCGGGGGTATCTATCTCTCTTTAACAAACAGTGATGAAGCAGCCGGTTCAATACAGCAGCAATTAGGCACCATGGAAAAACGGGGCATTACTGAAATGTCACATGCCAGTTACCGCTATTATTTTCCCTGGATATTGGGTGTGGCTTTGCTGCTGTTACTAATTGAATTCTTTATGGGGGAAAATAAAAAGATATTTAAAGCTAAGCGATTGCCCGTAACTGTTATACCGCTCCTGTTTTGCCTGCTCTCATCGCTGCAACTGTTTTCGCAAAACAGCAATGAAGAGATCAAACAGGGGAATGAACTGTACAAAGAGAGAAAATATGGTGAGGCCGCATCGCACTATCAAAAAGCCATCAATAAAAAAACCGGCGACGCTGCGGCTCATTATAATCTTGGTAATGCGCTGTATAAAAACAATGACACCGACAGTGCGCTGAAGGCTTATGACAAAGCTATCGCATTCAGCAAAACAAACCAGGACAAAGCAGCAGCCTGGTATAATAAGGGTGTACTGCTGCAGAATGATAAGAAATTGCGTGAATGCATAGATGCATACAAGCAGGCCTTGAAACTCGATCCTGCAGATGAAGATGCCCGGCTGAACCTGCAAAAAGCCCTGCAGCAGCAACAACAAGAGCAAAAAAAGCAACAGGACCTGGAAAAAAAGGAACAAAAAAAGCAGCAGCAAAAACAACCACAACAGCCGCAGCCACCTAAACCGCAGGCGAGTAAAATGACCAAAAAGGAAGCAGAAGAAAAACTAAAAGCCTTGCTGCAGCAGGAAAAGAACCTGCAGGATAAATTAAAAAAGACGGATGCACAGACGATTGAAAAGCCGGAAAAGGATTGGTGATGAAACTTGGAGTAATATCTTTATTTATACTTATAGCAGCATCCTGCCGTCAAAAACAGCATATTTGCTCAAATAATGCTTTGCCTTTGTTGGTCTTAAGTTAATAGCACTAAGCTACCCGGCATACGCCGTCGTTGTGTGTTTTCACCAACGACTGAGGCTTACAACATTATATTTCATACATAGTTAAACTCTCACAATTATCCATCACGGTACTTCGCTGCAAGACAAAAGACATAACCGGGGCATTTGGGAAAACAATAAGTTTACAATTCTCTCTGGCAGCATGGAGGAGTCTTTAAAAAATGAAGGGAATTATCAGCCAATTAAAAATATTTATGCAGGTATAATTCCTACATTTATCTCTTAAAATAAGCACATTACATGAAAAAACTTAAACTCCTTCTCATCTTGTTTTCACTCAGTTTTTTGGCTGGCTGTATTGATATTGAAGAGCTGATAGAATTAGCTGCAGACAACAGCGGCAAATATTCGATGAGCATTGATATGACCAAGTTCCTGGAATTTGCCAACACCATGAAACAAGATAAAGAGGCCAAAAAGGCACCCGAAAAAGCAGATACCACCATCTATTTTAAAGATACCGGCGAAAGTTTTGTCCAACTTTCTGATGAAGAAAAAAGGGTGTTCAAAGACGGCTATTGCAAAATATTCATGGATGAAGCCAATGGCAAAATGAGCTTAAAAATGGGTTGCCCTTTTAAGAACATGAATGACTTGGTAATAGTTAAAAAGGACCTGGCGGGTATGATGAAAAAATTAGAACTGATGGGAAAAGCCCGTGGAAAAGGAGAGGCAGAGAGCAGTTTATCAGACTTTGGCGGGGAGAAAGCAGATATAGATCTAATGCCACATATCAATCCTTCTGAAAAGCAATATACTTTTACAGCGCTACCGGGAAAGATTTCTTTCAGCATGAATGATAACAACAAATTGAAAGACATGGCCGCCAATGATTCTATCATGCAAATGATGCAACAGGCCTCCATGCTGATGGGGGATATGACCACCACCACCATTATTAAACTGCCGGCTCCTGCCAAAACAGTGAGCAATGCCAAGGCCACCCTGTCGGATGATAAAAGGACAGTGACCATCAAATCAATTATTACCGACCTGATGGAAAAACCAACAGAGGGAGAATATACGATTGAGTACTAAAATTTACTTATTACTATGTTTAAGGCAGGGATTCTGAACCCCCTGCCTTTTTTGTTGTTATTTTGCAACACATATTAATAAACTATGCAGTTGTACTGTGAATCACTAACATCATATAGGCGGTTACCAACCAGGGAAGTAAGGATTGGTAATTTATTGCTCGGCAATGGCCACCCCATCCGGGTGCAGACGATGACCACCACCGATACCATGGATACGCTGGCAACCGTGGAGCAGACGATCCGCTGCATTGAAGCGGGGGCGGAGTTGGTACGCATTACTGCCCCCTCCAAAAAAGAAGCGGAGAACTTACAGCATATAAAAGACGAATTGAGAAAAAGAGGTTATGATACGCCGTTAGTAGCTGACATTCATTTTACACCCAATGCTGCCGAAATAGCTGCCAGGATAGTGGAGAAAGTAAGGGTGAACCCAGGCAATTATGTGGACAAGAAAAAATTTGAACAGATAGAATACACGGATGAAGAGTACGCCGAAGAGATCGAAAGAATAAGGGAGCGGTTTACACCCCTGGTTTTAATTTGTAAAGAACACGGTACCGCCATGCGTATCGGCACCAACCATGGCAGCCTGAGTGACCGTATCATGAGCCGCTATGGCGATACCGCCAATGGCATGGTGGAAAGTGCGATGGAATTTTTGCGGATAGCCAGGAGTGAAGATTATCATAACATCCTGCTCAGCATGAAAAGCAGCAATCCATTGGTGATGGTTCAGGCTTACCGGTTGCTCATCAACCATATGATGGAAGAATTTGGCGAATGCTATCCTTTACACCTGGGCGTAACAGAAGCCGGTGATGGTGAAGACGGCAGGATCAAATCTGCGATTGGTATTGGTACACTCCTGGAAGACGGCATTGGAGACACCATTAGGGTAAGTTTAACCGAAGATCCGGAATTTGAAATACCCGTTTGTAAAGACTTAGTCAGGCGGTATAGCCCTCTCCAAACCACCCCGCAGAATGAAACAGTAAAAGTTCCTCCAGTAGATAAACTGCCCTACTTGCCTTTTGAATATAAAAGAAGGGAAAGTTTTGAAATAGGAAATATCGGGGGCAAACAGGTTCCCGTTGTGATTGCAGATATCAGCAGGATGGAGAAAATTACACCGGCACATTTACAAAGTGTGGGTTATACCTATGATGCTGGAACTGACAAATGGACTATCGGGGATAGTGCGGCTGATTACATATTTACAGGCAATCAATTGCTGGATTTTGAACTACCCGGTACCTTAAAAGTAGTTGTATTTCCCGGTGCCTGGGCCGATGCAAAAGACAAACAAAAATATTTACCCATTTTTTCTGACACCGGGTACAGTGATGCGGAAACAAAAAGTGCTGTGCTCAATTTTGTGATGGTGGATTGTTTCAATGATGATACACCCGTTAATGATTTTACTTTTATAGATGAATTGGGTAATGATAAAACTGTGGTGCTCTGTTTTAGCAGTACTAACGCCAATGCCCTGCAAAGTGTACGCCGCATGTTTATAGAATTGCTGAACAGGAATATTAACAACCCCGTGGTGCTGATGACAGACAGCCCATGGCATACACCTGATGAACACCTCATTCATTTGGCAACCGAAACGGGCGGATTGTTTTTGGATGGTTTTGGTGATGGTATTTGTTTGGGCTACAGCAGTAAAACACAACTGGAAAATGTAAAAGCCACCGGGCGTACTTATTTAGAAGTAAAAGACATTTATCAATTCACTAATAATACTGCCTTCTCTATTTTACAAGCCACCCGGACCAGGATATCCAAAACAGAATATATCAGCTGTCCCAGTTGTGGCAGAACCTTATTTGATCTGCAGGAAACAACGGCCAGGATAAG
This sequence comes from Bacteroidota bacterium, assembly GCA_029561305.1. GTDB lineage: Bacteria > Bacteroidota > Bacteroidia > Chitinophagales > Chitinophagaceae > Ferruginibacter. Next base: position 42,920 of record JAKQJG010000008.1, on the reverse strand, counting down.
AGCCGTAACCAATCATTTAAAAGGATTGAAGATTGCCATCATGGGATGTATCGTTAATGGCCCGGGTGAAATGGCCGATGCAGATTTTGGTTATGTAGGAAGTGGCCCCGGGAAGATTACTTTGTACAAAGGGAAAGAAGTGGTGAAGCGCAATGTGGACAGTGCAGTGGCGGTGGACGAATTGATCAATTTATTGAAGGAAAATGAGGTTTGGGTAACCCCTCCGCTCCAGTAAAGCAGCAGCAAGATCTTATAGGCTAAACAATATGTAATGCCCAATAATGATTCTCTTAAAAGTGAGTTATTGAATGAATACAAAATTTTCGAGTTAAACATGAGCGAAACAAAATCAACAGCTGCCTTTGCGAATAATTCTTCAGGAAACGGGGGGCAAACAGATTTTCTTGTAATCGGCAGTGGTATAGCAGGGTTAACCTATGCTTTAAAAACAGCACAGGATTGCCCCGATAAAAAAGTAACCATTTTTACGAAGACATACAGTGACGAAACCAACACCAAGTATGCCCAGGGCGGCATTGCAGGGGTATGGGATGCGGACCAGGACAGTTTTGAAAAGCATATTGAAGACACACTGATTGCTGGTGATGGTTTGTGCAACCAGAAAGTCGTGGAGATCGTAGTAAGAGAAGGGGTTGACAGGATAAAAGAAATTATTGAATGGGGTGCACAATTTGACAAAGAGCCGGATGGTGATTATAAATTGGGCAAAGAGGGCGGGCACAGTGAATACCGAATTCTTCATCACAAAGATGTAACCGGTAAAGAAATGGAAAGGGCCTTGCTGGCCGCCATTGCAAAGCAAAGAAATATAGAACTGGTAAGCCATTGCTTTGTGCTGGACATTATCACCCAACACCATCTGGGTTATCTTGTTACCAAGTCAACACCGGATATTGAATGTTTTGGCGTGTATGTGCTTAACCTGCAAACCAACAAGATAGAAAAAGTACTTTCCTCCATTACATTGCTTGCCACCGGGGGTAACGGGCAGGTGTACCGCAGCACCACCAATCCTGCCATTGCAACAGGCGATGGCGTGGCAATGGTGTACAGGGCAAAAGGCAGGATTGAGAATATGGAGTTTATACAGTTTCACCCAACGGCCTTGTATGAACCGGGTGTACGTGGGCAAAGCTTTTTAATAACAGAAGCAGTACGGGGTGATGGCGGTATCCTCCGTAATTATGATGGAGAAGCCTTTATGGAACGCTATGATGAACGAAAAGATCTTGCACCCAGGGATATTGTAGCCAGGGCTATTGACAATGAAATGAAGGTAAATGGTACAGAACATGTGTACCTGGATTGCAGGCATTTTAGCAAAGAAAAATTTGTGGAGCATTTCCCCAATATCTATGATAAATGCATGAGCATTGGTATTGATATCAGCAAACATATGATACCTGTGGCACCAGCAGCGCATTATAGTTGTGGTGGCATCAAAACAGATGAATGGGGCAGAACCTCTATCAAAAATTTGTATGCGGCGGGTGAATGCGCCAGCACAGGGTTGCATGGCGCTAACCGGCTGGCGAGTAACAGCCTGCTGGAAGCAATGGTATTTGCACACCGGGCTTATAAAGATGCTGTCGCCAATATCAATAATCCATCAGCACTTATGCCCGGTTTAAATGGAAACGCCATACCCAATTGGAAGGCAGATGGCACCAATGCACCCAAAGAAATGATCCTGATAACACAAAGTGTGAAGGAAATGAAACTGCTGATGAGTGACTACGTAGGTATTGTAAGGAATAATGAACGTTTGCACAGGGCAATGAAAAGACTGGATCTCTTGTTTACAGAAACAGAAGAACTATATAAAAGAACCATCGTGTCACCACAGCTATGTGAATTGAGAAATATGATCACTGTTGCTTACCTCATTGTTAAAAGCGCTGAGTTCAGGGAAGAAAGCCGTGGGCTGCATTACAATACCGATTATCCATCAAAGAGTGATATGATACAGAATATTGTATTGTAGATTTGCAGCTTTAATAATACCACAGCATGTACTATATTTTATTTGGCTTTTTATATGCGTTATCGCTGCTGCCTTTTTTTATCCTGTACCGCTTAAGCGATCTTGTTTATTTTTTGATGTACTATGTATTTGGGTACAGGAAAGATATTGTGATGAACAATCTCAGCATTGCTTTCCCTGAAAAATCTGCTGCAGAAAAAAAAGCGATTGCCAAACAGTTTTACAAAAACCTGGTAGATACTTTTATTGAAAGCATCAAGATGATCAGCATGAGCAGCAAAGCATTTGATAAACGATGCACCATGGAATGTGCTGCTGCCAATGCACTGGGTGCAGCGGGAAAAAATATTCAGTTCCATAGCGGGCACCAGATGAACTGGGAATATGCCAACTGGGTTGGTGCAAGAAATGTGTCTATTCCATGGGTGGGGGTGTACCAGCATATTTCAAACGCTGCGGTACATAAAATATTTTACAATATGCGGGTTAGGATGGGCACACTCCTGGTGTCAACCAGGGAGTTTAAAGATGTGAGGCATTTATATTTTAAATCACAATACTCATTGGCCCTTGCAGCTGATCAGAACACTGCACCTCATAAGGGTTACTGGATGTATTTTTTTACTAAGCCGGTTCCATTTATCAGCGGACCCGACAAAGGCGCTTTGAAAAATAATACCGCTGTGGTGTTTGTGAATGTGGTAAAAAAGAAAAGAGGCTACTATCACTATGAAACAAAAGTGATAGCAGAAAGTACAGAACAATATAAACCAGGAGAACTCACCAGGATATACAGGGATTTTTTGGAAGAAACCATCCGTCGTGAACCTGCCAATTATTTATGGACCCACCGCCGCTGGCGTCATGAATTTACCCCCCAGTTTGAAGAGCTCTGGATGGATAACAGGCCGAAGCCTTAGTTCAGTACACGGGCATCTTTTGCTGTCGGTATCTTTTTTTCTTCTTTTATACTGCCCCATCCGCCAGCGATATTTCTCAAATTATGTATGCCTTGTTTTTTGATGAGGGAGGATGCAATTACACTGCGGTAACCACCGCCACAATATACATAGAGGTTCTGGTCATCATCCAGCCCGGCGATCATGGCAGTATCGGTGAGGTCGGTCAGGGGCATATTTATAGCACCCTTCACATGCCCTTCGGCAAACTCTGTTTCCTTTCTTACATCAATAGCCTGCAATTTGGTATCATGGGGAAGATCCATTGCAAATTCATCGGCTTCAATAGTGATAACCATGTCAATTTGCTCTCCTGCGTTCTGCCATGCTTCAAAGCCGCCTTGCAGGAAACCTTCAAATCTGGAGAAGCCCACTCTTGCAAGACGTATCACAGTTTCTTCTTCTTTACCGGTTTCTGTAATAAGCAATATGGGTTTTTCAAATGATACAATACTGCCGGCCCATTCTGCCAGCCTTCCTTCGAGGCCGATAAAAATACTGCCAGGAACAAAACCTTCTATAAACACATTTCCAGGGCGTGTATCCAGCACCGTTATATCCCGGTTCATTTTATTTTTAAAATCCGCCACTGAAAGCGGTACCAGGGCTTTTTCTTTTACGGTATCAAGGCTTTCATATCCTTCTTTATTGATCAATGCATTAATGGGAAAATAGCGGGGAGCTTCTGCTAAACCATCTGTAACAGCTTTGATAAAGTTTTCTTTTGTTTGTGGCTGAAGGGCATAGTTGCTTTTCTTTTCGTCGCCAATTGTACTGAATGTATTGGGTCCTAAATTTTTACCGCAACTGCTGCCGGGGCCGTGTGCCGGGTAAAGCAGCACTGTATCAGCAAGTGGTAATATTTTAGTTTGGATCGTATCATACATAATGGCAGCCAGTTCCTCCGCCGTCATGTCGCCACTGCTCAGGTCGGGGCGGCCAACATCACCCACAAATATGGTATCGCCGCTAAAAAGTGCATGGTCTTTTCCCTGTTCATCTTTTAACAGGTAACAGGAACTTTCAATTGTATGACCGGGGGTGTGTAACACAGTAAAAGAAATATCCCCCAGTGTAAACAGTTCTCCATCTTTTGCAATGTGCACATCAAACTTTGTTTCGGTACGGGGACCATAAACAATAGGTGCGCCGGTCTTTTTACTAAGATCAAAATGGCCACTTACAAAATCCGCATGAAAATGTGTTTCAAAAATATATTTTATTACGGCATTGCGTTCTTTGGCCAGGTTGGTATATACTTCCGTATCCCTTAATGGGTCGATAATGGCAGCTTCCCCGTTACTTTCCACATAATAGGCTGCTTCACTGATACAGCCTGTGTATAATTGCTTTATAAACATACAAATTCGATTAATCGGGCAAATATAGAAACAAAAAAACGGATGAGTTTTCATCCGTTGCATTGTAATCAGTATGATGCGTTACGCAACAAGGTCGTTCACAATTTTCCCTACTTCCTCCAGACGTTTATAATTAACGATATAATAGATGAATTTGCCTTCCCGTTCTGTAGTAACGATACCTGCCTTTCTTAAAATGGCAAGGTGCTGGGATGCAACAGACTGCTCAAGCCTTAACCGAACATAGATCTCCGTAACAGTGATCCGCTTTTCATCATCAATCAGTTTAATTAACTGCTGCCTTAATTTGTGATTTACAGCCCTTAAAATAAGAGCCCCTTTTTTTACATTGTAGTAGTCAATTCCTAGTGTACTCATGTTTTTAGTTTTTAAAAGACGATGCATGGTCCTCTGCCATTGCATTATCTTAATCATAGTTATCAAATTTATATACGGATTAAAGAGGGTGCAAAGATAAGATCGAAATTATATACTTCCTTATTAATATTTTATGAGTGGCAATGAAAAAAGATATTTTAATATCTTTATCGGGCAACCGCTGTTGTGTGAAAGTCCTTGATATATAACGGCCTTGCATACGCAAGACTGGCAAATCCTCCCCGTTGGAAAAATTCGTAAGACAGTTTTGAAAATGCTAAACCTTTGTTAACAATTTTTTGGTAGCGTGCATTAGGATGCGTGCATACAATTTCCCATTTCAAAATACCACTGCCAATAAAAAAAACTTTACCTGCATTTAAAAAATCATGAAATGAAAGGTGGTCCAGAATGAGGGCGGAGGGTGATGCTATTTCTTTAAGTGTGTTGTCGTACACAGCAGTAAATACCTCCATACGCCTGGCATCTATCAAAGGGCAATATAAACCGTTATTACCTGTATTATTTTCAATGGCATCCTTTGCTAAAATCTCCAATTGATTTACTGTAATAAGAGGTTTGCGTGCAGCATAGCACAAACCTTTGGCAGCAGCAACACCCACCCGTATTCCAGTATAAGATCCCGGTCCATGGCAAACAGATACAGCATCCACTTCCCTGATTGAAATATTAGCTTTTTTCAAAACCCTTTCAATAGCAGGATGTAAAAAAGAAGCATGGTCTTTTTGTAGATCATTTTTTTCTTCAAACAGCACAGCACCTTTCTCTCCAATATTCACCAATGCCGATTCAGAAGTGGTATCAATATTTAATATCAGGCTCATACAGTGGCTTCTTTTTGCAATAACGGTGCAGGTGAATATCTTTTGCTGGTTCTGTGGAGAACCGCAAGCAATTGGTATATATTTTTTAACCCGATCTTTTCAGCCCATTCAAAAGGACCATAGGGATAGTTTGTTCCTAATTTCATTGCCGTATCAATTGCTGCTTTGGTACTTACTTCCTCCCCTAATGCAAAATAGGCTTCGTTGATTATCATTGAAATGCTCCTCGCTGCTGCCAGCCCGGGTTTATCTGCCACTTCTATCAGTTGCTTTCCAGCTGCAGCAAAAATTTCTTTTACCTCATCCGTAACATTTCCTGCTGCCTCCCATATTTTTCGTAGAATAAAACCATTCCACCCGTTGATCCGCAGCACATTTTTAGGAGCATTTAATTCAGTCAGCGTTTTTATCACGCTATTCAGCAACACAGGTTTGTTTACAATCGTTACCGTCGAAATCAATTTTTCATCCAGTACCAGGTAAGCATCAGCAATAACCTCATCCTGCAGCGTATTCAGCCGGATAAAAAAGTCTTTATTGCCATCATCCGGCAATTCCTTCCATTGTTCATCAGTAGCCAGCACAGCAATCAGCATAAATTGTTTTTTTGCAAAAATAGGTGGTTGATAAAAGATATATTTGCAGCACAAGTAAAATAAAATGAGCAAGACCATCATCACAACAAATAATGCACCAGCACCCATCGGACCTTATAACCAGGCTATCAGAACAGGGAATTTGCTTTTTGTATCAGGACAGGTAGCTTTGAAACCAGGCACCAATGAAATGGCCAATGCGGATATTATTGAAGAAACACACCAGGTATTGCAAAACCTCAAATCCATTTTGCAGGAGGCTGGTATGGATTTCAGCAATATTGTAAAAACAACCATTTTTTTAAGCGATATGGCTTTGTTTGGCCATGTGAATGAGATCTATGCTAAGTATTTTGAAGGCGATTTTCCGGCAAGAGAGACTGTTGCAGTAAGCGGGTTGCCTAAAAATGCCAATGTTGAAATCAGTGTTATTGCTGCTGGTTAATCCAGTTCCTGCAGATGATTAACGGTACATTGTATCTGCGGTTTTTCTCCTAGTGGAACAAGAACGATTACATTGTCACGTAAGGTTTCCCCGTTGCGGAAAATAAAACCAGCTTTCACACTTTCCGTTACTTCCTTTTTTTCGTCCCCTTCTTTTTTCTTTTTTATAGTAATGTAAAAATCCCTTGCTCTTACATTGCCGCTTTTGCTGGTCAGTCTTTTGCCATTGGCATTACGGCAGTTAAAAGTTGCCAGCAGGTTGGGTACATTATAAGAGTTGCTGCTAGTACCTTGCCGGTAAATTTTATTACAGCTGCTTTTATTGATGATGAAGAAAGTAATTTCATAACGGCTGAATTCCTCATCACCGGCTTTTTTTGTTTGCTCGTTTTTGATGATGTAGCCATACTCAAAACCATTTTCGGTGAAAGTGGCTTTTTCTTCCAGGTCAAATGTTTGGGCCATGCTTTGCAGGGAAAGAAAAACAATGATGCTGGTAAAACAGGTTTTAATAAACATAAAAAGCAGTTTAATTTTGAACGGTCAAGTTAATAAATTGATTTAATAAAATGAGTACAGCAGCGCCATTGGTGATCATAACAGACAGGGTACCCGGTTTTTTAATTGAAAGACTGGAGCAGAAAAACTACCAGGTGCAATACCTCCCGGATATCACAACTGGTGAAATGGAGGAAAAAATTTCGCTGGCAGAAGGATTGATACTGACAACAAAAATAAAGATCAACAAGTCACTTCTTGATAAGGCAGTTCATTTAAAATGGATTGGCCGGCTGGGCAGTGGCATGGAGCATATTGATGTTGACTATGCTCAAAGCAAAGGCATTCAATGCACCAGCAGCCCCGAAGGGAACCGCAATGCAGTGGCTGAACATGTACTTGGATTGTTACTTACCATGATGAACAAGATCAGCAGTAGTTTCAACGAGGTAAAAGAAGGCAAATGGATAAGAGATGCTAACAGGGGTACCGAACTTACAGGAAAGACTGTTGGCATAATTGGTTATGGCAACACCGGGAGTGCTTTTGCAAAACTGCTTGCATCCTTTGATGTAACTGTACTGGCGTTTGACAAATACAAGTTTGGTTTTGCCCAAGGTCATGTACATGAAGCCAGCCTGGAACAAATTTGCCGCTATGCAGATGTGATCAGTTTTCATGTACCCCTTACCGCAGAAACAAAGTATATGGCGGGAGAGCATTTTTTTAATTCACTTTTGCGGCGGCCTTTTTTTATTAATGCCTGCAGGGGTGGGGTTACAGATACGGCCGCATTGATCAAGGCATTGGAGCTGGGTCAAATTTCCGGGGCTGCACTGGATGTACTGGAAAATGAAAACATGCACAGCCTGACCCAAATACAAAGGGCGCAACTTGATTTTTTAACCAGCCAGCCCAATGTGATTGTAACACCGCATATAGCCGGCTACAGCCATGAGGCGTTTACCAAAATGAGCACCGTTTTGCTGGAAAAACTCGGCTTTTAAAAAATTATCTATATTTGTGCTGTTACAACGCCTTGGTATTCCCGGGGCGTTGTATTTTTTTTCTCAATACGATAAAAGATCTTGCTATGAGTGTAACAAATTATGTAACGAAGGATACTTTCGAAAAAATGAAAGAAGAGCTGCAGCAACTGAAGGGAATTGAAAGGCCTGCTGCCAGTAAAGCGATTGCTGAAGCCCGTGAAAAAGGTGACTTAAAAGAGAATGCGGAGTATGATGCCGCCAAAGAAGCACAGGGTTTGCTGGAGGCAAAGATAAAACAGCTGGAAGGTGTAATTGCTACTGCAAGGATACTCGATGAAAACAATATTGATACGAGCAAAGTATCTATCCTGACTAAAGTAACGGTCACTAATATGGGCACCAAAAAACAGGTTACCTATAAAATAGTGTCAGAAAAAGAAGCCGACCTGAAGCTGGGTAAAATTTCGGTTACATCGCCCATTGGTAAAGGCCTCCTGGGCAAAGTGGTGGGAGATGTGGCGGTAGTAACAGTGCCTGCAGGCACACTTAAATTTAAAGTGGAAGATATTACAGCGTAAAATTGCTGGCTAAGTTTAATGCGCCGGGGCACTTCCTCCGGCGTTTTTTATTCTTGGCTGTCAACTATTTCACCATAATCAACAAAAAGCTCTTCTCCATTCCTGATATCTCTTGTTGTTTCAAAATATTCGCCATCATTTACAGAAATGATGTTGGGTGTATCTGAATGATTTAAAAATAAGGAGATGTCGATTGTTTTAAAGCCTTTGGCTGGTATAAAATAATTTGCTTCATCATAGAGGCAGTAGTTCTCCACCATGTTTTTTGCATAAGCAGGAAGTTCACCTGCTTCTGTTCTTGTGATCGTGGTCCATTCACCCATTTCTTTGCTGAACATTTCCCTGCAGCCAGCGGGAATGTCCCTTACGGCAAATACACCAATGCCGTGTATGCCACTTGGTTTTATCATTACCCACGTGTTATTCGCCAGTTCGTTCAGCAATTCTTCTTTTGTCATGCCATGATTGTTATGCTTTCAAGATAACATGTTTTGTATTTTTACAAAAACATTTCTCATGACCATTTTTTCAAAGATCATTGCAGGGCAGATCCCTTCTTATAAAATTGCGGAAGATGACAGCTTTTTTGCTTTTTTAGATATTTTTCCATTGGTAAAAGGCCATGTGCTGGTAGTACCGAAAAATGAAACAGACAGGTTTTTTGATTTGAGCGATGAATATCTTTCAACAATGCTGTTGTTTGCAAAGCCCATTGCCCATGCCATTGAAAAGGCATTTGACTGCAACCGTTGCGGCATTAGTGTGATGGGTCTTGAAGTACCGCACGCACACATGCATTTAATTCCAATTAACAGTGCAGATGATTTGAATTTTAACAGGGAAAAACTGAAATTAAGTGTTGAAGAGTTTAAAGCGGTGCAGGATATGATCATTCAAAATTTATAAACCGGATACCAGCATTTTATCGAAGCACCATTTGCCTGTCTGCATCTAACTTGATAGCAATAAACAGCAGTATGGTAAACGTTACCAACGACGACCCACCATAACTCAGCAATGGTAAAGTGATACCTGGAGAGGGCGCAATACCAAGCGTCATACAAACATTTAATGCCACGTGAAAGAAAAGTATGCTGGCTACACAATAGATATACACCCTGCTGAAAGTACTTCGCTGCCGCTCTGCTAAAAATACCAGGCGGAACATCATGCCGAAATACAGCAGCATTAATATGATACAGCCGACCCATCCAAAACTTTCTCCAACAGACGAAAAAATAAAATCTGTGTTTTGTGCCGGTACAAATTCGCCCCTGGTTTGGGTGCCCTGTAAAAAGCCTTTACCAATAAAACCACCCGAACCAATCGCAATTTTGGATTGCTTTACATTATAGCCTTCTATTTTTTCATTAGAACCTTTTCTTACCGTACCCAGTTTGGCATATTCCTTTTGCATCTCCGCTTGTCGTTCGGGAGCTTTAAATTTGTAATCATCAATGCCAAATGTGGTGAAGATGCGTACCACCTGGTGGGGTTTTAACACTTTTTCGAACAAAGCAGGTACCAGAAAAAACTGAACCCCCACACACAGCAGCCATATGCCTGCAATAACCACCAGTATGCCTTTGTCTCTTTTTATTTTTCGGCGAAAGATCATGGCAACCATGAGTGCAATAGCCGACAGCGCAATGAGCAGTGCAGTAGGCGGCACTACAATGCTGGCGATCACCAATATAGCCAGCGAAAAAACAAGCACCAGGTATATTGCCGGAAGGCCCTCGCGGTAAAACGCAATGGAAAAGGAAAAATATACAATGGCAGCACCAGGTTCTTTTTGTAATACAGATAAAATGGCAGGCGAAAAAGCAATGGCTGCTGCAATTAACTGCGACTTTGTTTTCGAAAAATCAAGGTCGGGCATGGAAAGGTATTTCGCTATTGCCAGCGAGGTAAAAATCTTACATACTTCCACCGGCTGAATATTCATAAAACCAAGCGGTATCCAGCTTTTTGAACCACCCACTTCCTTACCCACCACAAACGTAGCCAATATCAAAAGGATACCTGCTGCATACATAAGATTGGATGTGGCCGTAAAAAACTTACTATCGGTCAATAAAATAAAAGTGGCTACTACAAGGCTGGCGATAAAAAAATAAAACTGCTTGCTATACTCTCTTTTAAACCCTAAAAATGTTTGCAGTACGGGGTCACCATTTTTATATTCAACAGAAAAAATACAAAGCAGGCCAAAGAGCACCAGTATGACATACAACCATATCATCAATGCATCCACGCCTTTTGCCAGTTCAGGTTTTTTTTGGTACAAGTTGTTGTTTTAGTAAATGGTGAATGGTGAATGGTGAATAGGGAATAGTCAATGGTGAATATTCCTGCTACTTGCCCATTGCTTATTGCTCTCTGCCTGCAGTATCCCTGGCTTCCTGCCTCTTTTTTTCGTTTGGTAATATGGCATCCGGTTTAATGATCATCTTCCTCTCAGTACTGTCTTTACCGGGTGTTTTTTTAGTTGTCTCTTTATCTTTTTTTAATTTGTCCAATGCATCCTGTTCATCCTCTTCATCAATCTCAAGTGTGTCTTTTATTAATTTAATATAACCCTTTGCCACAAGGTATGCTGAGTCTTTTGAATGGCGCATACTGTCCTGCGTACGGATCTGGGCATAGATACGGGGTGGTATAAGATTCAAATTGGAATAGTATTCCAGCCTTTCTTTCCTTGCCTTATCCGTTATAGAATCCTTGAGGTATTTTTCAATCATAAATCCTACTATCGGTGCCGCATAGGTTCCTCCAAACCTGCCACTGTTCTCCACCACGCACATTATAGCAATTTTTGGATTGTCCCTGGGTGCAAAGCCGCAGAAGAAACCGTGGTTGGGTTGTTTCACCCCACGAAAGTAGTTTTCAACCGTACCTGTTTTGCCGCATATGGCAATATCTTTTACTTTAGAACCCTGGCCGGTACCACGGCTTACCACACCTTCCATACCATCATGCACGGCTTCAAAAATACTATCGGGAATATCTATTGCCCGGTGCTTTTCTTTAAATGCGGTCAGCATCCCAAATTTGTCACCGCCTTCAATGGAGTCAACAATATGTGGTGTGATAAAATAGCCTTTGTTGGCGATATAGGCCATTTCGTTGGCCACTTGAATAGGCGTTACATCCACTTCGCCCTGGCCAATACTTACAGACCGGAAGCTGCAAAAATTCCAATGACCTGCACCAAAAATTTTATTATAAGTGGCAGGTGTAGGTATATTTCCTTTTTTCTCCGACGGCACATCCACACCCAGTCTTCTGCCAAGGCCAAAAGCATACATATAATTGTCCCATGCTGACAGGCTGCTGTCAACATTAGGGTATTTAGGGTTATTGATCACCCTTTGCATTACCTGTGCAAAATAAGTATTGTCTGATAGGGTGATGGCATGCCGAAGGTCAAAAGTGCCAATATCCAGGCAACGCATCGGCTTACCGCATCCATAAAAAGCGCCACCGCAACTAAACTGCGTTTCAGTAGTAATTACACCTTCATGCAATCCTATTAGTGCCTGCAGTGTTTTAAAAGTGGAGCCGGGAGAATACGTTGCGCTTACAGACCTGTTCAATAAGGGGAGCGATGGATCCAGTAATAAATTGGTGATATGTTTTTTCCTGTCGGCCCCGGTTAAGAGCTTCGGTTTAAAAGTAGGGCTGCTTACCATGCAAAGTATGCCGCCAGTTTTTGGATCGATGGCCACGATAGAACCGAGTTTATTTTCCATCAGTTTTTCACCCAGCGCCTGCAGGTCGATATCAATGGAGGTGTACATATTCTGACCAGCCACTGCAGTGGTATCGTACTTGCCATTATCAAGTCTTTCAATGAGTCTTCCCAGTTTATCCCTTTTCCAATACTGGATACCCCGCTGTCCCATCAATACTCTTTCATAAGTACGCTCCATACCGGTTTTGCCGGCATAGTCTCCCATTTGATACCCTTCTTCCCTATGTTTTTTTAAAAAATTGGTGTCCACTTCCGATAAATAGCCAAGAATGTTCCCACCAGCATCATAAGGATAACTTCTTACCGGGCGCTCCTGTAAATAAAAGCCGGGTTGAAATTTGAACATGAACTGGTTAAGCAGCGCCATTTTTTGCTCGGTTAGCAAACCATCAAATACCGAAGGCCTGCTCCTGGTATTTTTAATAATGCATTCCAAAACTTTTTTCTTGAATTGTTCTGTAGTGATGCCAAGGATTTTACAAAGTTCAAGGGTATCCACACCTTTCAGTTTATTGGGCTGTACCATCAGGTCGTAGATGGTGGTGTTTTGTAAAATGGCTTTCCTGTTCCGGTCAAATACAATACCCCTGTCAGGATATACTACTTTCCTGAACAAGCCCTGGTTGTCTGCGGATACTTTATAGCCAGATGAAAACAATTGCAGGTTGGTAAGTTGCAGCAAAATAATGATAAACACACCTGCAAAGGCAAGCATGATCACATTTTTTCGGCTTTGGTTGAAAACAGACATAGACCCCGTTCCCGTAGGTTAACGGGAAACTAATTTTTTATTAATTGAAATATTTTTTGACACACATGTACTTTCCTTCGTAAAATTAGGCAGTGTTTGTCTTGAATTTTTGTTTTCTTGAAAACATTAACTCAGCAATAAATATCAAACACAGGGTAATAACTGTTGACAGCAATGTTTTAATGATAAAGTACCAAAAGTTGCCGAATTCAAGGGCTTCTAAAAAGAACAGCCAGCTATGATGGAGCAGGGTAAGCAGGCCGGCATAGGTCATATAGGGCAAGAGACCGCCCATGCTCCGGGCTGAAGGTTCTTCATAGTTGGTGTCAGCCCCTTCCTGTGGTATCAACAGGTTGATGAGGAATGGCCGGAAGTAAGCGATCAATACACTGGCTGCAGCATGAAAGCCCGGGTGGTGGCGGAAACTATCGAGCGTATAGCCTAGTATAAAAGCCAGTATCATTTGCCAGCCCCTTCCGATACTGAAAGGCATCCAGATAATAAATAGAAAATAAATATAAGGTGTCACCATCTGGTGCAGGTGTATTTTATCCAGCACAAATGCCTGGATCAATATTAATATAATAAAACGCAGTATGTTTTTAACTAGTACGGTCATTATGGTTGCTTGTTGATACTGGTTTTTGCTTTTTCAAGTAATGAATCAACTTCCGCCCGTTGGTAATTTTTAATGGCAAAAGCATACTGAAGATTATAAAAATTTGCTGTTGACTTTACCTTGATGAGAAAAGTGTTGGTACTCACATCAGGCTTAATTTCATCAATGGTTCCGATCATCATGCCGGTAGGAAATGTGGCGGTAATAGGACTGGCCAGCACGGTATCTCCTTTTTTTGCCTTGGCACTTTTTCTTACATTGATCAGAGAAAGGTAATTCGGCTCTTTTCCATCCCATATTACCAGGCCGCCGGATGCCGGATCATTTTTTAAGATGGCGGTTATCTTGCTGTCTTTATGCAGCATACTCATTACCACCGCAAAATTGCTGCTTACATCTGTTACAATGCCTATCACGCCATCATTGGTGTCCACCACACCTTCGCCTTTTTCAACCCATTGATTGCTGCCACGGTTGATCACGATAAAATTAGCTGGTGAGGTAACAGAATTGGAAACCACTTTGGCGCTTTGATACAGCCATTTTCGCTTATTGCCCAAAGTATCATAAGGAATCGTATCAGCAACAAGGGCAGTAGCGGTATCCGGGTTTTCAAATGAAGACCTCATTGCATTCAGCAGTCTTTCATTTTGTGCCCTCAGTTTATCATTTTCCTTTTTCAGGCCGATGTAATTATCAACCCTGTTGTATTGTTCATTTACCCTGCCGGTAACTTCATTCATAGCAACTGAGCCTATAGCGTTATGGTAGGTGTTGTATTGATAAATGAGATAAATGCTCACCACCTGCAGTACGAAGAATAACAGGAAATTAGAAAAGCGCCGGATGAACAGGAAGACATTACGCACCTTTTGGGGAATTATTGAATGAAAAAATTCTAAATCCTAAAACGACTATACTTTAGAATTTAGAACCTTAATTTTTTAGAATATAAAATACTAACGCATCACAAACGGATACCGGTCATAATTTTTCAAAGCAATGCCGGTGCCACGTACCACACTTTTCAGCGGATCATCGGCAACATGTACAGGCAGTTTTATTTTGGCAGAGATCCTTTTATCTAAACCACGAAGCAAAGATCCGCCACCAGTTAAATATAAACCACGGCGGTAAATATCACCAGCAAGTTCGGGAGGTGTGGTTTCCAATGCTTTTAAGATCGCTTCTTCTATTTTAAAAATACTTTTATCGAGTGCTTCAGCCACTTCCTGGAAACTAACAAATACCTGTTTGGGAATACCTGTTACAAGGTCACGGCCATTAACCGGTATATCATCAGGTGGATTTTCGAGGTCCTTCATGGCAGCACCCACCTGTATTTTAATTTGCTCGGCAGTGCGCTCGCCTATCAGCAGGCTATGGTAACGGCGAAGGGCTTCCATGATATCTGCGGTAAATTCATCGCCTGCAATACGGATACTCTGGTCGCAAACGATACCTGCCAAAGCAATCACGGTGATACCCGTGGTGCCACCGCCAATATCAATGATCATATTACCAACCGGTTCTTCCACATCAATTCCAATACCAAGGGCAGCGGCCATAGGTTCATGAATGAGGTAAACTTCTTTTGCCCCGGCTTGTTCTGCGCTGTCTCTTACGGCACGCTTTTCAACTTCTGTAATGCTGCTGGGAATGCAGATCATCATCCGCCAGCTAGGGGCGAACAAAGGTTTTTTGGGATAGATCATTTTGATCATTTCCCTTATCATTAATTCGGCGGCATTAAAATCGGCAATCACGCCATCCTTTAATGGGCGTACCGTGCGTATGCTTTCGTGGGTCTTTTCATGCATCATCAATGCCTTTTTACCCACGGCTAAAATATTCTTGGGATTGTTCCTGTCGAGCGCCACAATGGATGGTTCATTCACCACCACCTCATCATTAAATATGATCAGGGTGTTGGCTGTGCCCAGATCCATCGCAATTTCCTGCGTAAAAAAATTAAAAAGACCCATGTTGTATAGTAGAGAAAAAAAAGTATTGTGAACAATGTGGGCAAAGTTGAAGGAAATAATCTGAAATAACAACGTAGCCCACTTTATTTTTCAACATTTTGACAAATAATTGTGCAAAACCCAGCGGGGTGTAAAATCCTTTGCTGACAAAGGCTGCATTGCATTTTTTGACTACTGAAATTTATACTGTTTTGTTTTGGGGTACTGCTGATAGTTAGTAACTAAGCGGAAGGCGGTAAGGTTGCAAATTCGTAACCAATATCATCCCGGTAATAGATGCCGTCAAAGAAAAGGTTTTCCATCACATACATGCTTTGGCCCACCGCATCGGTAATATTATCACCATAAGATGTAACCGTGAGTACCCGCCCTCCTTTGCTGATCACCTCTGTACCTTCCTGTGTGGTGCCGGCATGAAATATCATGGAACCCTCTATGGCTGCATCTTCCAGGCCGGAAATGCTCTTGCCTGCCTGGTAATTGCCGGGATAGCCGCTACTAACCGCTACCACTGTAACAGCAGCCTGCGGGTTCACTTTTATTGTTATTTCATTAAGACGCTGCTGAGCTACAGCGGTAAATAATTCCACCAGGTCATTCTCTACCCTGGGTATCACCACTTCTGTTTCCGGATCACCAAACCGGCAGTTGTACTCAATTACAAAAGGTTCATCCTTTACTTTTATCAGGCCAAAAAACACCACTCCTTTATAGTCAAGATTTTCTTTTTGTAAACCCTTAATAGACGGTTCCACAATCCGGGTGATGACTTTTTCCATGAAAATTTCATCTGCAAATGGTACCGGGCTTACTGCACCCATACCACCTGTATTGGCGCCGGTATCACCTTTCCCCACCCTTTTGTAGTCTTTTGCCTCGGGTAGCAACACGTAATTTTTGCCATCAGTAAGGGCAAATACACTCAGCTCAATACCAGTTAAAAACTCTTCTATCACTACTTTTTTTCCTGCATCGCCAAATTTTGCCTGCTGCACCATCAGTTCAAATTCTGCCAGCGCTTCAATATGATTGGTGCAGATAATTACGCCTTTGCCAGCCGCCAATCCATCCGCCTTCAATACCACAGGCAGGGGGTGTGTTTTTATGTACTCTGTTCCTTCCGGGTAATTGGTTTCGTCAAACTCCCTGTAACCTGCAGTAGGGATATCGTGGCGTTGCATGAATTCTTTTGCAAAAGCCTTACTGCCCTCCAGTTTAGCCGCTTGTTTAGAAGGACCGATCACCATTATATGAGAGAGGGAAGGATTGGTAGTAAAATGATCGTAGATGCCTTTTACCAACGGCTCTTCCGGGCCAACCACCAGCATCTCCACCTGGTTTTTTATACAAAATGCAGCCAGCGCCGCAAAGTCGGTAACGCTGATGGGTACATTGGTGCCCACGGTGCCGGTACCTGCATTTCCCGGGGCAATATAGAGTTGCTCACAGAGGTGGCTTTGTTTTAATTTCCACGCCAATGCATGTTCCCTGCCACCGCTGCCTGCAATTAAAATATTCATAGCTAAAGTTTGGTTAATCAGTTAGTAGACCTGGATTTGCCGCGAATTTAAAATTTTGCCCGCTGCCAGCCATATTAAATTTATAAACGGTGTGGGTAAAAGAAAACATTGCGTTTACAAAAATGTCTTCAGTTGTTTTTGATAAAGAGAAATTCCCTACTTTGAGCAATTAAATTATTATCAACCTCAACTATCAAAAAACCATTGTATGATTGAACAGCAAACGGTAAAACAGGGCCACCCTAAAGGATTGTGGGTATTATTTGGAACGGAGATGTGGGAGCGGTTTAACTTTTATGGCATGCGTACCATCCTTACGCTTTTTATTGTAAATGCTTTGATGTTGAGCAAGGAGCAATCCTCCATTATCTACGGTGGATTCCTTGGACTTTGTTATTTAACACCCATGTTGGGTGGTTTTATATCAGACAGGTTTTTAGGAAACAGGAATTGTATCCTGCTGGGTGGTTTATTGATGGCTGCCGGGCAATTATTGCTTTTTTTCAGTGCTTCCATATTTTCATCCAACCTTGAGCTGGCCAGAACACTGTTGTATGTAGCGTTGGGTGTTATTATTCTTGGTAACGGATTTTTTAAGCCCAATATCAGCAGTATGGTGAGCAGTTTGTATCCACCTTCTGAAAGAAGCAAACTCGATACGGCTTTCACCATTTTTTATATGGGAATAAACGTGGGCGCTTTCTTAGGTCAGTTGATCTGTCCAATCATTGGAGATGTGGTTGATGCTGATGGTGTAAGGGATATTTATGCTTTTAAATGGGGTTACCTGGCTGCTTCCGGAGCCATGTTATTGGGTGTTACCACTTTTTATTTTTTGAAAGATAAATATGTAAGAACGCCGGAAGGCAGGCCCATTGGTGGTTTGCCCAAAAACAACACAGCTGAAGATTATGCAGAAGGTGAAGCACAGTCTGCTAAGTTTTCCAATACAGCCCTGGCCGTGGCGGTAGTGGCTTTTATTGGACTGGGTTTATTATTCTTTTACGTATTTGGACAGAATGTAATTTACTCGATCATTTATTCTGCAGGTATCACGCTTGCCGGACTGATCATTTCAGATACCTCTTTGACAAAAATTGAAAGAGACAGGATACTGGTGATCTACATTGTTTCCTTTTTTATCATTTTCTTTTGGGCTGCTTTTGAACAGGCAGGCTCTTCTCTTACTTTTATTGCCGATAACCAAACGGACCGCCACTTTTTTGGATGGAATATGCCGCCCAGCATGGTACAGATATTTAATGGAATTTTTGTAGTGGCATTGGCAGTTCCTTTTAGTATTTTATGGGATAAACTCAGGGCAAAAGGTAAAGAGCCTATATCGCCGGTAAAGCAGGCCATTGGCTTAGCACTGATTGCACTTAGCTATTTTATCATCGCACATAATGTAAAAGATTTGGGCAACACTGGTTTGCTGGCAGTTAAATGGTTAGTCTTATTATACCTGATCCAGACTTTGGGTGAATTGTGTTTATCACCTATCGGGCTTTCCCTGGTAGGCAAATTATCTCCAAAAAGGTTTTCTTCCCTTTTGTACGGGGTATTCTTTTTATCAAATGCATCGGGTTATGCGCTGGCGGGAACATTAGGTGCTATACTGCCACCTACAGGTGAAGAATATACAAGAGCTCAGATAGAAAATATTGACCTCAAAAGCATTTTGGATAAAAAAACAGATCCGTCTGCTGCCGACCTGTTTATGCTTGCCAAATTAAGAATTGGAAGTTTGGATAAAAAGGCGGCTAAAGAAAACGGGCTTGATTTTGACAAGATCTTTGCCAAGTCAGATTCAACATTAAAACCAGAGCAGTTTAAAGCTATTAAAGTAAACAAAGTAATTACCGTAAAAAGCAATGCCAGTACCCTGCTCCCTTTAGATGCGGAGAAAAGCCGGCTTCTGAAAAGAGAAAATATAGATGCGGCAGAGTTGCTGAAAGACCAAAGCAAAATAAAAGGCAAGCAGTTGTTTTATCTGGCCAAGGTGGGTTTAGCAGACATCAATCCCCAGGCTGCACAGGCGAATAATCTCGATTTTGAAAAAATATATGCGGTGAAAGATTCTGTTTTATCAAAAGAGCAGGTAGCCATCATTAAAGACAAGAATTTATTGAAACTGGAGTATCCCACTTTTGCAGGATTTGTTATCCACGACCTTTTTGAATTCTTTATGGTTTTCGTGGTACTTTGCGGTGTAGCTTCCCTATTATTATTTGCACTCACGCCAATGCTGAAAAAGATGATGCATGGAGTAAGATAATTGATCAAAATATGTTTAAGTAAAAGGCGGTACATCGTGTATCGCCTTTTTTATTTATCTTACTTTTTCAAAACTAACCACACGCTTATGCCTGAGAAAAAAACCTTTCAGCCTTTTGTATCGCCGCATACCAATATGGCTGAACTCACCCTCAAGTCAATTTTAATGGGCAGCCTTTTTGGGGTGATCTTCGGAGCTGCCACAGTATACCTGGCTTTAAAAGCGGGGCTTACCGTTTCTGCATCTATTCCCATTGCCGTAATTTCTATAACCCTTGGCAGAAAGTTTTTAAAAACAACGATTCTTGAAAATAATATCATTCAAACTACGGGCAGTGCCGGTGAAAGTATTGCAGCAGGCGTGGTGTTTACCTTGCCGGGTTTTTTGTTTTTGAGTGATGGCGGCGGAGAACAGTTTTTTAACTACGGCACGATACTGATACTGGCCATATTTGGCGGTATCCTTGGAACTTTAATGATGATACCACTCCGTAAGTCTTTGATAGTGGATGAGCATGAAACATTACCTTATCCAGAAGGTACAGCCTGTGGTGATGTATTAAAAGCCGGGGAGCGGGGTGGTGATTTTGCAAAGACCGCTTTTTATGGATTGGGTTTTGCTTTTTCGTATGCTATTCTGCAAAAAGTATTTCATGTGATTGCGGAAGTGCCTGCTTATATCACAAAAAAGACAAGTGATTATATGCAGAGTGCAAAAGTAAGCGGAGAGATCACACCCGAATATTTGGGTGTAGGATATATCATCGGGCCAAAAATTGCCGGGGTGCTCGTTGCTGGTGGTGTGTTTGCCTGGATGGTGATGATTCCGCTGCTGACCAAATTGGTGCCACCTGATATCATTGCGGCGCAATTAGTAAAATTGGGTTATTTAAAAGATATGATAACTGCCGGAGGTAAAGGTGGCTGGGATCCTGCAGCACATACTTTCACGGACTTTTCTGCAGCAGTGTATTATGCCTATGTAAGGCAGATAGGCGCCGGTGCTGTGGCTGCCGGCGGTTTTATTACCTTGATAAAAACCATTCCCACCATTATTTCATCCTTTAAAGGAAGTATGGGCAGTATTGGCAAGAATACTGATGGCGAAAAAAAGGAAGTTTTGCGTACTGAGAAAGACCTGAGCCTGAAAGTGGTGTTATTTGGAAGTCTTGGCCTTATCCTGCTAATGGCATTGCTGCCGCAACTTCCAGGTAATGGCATTGGACAAAAACTACTGATCGGTTTACTGGTAGTAATATTCGGTGCTTTTTTTGTCACTGTGTCTTCAAGGATCGTTGGTTTAATTGGGTCTTCCAATAACCCAATCAGTGGTATGACGATTGCAACGTTGATGGGTACCTGCTTAATATTTATTGCAGTGGGGTGGAGCGGCAAAGTATATGAACCCATGGCACTGGTAGTTGGCGGAATGATCTGTATTGCTGCGGCAAATGCCGGCGCCACTTCGCAGGATCTAAAGAGTGGCTATATTGTTGGCGCCACACCACGAAACCAGCAGATAGCTTTGTTTGTTGGCGCCATTGTGTCCTCTATTGTCATTGGGTTAACGGTTAAGTTTTTGGATACGCCAACTTCCGCGATGATTGCAAAAGGTGTTACCGGCCATGCCATCGGCAGTGAATACTTTCCTGCACCGCAGGGTACACTGATGGCAACATTGGCAAAGGGTATCTTATCGTTTAACCTTGACTGGCAGTTTGTACTCGCCGGGGTTTTTGTAGCCATTGTAATGGAACTCTGTGGCATTAAAGCATTAAGTTTTGCTGTAGGGGCCTATCTTCCTTTAAGTACAACGCTGCCTATTTTCATTGGAGGTGCGGTAAGAGGCCTGGCCGACAAGTACCAGAAAAAGAAGAACATTCATTTAAGCGCTGAAGAAGAAGAACTGGGTAAAGGAAATTTATTTGCAACCGGCTTAGTAGCTGGCGGTGCGGTGGCGGGAGTAATATTCGCTATCATGGCTGGTTTTGACGGGCCTGCAAAAGTGCTGGCTAAATTAAATATGGAAGAGGACTTTAGTAAAATTTTGGGGCATGGTGGATACCAGGTTTTCGGTGTATTGTTCTTTGCTTTTATGGCTTTTGTATTGTATAAAATAGCGATTAAGAAAGACAAATAATTTGAACAGGATCTTAGCAGTCACGGAATTTCCGTGGCTGTTTCATTTGCAGTAACTTTAAAATTAATTTCCTGTATGAACATCCGGGCTTACAAATACCTCTCACCCATCACCTTTTATATACTGGCTTATATCGCTTTTACAAAAGACGGCATCTATACCTGGTTGCCCATGATCTATGCATGGGCACTGATTCCCATAGCTGAATTATTTATACGGCCTGATGAAAAAAATATGACTGCTGCCGAAGAAGAACTGGCCAGGCAGGACCGGCTGTATGATTATTTACTATACTGTTTTGTAGCGGTTCAATTTGTGGCCTTGTATATTTTCCTAAGTGGTTTTTCACAACCCGGATTATCAGCAGCGGGTATTGCAGGCAGGATATGCAGCATGGGCTTACTCTGCGGTACCTTTGGTATAAATGTAGGCCATGAACTGGGTCACCGGGTAAACAGGTTTGAACAATGGCTGGCAAAAGCTTCGCTGATGTCATCGCTGTACATGCACTTTTTTATTGAGCACAACAAAGGCCATCATAAAAATGTGGCCACCCCACAGGATCCCAGCAGCGCCAGGAAAAACGAGGCGGTGTACATTTTTTATTTCCGCACCATCCTTTTTTCTTATCTCTCTGCCTGGCATATCGCCAATGAAGAAATCAGGAAAAAGCATTTGCCTATCTGGAAAAATGAAATGCTGCAGGCACATGTGATACAGATAATTTTCATCTCCGTTATCTGGTACTTTTTTGGGCTATCCGTCACGGTATATTTTTTAATGGCTGCTTTGATAGGTATACTGCTGCTTGAAACAGTCAATTATATTGAACACTATGGGCTGCAGCGTAAAGCCACTGGAGAGGGGAAATATGAACGGGCTATGCCGCACCATAGCTGGAACAGCAATCACATACTGGGCAGATTGATGCTATTTGAATTAAGCCGCCACAGCGATCATCATTATCTGGCCAGCCGCAAATACCAGTTGCTGAAACACCACGAAGAAGCGCCGCAGTTACCCACAGGGTACCCTGGCAGTATGCTGCTTTCGCTGCTACCGCCGCTTTGGTTTTGGATAATGAACAGGCGCATTAGAGATTTTGAAATGCCGTTGGCTTCCACACAAAAAGAGGCAACAGTGATTTAACTGCTGCCCCTGTAATATCTTGTATGATTTTATCCTTTTCCCGGGATGATCCACCTGATACCCAACTGCAATGGATTGCTGTTATTGCCCAGCGAGGTACTGAACCCATAGCTGCTGCTGGTTTGTTTTACGGTATTTCCTAACCCATCTGTACTGTTGCCACTGGTTCGGTTGTAATAAATATTGGCAAGATTATTAAGTGAAGCATCCAGGAAAAAATGCTTTTTTAACTGCATGCTGATTCCAGGATATACACCGATGCCCAATCCAAAACTGTTTGTTTTGGGTGGATTATTGTTAGGGCTTTCATTGTTGCCAATTGTTGCATACAGGCTTCCATTTACAAAGGCATATAAAGGTCCATACACCGGAAAATATTTTCTTGTCCATACAGAAGCACCATAGGTTTTTATTGTTTGTGTTATTTGTGGGTTACCCTGCTTTAATGAACTTGACGAAAACGATACACTGCCGCCGGCAAACAAATTGTCTTTTATTGCTTTACCATACAATAGAGCAACATTAAAACCGGTACTTGAACTTTTTATTTCATTGCCGGTAAACTCCTGTTTAAAATTGGAGCCATTAAAGCCCAGATCAATACCAAGTAAAGAAGCACCTTTTTTAATTTGTGCTGTTGCAGAAAATGAAAGGGCAATAACAAGGGTAAAAAGCGTACATGTTTTTTTCATACAGTTAAGTTATTGGTTTATGTGAAGATTGAATTATAATTATAAATGCTGCAACCACTGCTGTTAAAGAAATAATAATTGGTCATTTTACTTTTCTCTCTTTCCACTCGTAGCTGCCAAACTTACCAAGCCAGCCAGCAATAACAGTATATACAATGTGAAATGGCTGTGCAACCGGAAACAACCAAAGCAATGTTGATTTTTTAAAAAAGCGGGCGACAGGATAAAGAAAGATCAGTTCAATAATGGTTTTTCCAGTCAGCAGCAGTAACCAAAATTGAAACAGCGACAGGTGAAACCGGTTGCCATTGCCTTTTACAAAATCAAATGAGTAATTTTTAAAAAGGCTGACAACCGGCAGTACCAGTAACAGTACATTAAATAAATACACCATCAGCAATACTGCAAAGATGCGTTTGTCTTCAAATTTATCTGCCTTGCTTGCCCAGCGTATCCGTTGATTAAAAAAGTCTTTAATGGTTTTCATCGGTGCCGTTTGTACGATCACTTCTTTTGATTTAAGAAAGAAAACCTTTTCGGGTTGCTGGTTGTATATTTTATGCATCAGCAGCATATCATCTCCGCTGGCAATATTATCAATGTCTTTAAAACCGTTTACATCCTCAAATGCTTTTTTTGTATAGGCAAGGTTGGCTCCGTTGCACATACTATGTATCTTTTTGTGAACGGAAGCGCCGGTGATTCCCTGCAGCGTCATAAAATCAAGTGACTGGAATATTTCTATAAAGGTGCTGCTGCTGTCATAAGTAACCGGCATGGCTATAAATGCTGCGTTATGTTTGTGATGAAATGCCGCAATGGTATTCAGCCAGTTTTCATTTACAATGCAATCGGCATCGGTTGCTATGATCAATTCGCCATTGGCACGTGCAACTGCCACTTCGATAGCTTTTTTCTTATAAGCATTTAGTGTACCACCGCTCAGTTCGTCTTTTAATGAAATTAACTGAACATTTTTTCCAGCATATTTTTTTACAATGTTTGCCGTGTTGTCTGTGGAATGATCGTCTACCACCAGCACTTCATACAAGTGTGCAGGGTATTGTTGACTGCAAACTGAGTTTAAACAGGCTCCAATTTTTTGTTCTTCGTTTCGGGCCGGAATGATAATAGTGAGAGTAAGCTGTTTGTCTCCTTTACCCATAACAGGTTTGAAAGCGGGAATACTGGTCCAGCTGATGGCATAGTAAAGTATCAATGCAGCATACACAACAAAAAGTACAAGAGAAATTCCAAGGATGAATAGCTGCATAATGGTATGCGGCAAAAGTGAGTGATCTTCGGCTTCGCTCTGGATAAACTCCACGATGCCTTGCCAAAACACTAAGCCGGTGCCGCAAAAATAAATTTTGAAAATCGAATTGAATGATTAATTTTGTTTAGTTGCATAAACAACTATATGCCAAACAACCAATTTAAGAAAGGGGAGCTGTACAGCTTCATTACGGGAAAAGCAAGCACGGCCATTGCAAGACGGTTGCAGAAGAATTTTAAACAGGCAGGGCTTGATATAACGATTGAACAATGGAGTGTGTTGTATCATTTATGGAAGGAAGATGGATTAAGCCAGCAACAATTATGTGATGCCACTTTCAGGGATAAACCAAGTATTACAAGGTTAGTGGATAATCTCGAAAAACTGAAGCTGGTGAAAAGAGTGCCGAGCAAAGACGACCGCAGAAGTAATCTTATTTTTTTAACAAAGGAAGCAGAGCAGTTGCAGGAACAAACCATGGAACTGGCCAATCAAACACTGAATGAAGCACTGGCAGGCGTTACTAACGGGCAGGTTGAAATTGCGAAGGAAGTGCTGCAGATGGTGTATGATAATCTTAAGTAAGTTTCTTGTTTCTCGTTAGGCTCTTTTAAAAGATGTTACTCGTTGCTGGTTACTTGTTGGGCGTTTCTCGTTGGGCTCTTTTAATATGTAAACTGTTTAGAAATAGGAAAACCGTTACTAGTTTCTTGTTTCTCGTTGGGCTCTTTTATTATCTATACTGTTTACGGATTGGGAAACAGCTTAAATATTTGAGCAACGAGAAACAGAATAACAAGAAACGAGAAACCAGAAACTGAATAGCCAGAAACAAGAAACCAGTAACAGAATATCAAGCAACAAGACACCAGGAGCATTTTTATAAAAAACAAAAACTTTAATATATGAGTACTCAAACTACAACAACAACCCTTAAAGGCGGTGAGTGGCTGATTAAAGAAAGCAACGCATTTGAAACTTTTACACCGGAAGATTTTACCGAAGAACAGGTAATGGTAAAAGAAATGTGCCTGCAGTTTTTGGCTACTGAAGTAAATCCCATTGTTGACAGGATTGATAAACTGGAGCCGGGGCTAATGCCTTCATTGGTAGAAAAGGCCGGCGAACAAGGTTTATTGGGCGCCGCTATTCCTGAAGAGTTTGGCGGACTGGGAAAAGATTTTATCACTGCTACATTGGTAAATGAAGGATTGGGTGCCGGTTATTCTTTTAGTGTGGCAGTGGCTGCACATACAGGTATTGGCACTTTACCGATCTTGTATTTTGGTACAGAAGAACAAAAGAAAAAATATATCCCCAAACTGGCAACGGGTGAATGGAAAGGAGCTTATGGACTAACAGAACCAAACAGTGGCAGTGATGCATTGGGCGCTAAGACAACGGCAACACTTTCGGCTGATGGGAAACACTATTTACTCAATGGTCAAAAATGCTGGATAACCAATGGTGGTTTTGCAGACGTATATACCGTGTTTGCCAAAATTGACGGCGATAAATTTTCTGCCTTTATTATTGAACGTGGCTTTGAAGGTTTTACACAGGGGCCAGAGGAACACAAGATGGGTATTAAAGGTTCTTCTACCGTGCAATTGTATTTCCAGGATTGCAAAGTACCTGTTGAAAATTTATTGGGTGAGGTTGGCAAGGGGCATATCATTGCTTTTAACATTTTAAACATTGGCCGCTTAAAATTATGTGCTGCTGCAAATGGTGGTGCTAAGATGGCATTGACCGGAATGGTTGACTATGCTAAAACAAGAGAACAATTTAAAACAGCCATCGCCAATTTTGGTGCCATCAAACATAAACTGGCCCAGAGTGCAGTGAAAATTTTTGCCTGCGAAAGCGCCTTATACAGAACAAGTAAATGGATAGATGATAAGGAGCATGAACTAAAAGCAGACGGCAAACCATTTAATGAAGCACTACTGGGTGCAGCAGAAGAATATGCCGTGGAATGTGCCATTTTGAAAGTATTGGGAAGTGAAGTGCTGGATTTTGTAGTGGATGAAGGCGTACAAATTTTTGGTGGTAATGGTTTTAGTGATGAATACATGATCAGCCGGGCTTACCGCGACAGCCGTATCAACCGGATATATGAAGGCACCAACGAAATTAACCGCCTGCTCACAGTGGATATGATATTGAAAAGAGCCATGAAAGGTAAGCTCGATTTGATGGGTCCGGCGATGGCTGTTTCAAAGGAATTGATGAGCATTCCTGATTTTGGCAGTGAAGATGATGGTGCTTTTGCAGCAGAAAGAAAAGCCATCCTGAATATGAAAAAATCCATCCTGATGGTGGCAGGCGCAGCAGTGCAAAAACTGATGATGAAACTAAGTGATGAGCAGGAGATATTAATGAATATTGCAGATATGGCGATGGAAACATTTACTGCTGAAAGCACTTTACTGAGAGTAATGAAGATGACGGATAAAAGTGGTGAAGAAAGCAGCAGGCTCTATGTTGACCTGATGCGTTGTTACCTGAACGATGCGGTTGACAACGTGAACAAAGCCGGAAAGGATGCTATTAATTCTTTTGCAGAAGGAGATGAATTAAGGATGATGCTGCTGGGGTTAAAAAGGTTTACCAAAGCTCAGCCTTTCAATGCCAAAGATGCCGGCAGAAGGATCGCTGATAAAATGATAGCGGAACACAAGTATTGTTTCTAAAAAATACTTTCCTGTAATAATACAAAGTCCACCCATTTGATCATGGGTGGACTTTGTACTAAAAAGCAGGCCTGTAATTAGTTTAGCTTCTCTAATCTTATATCAAGCTTTTTCTCTTTTTTAAAATATTCCATGATCACGATAAAGCCAGGTTTGGCCGCCATCAGGGTCGTCCAGGTTGCCTTGTTGGAAGTGATATTTATTTTGTCTGTTGTGATCTTGCCGTCAGCATAACTGATGGTGTTGAATGTCCGTCCTTTAAAACCATCTTCTTTTACAAAATCGCTGTAGCCTACAGAAAAACGGGTATGGTTTTTATCTGTTTGTGTAAAGTCATAATCAAATGCCTTATAGCTTTTGGCAATCAATGCCATGGTGTGTGGCGTAAGATAACTTGCACCTGCAGGCATTTCCATAGAGTTACTGTTTTTTTCATACACTTTTGCATTGCTGATATTGAACTGTTCATCAAACTGCATCATGATCATGTCAGTTATTTTAAGCTTCATCATGCTGATGCCACCTGAATTACCAGCACCTAATATTCCGGAAGCAAGTCCTAATCCACTCACTACTTTTTTATATCCTTCCCCAACTGCAAAAAACTTTCCATCTTCTGTTTGTAATACTTTGTGGAAATAGATATAGCCAACATCCGCCACCCTTCCTTTTGCATCTGCCGGCAAAAATTTACTAATGGGTCCTTCCCAGGAATTGTATTTTTTTGATACTACTTTTCCGGCAGTGTTATACCTCCACGAGGCCAGTCCAAGACTTGCATCTTTGGCCACCCTGCCTTCCGGATCGTAATAAGTGCCCAGCAGCATAAATTCACTTTGCCCTTTTAGTGTTACAATATTCATCGGGAAAAATTTATAATCTTCCGCTTCTGTAGACACTTCAAATTGTTTTTTCCCGGTAAAAATATTGAAGGCAATCAGCCAGGAGTGTGCTTCCCTGCTCATCAGTCTTTTTTGTTTAATTACTTCATACACCACGAGTGAATCTGTAGCCCCAAGATACAGGGCAGTACACCATTTGTCTTCCTGTTCTTCAGCTGCTTCAAATGTCCATTGCTTATTGCGGTCGGTAAAAAAGAAGTTGATCTCATAGCTGTAGTATTTGCCTTCTTTAACGGGTATTACGGTAGTGAAGCCAACATTGTTTACACTGAAAATGGCTTCGTTCTGACCTTCTTCCGACTTGCCGCCATAGGTGCTCTCAATCAGCATCCTGGTACGGTTGGTTAGGTCTTTGGTGTAGGTTGATTTTACTTTGCCATCAAAACCGTAACAGCGATATTCCAGTGTTTTTTCTTTGCGGTTGTAAAACAGGAACATGATGGCACTGTTGTTATAGCTGCTTTCAAGAATCTGAATGTCCTTATCGTCTTCAAATTCTATTTCTTTTACTTTATTCAGGTTGTTATCCAGTATCTGGATCATGTAGGCATTGGTCTTCCTGTCTTTTTTATCGGTAACATAAAAAGTAAAATATCCTTTTAATTCTTCGCCGTCCATTACCTGGCCGTTGTTGCGGATATAAACCTGGCGCACGTTTTCAAAACTGATCTTGTTTTGTGCCTCAGCCTGTATAAACAAGCAAGCCATAAAAACAGCCATCAGTGTAAGTTGCTTTCTCATAATTGTGTGGTTAGTTGGTTTTATTAATTACTTGATTTGGTTTCTGTATAGTTTTTTTCAATTTGTTGAAAAGCTTTGCTGAATGCAGCATCTGTTGAAAAAGCCGTGCTGTACTGGTTCATGAAATGATAGCCAATATGGCTGATGTCTTTAAGCGAAAGCCTGCTGACAAATTCCAACAGGGTATTGTAATTTTTTTCACGAAATGGAGAAGGATTGTCGGTAATATTATTAAGGCGATGGTTTTTTTGTTTTTCAAAAAACTGGTTAAAGCAATTGCCAATGGTTGTTACCAGGTAAACATTTTGAGGGTTTTGTTCCAGCAATTTGATAGCATTAAAAAGCGTTCTGGAAACTTTTTTGGACTGGAAACAGAAGTTGATCCCTTCAAAAGCAAACAATTGTTGCAGTTGAGTAAACTGTTCCGGTGATTGAACAAAGGGCAACCCTTTTGCTGCTGAATCCCTTTGCAATATTGACTCAAGCGATTTTATTCTCTCTTTACAGTCGGGATGCGTTTTTAACGAATCTTCCAGTTTGTCCTTTACGGCTGCAGTCACACCAAAAAATGCCGCTTCTTTCTCAATCCACCTTGTTTTAAAAGGGTAGCCGGAAAAAGAAAACAATTTTGGCAACTGTTTGCTGTAATCCATTTTTTCTTCATCAATTTCATCCAGTATACCAAGACAGGTAAGTGATTCTTTACAATTGTAGTTTGTATTTTTCATAAAACGAAGGCCAATAGAATCGGCTTCGGTTTCAAATTCGCGGCTATGCCTTAAGCTCTTAAATGCAAAGCCCATTTCCAGCTTGTCGAGCTCCTCTTTTTTGTCATACTGCTTTTTCTTAATTTCCTTTAGTTTTTGCTGGTACTCTTCAGAATAAATTGTGTTGATGTACCTGGTGATCTTTTTATTGCTATGGTTAAGGTATAAATGGGCCAGTTCATGGCACAGCACAAAAGCCACCTGGCTTTCATTTTGAAGCCTTGTAAAAAGATCAATGTTAAAAACGATCGTTCCTTCGCCAGTGCTATATGCATTCGGCCACCAGGCCCTGCTGAAGAATACACGGGGAGCCAGGGTTTTAAGTTCCGGGTTTTTATTGATGATCTCATTGGTGATACCAGCAAGGTAAGCGGCAGCTTCCGGTGAGTATAAAGGTTCTTTTGTTTCAAACAGTTCATTCAGCCCTTTCAACCGGTCTCTGTAAATTTCCAGGATGTACTTTTTATTTTCACCTGTTATACTGACACTGTCTTTCTCATATTGTTTTCGTATCTCTGCCTGCAGGGTTTTTAATTTACCGTCATCGTCTTTTACAGGGGTATATAGCCAGGCCGCTTGCGCTGGGGAATAGTAATGCAGTAAGAGTAATAGTGTTGTAATAAGGATAGAGCGAAAATTGGACATACAAGGTAAAGGTTAAAATTACCGGCACAAATGTAATTGTTTTATAAATTGCCATACCCTCCGGAGGGTATTTTTATTAAATAGCAGGAATGAAATATTATCTTTTAATACTAACCGTTTTTATACATTCGGCACTATTAGCCCAGGAGGAAGCAACACCTTTTGTAAAATTGATAAACCCTTTTAAAGCAAGCAACCCTGTTTCTGCTTCACGCCAGTTTATTATTGGGTCTACTTGTAAAAATTGTACTGTCAGCATAAATGACAAACCAGCGAAAGTTTATTCAACCGGGGCATTTGCTTTTGAATTGAATTTAAAACCCGGTGACAGCAGTTTTATAATTAAAGCAAATGGGGCAGCTAAAGCTGTTTCAAAAACAATTAACTATTCCTATACTCCACCCAAGCCGGCAGGGGCCACAAAAACACTGGATATAGATGTGGTGCAAACTTTTCCAGAGGGTGACCTGGTTTTACAACCGGGCGACCCGATACAATTCAAAGTAAAGGCATTCCCAAACTGTACAGTAAAAACGATCAACGGCACGGTGTTACATGAAATGCCCGTGACTGGTACAAAAGGCATTGCAGGCATTT
The DNA here is from genome assembly GCA_029561305.1 of Bacteroidota bacterium. GTDB lineage: Bacteria > Bacteroidota > Bacteroidia > Chitinophagales > Chitinophagaceae > Ferruginibacter. The sequence goes on along the minus strand of JAKQJG010000008.1, from coordinate 11,753 downwards.
ACCAGGGAACGTATATCGTAAGACCCGAAGACAGTTTTTTTGTAAAGAAATTTCCTGTAAGCGTTACCGATACATCGGGGAAAACAATTACAAAAGAAACAAAGAACCTGTTTTCTGTGATGTCGGCTTACACCCAGGATATGGCGCTTACAAAAGGAAGGCTTGCACACCTGGAATATGGACTGGGAGATGACAGGCTGGGCGGGGCAAAACTGGGTTATATAGACAGCAATATTGTGCTGAAAATTATTGGTAAGGTCGGTACGCATTATAAAGTGCGGCTGTCTGCATCCAGAACGGCCTATATACCGGATGAACTCGTAACACTGGCGCCCAAAGGAAGTTTTACTTCGGAATCATTAACAGATAAGATCACTACCTGGGGAGATGATAAGTATGATTATGTAAAACTGAATCTATTTGCCAGGTTGCCTTACCAGTCTTTTCAATTGGTTGGCCCATCGAAAATTGTGGTGGATGTTTTTGGCGCTACCAACAATACCAACTGGATAACACAACTGCAGACGGCCAAAGAAATAGAAGCCATCGATTATGAGCAAGTGGCAGATGGAATATTCAGGATAACAGTACAATTGAAACACCAGCAGCATTGGGGTCATAAGCTTTACTACAGCGGCAACAGTTTAGTGATCAAAATAAAACAACAGCCTGCTGATCTTTCTTTAAAAAATTTAACCATTGCCGTAGATGCCGGGCATGGCGGCACAAACAATGGAGCCGTGGGTGCCACCGGTACCTATGAAAAGGAAATAACACTGGCGTTGTCATTGAAATTACAAAAAGCACTGGAAAAAGAAGGTGCCAAAGTGATCATGACCAGGAACCGGGAAATGTTTTTTGATAATAAAGAAAGGATACTTTTCTACCGGGATAGTGTACCCGATCTGTTGTTGAGTATTCATCTCAATTCTTCTACAGATCCGTTTAGTGTGGGTGGCACCAGTACGTATTACCGGTATATAGGTTTTAAACCATTGAGCCTTTTAATTTATAAGCGCCTGCTCGAACTGGGTTTGAAAGAATACGGCAATACCGGTTCTTTCAACTTTATGCTGAACAGTCCTACTGAATATCCCAATGCCTTAATAGAAACTTTATTTCTGAGCAACCTTGCAGAAGAAGAGCAAATCCTGAACCCGGAATACCAGCAGCAAATGGTGGATAAAATAGTGCTGGGACTAAAAGATTTTTTGGAATCATCGAGGTGATTAATACGGCATATACTACTAATGGCGTATTTGTGCAGCTATAAAATGCCGTACTTTTAACTCCTATGGCGATTGATGACAAAATAATTTGTATTGTTGAGGACAATGATGAATTGCGGGAAGCGCTTGCGCTCATGATTCAATACTCCGATGGATTTGCGCTGGGCGGCAGCTTTTGTGATGCGGAATCTGCAATGGATAATATTCCATTTATAATGCCCGATGCTGTATTGATGGATATTAACCTGCCAGTTAACGACGGGATTGTGTGTGTCGGAAATCTGAAAAACCGTTATCCACAGATATTATTCCTCATGTGTACCTCCTTTGAAGACAATGATAAAATATTTAATTCGCTAAAGGCAGGCGCCAGCGGGTATATTTTAAAAACCGAGGGACCTGAAAATATTATCAATGCGCTTTCTGAAATGATAGAAGGTGGCAGCCCGATGAGCAGCGCCATTGCCAGGAAAGTGGTTGCCAGTTTCAACCAGTCCCGGGAAGCACAATCCTTTTCCAGCTTACTCACAGAAAGGGAAAAAGATGTATTGCAATTTCTTTCAAAGGGGCTAATGAATAAGGAAGTGGCAGCAGCAATGGAGATTAGCACGGGTACGGTGCGGAAACATATACAGCATATCTATGAAAAATTGCATGTTAGTACAAGGGTGGAGGCAGTAAATATGTTTTTAAACCGTTGACCATGAAATAGCACATAGCTGCATCCGTTTTATTCACTATATAATTGATAAAGAATAGTGTCTGCCATTAATATTTTTATAGGTGTACTGCTGCTGCAGGTCATTTTTATCATCTATCAGTTGATTATTTTCAGGCGACAGGAATTTGTATGGTATCTTTTTTACAGTATAACGCTTGCGGTATATATTGTATTCCAGGCGGAGCCAGCATTAAATCCAATCAAAAGTACCATCACACAGTATGAAAAATTTACCCTCAACCGGGGCTGCTGGTTTCTTTTTGTAGCTTTTTATTTTCGGTTCGGGATGCATTTCTGCAATATGCCACACTTGTATCCAAGACATACCAAAATATTAAAAATGGTAACGATAGTAATGTTTACCATTGGTTCAGCAGATATCATAACCAGTTATTTACATGGTGGGTTTTACTTTTCCGACAAATACATGCTGTGGATCATCCTGGTTATTTCAGCTTTTTCGCTTTATATAATTGTATTTCTCGGGTCAAAAAAAGTATTGTTCAACCGGATACTGGTTTCGGGAAGTATGTGTTTACTGGCTTTTGGCCTGATGGCACTTGCAGATATGAAATTATCCAATCACAGTAAATCCGGTTTGCATTATATGACCTATCACATGGCGGGTGCAACACTTGAATTCCTGTTTTTAAATTATGGCCTTATTCTAAAATCTAAAATGATTGAAAAGGAAAAAAACCGGCTTGAGTTGTTGCAGGAAGTACTGTTACTAAAAGAGCGGGAGCGTATACTGGCAGATTTACACGACGATGTAGGGGGAGGACTGAGCAGTATCAGGATCATGTCGGACTTACTTAAAAACAAAGCGCAGGGAATACAACAAACGGAAAGATTTGCAGAAAAGATCAGTTATACAGTGAGAGAGGTATCGCAGAAAATGAATACCATTATTTGGGCATTGAACCCAGAGAACGACACGCTGCAAAATTTTAGTGAATACATTCGGCAATATGCCGTCTCTTATTTTGAAGGCACGCCTGCCACGATACATTTCAGCAGCGTAGGTTTAGAAAATGACACAATTGTGATCCATGGCAACAAGCGAAAAATGCTTTTTCTGTGCGTTAAAGAGATCTTACATAACTCGCTTAAGTATGCACAAGCATCTGCTATTGAAGTCGGAATGGAGCTAAAGACAAAAAGTCAATTAGTGATAAGAGTTGCCGATAATGGAATAGGGATAGGTCAAACCAACCCGTTTGGTAATGGGCTCAAAAATATCCGCAAACGTATGGATGAAATAAACGGTACAGCAGATATCAGCGGGCAGCAGGGAACCTGCATTATCCTTACGGTTGATCTGCATTAATTATACAAGAGCGCCCGCTTGCCAAATCGTCTTATCCTTTTCTTTCTACCTATCAAAGCGGCAAGTACGCTAAATTGCGTATATATTAATAAAAATTATCCCCGTATATTTATTTTTCAAATCCTTCCCCCAATAAAACTTTCCCTCGAAAACGTCTGTTCTTCGCAATTCAAGACATTAATTTATTTTAAAACGATAACAAGATGAAGAAAACTGCTTTGTTCATTGCCTGCTGTGCATTGTCTGCGCTTACAGTACAGGCGAAAATCTGGAGGGTAAACAACAATACCGGTGTAACAGCGAATTTTACCACGGTACAGGCAGCCCATGATGGTGCCCTGGCCGGTGATACTATCCACCTGGAGCCTTCGCTAAACACTTACGGAAATTTGATTATGAGCAAAAGGCTTGTCATCATTAGTACCGGGCAGTTTATTTCACAAAATCCCGGGATACAGTTTGACCCCAAGCCTGCCTTTGTTGGCAGGATCACCATCAGTAATTCCGGGGCAAACAACAGCGTTATCATGGTAAGATTCAGTGACCAGATTTATATTAGTAATGCTGTATCAGGAATCAACCTTATTGGTTGCGCTGCAACTGCAGTCTCTGACGGATATGCGGATATTACTTATGGCAGACCCGGCGTTATAGGAATCAACAATGCAGATAATATTGTTATAAAAAACTGTATGGTGAATTTTATCCGGTTCGACAACAACTCGAATAATATCATTATCACCAACAATATTATTGCGTATGCTGTGTACAATGATCCCAGTTCCGATGGAATTGTATCTAATAATGTCATTCATGCAGTGGGCAGCAGCCAGGGTATTGTTGAAGCTTTATCCAACTGTTCTGTAAGCAATAATATTTTCAATAAAACGGTGCAGGCCGGTTTTTCCAATTGCAACCTCAGTAATAATATAGCCCCCAATACAGGGATTCCTGCTGATAATAGCAACCTTCAAAATGTTGATATGTCCGGTGTATTTGTCAACAACAATGGCGGCTACCTTGATAATGTGTACCAGTTAAAACCCGGCAGTCCGGCGATTGGAGCTGGGGAAGCTGGTGTTGACTGTGGTGCTTTTGGCGGTGCCAGCCCGTTTAAACTGGCACTTACTCCTCCTATCCCGTCCATTTACAAGCTTTCGTTGCCTGCTAACCCCAGCGGCAGCAGCATGACGCTGATTTTTAGTACAAAGAGTAATTAAACTGCCAACCATTAATACAATAGCCGGTTGAAAAAATTGCAAAACATACTAACTGTTTTATGTTGCCTTTTTGCCTTCTCCAACGCAGAGGCGCAACTTAACATTACCAGAGTTGAGTATTTTATTGATACAGATCCTGGTTTCGGCGCAGCCCTGAGTATACCTGTAGCTGCTGCTCGGGATATCGCTGATTTTTCTGTTAGTATTCCCCTGGCATCTGCAACAGAAGGATTTCATAATTTATTTTTAAGAAGCCTTGATGCTAATGGCAACTGGAGTGTTACGAATAAAACGGCATTTTATAAAACGGTGTTTAGCGCCCTGCCCAACATTTTGAAGGCAGAGTATTTTATTGATGCCGATCCGGGTTTTGGTGCTGGCAACAATATACCTGTTACAGCCTCGAGTAATCTTCAGGACCGATCGGTTGTCATTCCGCTGGCAGGCGTATCCGATGGGTTCCATAATGTATATATCCGCAGCCTTGATGCCAATGGCCGCTGGAGTGTTACCAATAAAATGGCATTTTATAAAACGGTATCCAGGGCCCTGCCCAACATAGTAAAGGCAGAATATTTTATTGATACCGATCCGGGTTTTGGTGCTGCTACCAGCATAACTGTTACAGCTTCGGGTAATATTGATGACGGGTCCGTTATAATTCCACTGACAGGTGTATCCGATGGATTCCATAATGTATATATCCGCAGCCTTGATGCCAATGGCCGTTGGAGTGTTACCAATAAAATGGCATTTTATAAAACGATGTCCAGCGCCCTGCCCAACATAGTGAAGGCCGAGTATTTTATTGATACCGATCCGGGTTTTGGTGCTGCTACCAGCATACCTGTTACAGCTTCGGGTAATATTGAGGATGGGTCGGTTGTCATTCCGCTGGAAGCTGTATCCGAAGGTTTACATAATTTATATATTCGCAGCCTTGATGCAGATGGATACTGGAGTGTTACCAATAAACTGGCATTTTATAAATCGGTGTCCACTTCATTGCCCAATATCGTAAAGGCAGAGTATTTTATTGACATTGATCCTGGGTTCGGCCTGGCAAACAATATACCTGTTATGGCTGCATCCAATATTTCCAATCTGCCTTTCAATGCAGACCTTACCGGCATCGCAGCCGGCTTTCACCGGTTTTATATCCGAAGCCTTGATGCCGATGGTAAGTGGAGTATAACCAATATAGATACATTTACCATCTCATCCACTGTTATTCCCACTGTAACTATTGGGAATGTGCCGAACACAGTATGTGCCGGAGAAAATATGCAGGTGACTTATACGGTGAATACCCGGTTCAGTACGGGCAATACATTTACTGCACAATTGTCCGCTGCTAATGGCAGTTTTGCATCGCCTGTGATTATCGGGTCTATACAGAGTGATACCTCAGGTACTATTAACTGTATTATTCCGGCCGCTGCAGCTTCAGGCAACGGCTACCGGATCAGGATTGTTTCCAATGCACCCGTTAGTACCAGCAGGGAAAGTGCTGATATCGTTACAATCAACAGGATTCCCGGATCTTCATATAGTATTAATGGGCCTGCTCAAACCTGTACTGTTCCGCAGGTATATGCTGTATCCAATTTTGACGCCGGGTCTTCTTATGCATGGCAACTATCCGGTGGCGGTACTCTTACACCTAATGGGTCATCCGCCACCGTTAGCTGGACAAGTGCCGGAACAGATACTTTAAAAGTAACGGCAACAAATAACTGTGGAACCGGCCCTGCGGTGCAATTGATCGTACAGGTTTTTGCTGCTGCTCCGGCCTTTACTCCTGCTATCACAGTAAACAACAGGCAGCTTACTGCTACGTTTGTATCGACTGCACAGGGTGTTACAGGTTTCCAGTGGTTTAAAGATGGCGTATTGATCAGCGGGCAAACAGCGCAAAACTATATTGTACCTGATAATGAAACGGGTAGTTATACAGTAGCCTATACCAATGCCTGTGGCACTGGCAGCCAGTCTGCACCTGTTTTGATTACGGTGGTACGCAATAACCAGGTGATCACTTTCAGTCCGCAATCTGCCAAAACCTATGGCGACCCTGCATTTGTGGTTCGTGCTGTAGCATCTTCCGGCCTGCCGGTGCAGTACAGTATTGTAAGTGGCCCCGGCTCCATTACCGACAGCACGGTTACCATCACCGGTGCAGGGGTTATTACTGTTGGCGCCTTCCAGGAAGGAAATGCCAGCTTTAATCCCGCTACTGCTTCGCTCCCTGTGCTGGTAAACAAAGCAGCAGCTGCCATTGCATTAAGCAACCTGGAATATGTATATGACGGTACTGGTAAATCCGCAACTGTTACAACGTTGCCGCCGGGACTGAATACAGCTGTTACCTACAATGGTTCTTTTGCCCTTCCGGTAAATGCAGCAGCGTATGCAGTTAGCGCCAGTATCACGTCTGCAAATTACCAGGGCAGCAAAGACAGTTCACTGCAGATATCAAAAGCCAGTCAAACCATCAATTTACAAAGCATACCCAATAAAAATTTTAACGATGCGGCATTTACCGTAAGTGCCGCCGCAAGTTCGGGCTTGCCGGTAACATTGAGTATCGTTACAGTGCCAGCCAGCGGTGTGGCAAGCATCAACGGTAACGTGATCAGTATTTTAGGTGGTGGCACGGTTACAGTAACCGCCAGCCAGGCAGGTAACCAGAATTATAATCCTGCTACTGCTCAAACCAGCTTTTCCATCAATCCACCGTTGGCAAACGACCTGGCACCAGTTCGGCTGCTGAGCCCTGCAAGCGGTTGCGGATTGGGAACTGCACCAGCCGTAACCGTTACCATCCGTAATGCAGGTACTGCTGCTGCAACTGGTTTCACGGTAGGTTACCGTCTTGATGATAATGCGCCTGTAACCGAAACATTCAGCAGCAGCATCCCGGCTGGTGAAGAAAGGGATTTTACATTCACAACTCCTGTTGCGATACCCAATGGCAACCAGCTTTACCAGTTAACCATCTTCACTGCATTAACAGCCGATCAGCGGTCTTCCAATGATACGCTCTCAGAGGCGGTGATCCGGCTGCTGCCGGGCGTAAGCACGGTTTCTTTAGATACAGCTATCTGCGCCGGCGGCAGTGCAACATTAAGGGCTGCCGGTGGAAGCGCTTACCAGTGGGTGGGTGGGCCGGCTGCAGCCATGTATACGGTAAGCCCCGCCGTTAGTACCACGTACGAAGTGCAGATAACAGACATCAATGGCTGCGGTACAAGAACAGGTTTTGTAACGGTAACGGTTAGCCCTCTTCCGCTGGTAAACGCAGGCCCGGACCAGTCAATGCTGAGAGGAAGCAGCGTGACACTAACAGGAACGGGTACGGGCAATTTACTTTGGAGCAACGGGGCCGCAGGCAACAGCACGGTAGTGTCACCGGGTATAACTACCAGCTACAGTCTTACTGCCACCAGCTTACAGGGTTGCAGCGCAACTGATACCATGACGGTGACGGTTAATTTCAGTGCTTTAACCGTTTCCCCGGGCTTGTGGGATTTTGGCAGCGTGGTACAGGATTCCGCCGTCATTAAAAATATTGTTATCACCAACACGGGTACACTCACAGAAACCATTGACAGCCTGGCAGGCCTGGAGTTGCCATTCAGCACAACGTTTGCCGGGCCGGTATCATTGCCGCCGGGTACCAGTTATTCTATACCCGTTAGGTTTGTGCCTGCCGCCTTACTTATCTACCAGGGTATACCCCGCTTGCATACCTCTGCCGGTAATTTTGATATTACACTGCAGGGCAGGGGTGTGGTGGCTGCACCTGCCTGGAGTGTTACACCTTCCAGTTATGACTTTGGCAGTGTGGAGAGGGGCCAGACCGCATCAAAAGAATTTATTATACGCAATACCGGTAACATACCATTACGGATATCTATCATCAGCTCTCCTAATCCACGTTTTACGGCAACCAGTTTTGGTATTACTAATTTACCGGTAGGCGGCACTGTTACTATGACCGTAAGGTTTACACCTGTTGCCATTATAAGTTATTCGGGTCAAATTAATATAAAAGCTAATAATGCCAGCCTTGGCATTTTAAGAGCAATTGTAACGGGCACCGGTTATGTAAAGGCTTCCCCACCTGAACTGTTATTTCAACCAGACCTGCCGTATAATGGAATTACCGGGGTAAACCCCGCTGTAGCGCCTCCGGGATTATTCACCTACGGGATAATTTACCGGCATCCGAATGGTACTGCGCCCATGACAGGATTCCCTAAAATGGGTATTGATAAAAACGGGGATGGCGATTTTGCAGATGCTGGCGAAGGTGTTTACACACTCACAAAAGTCAGCAATGCCAGCCAATGGCTTGCGGGAGAAAAATACACTTACGCGACCGATTTGCCCGCCAGTGATTTATATGGATACCAGTTTTTTGCAACAGATTCATTGGGCAACCTGGCTGTTACCGGCATTGACTATAACAACGGGCCGGTGGTAACCCGGGATATCCTCGATCTGCATATCTATGCCAGTGATATTGTATTTAGTAACCAGCGCCCCAATCCAGGAGAGCCTTTTACCGTTACTGCTACCATACACAATAACTCCGATTATTCAGCATCCGGGGTTCCTGTGCGTTTTTATTATAAAGACTCTATTTATCTTTTTGAGGATACTATTCCTTTTATTGATGCCAACAGCAGTGTAGCCCTTACCCGGCCCTTGTCATTTTCTCCTGATGGCTATTACCCGGTAAAAGTGTGGATAGACAGCGCCCGCGTGCTGGGAGAAGGTAACATTCTTAATAATTATGCCAGCAGGGCTGTATTAGTAGGCGCATTTACCTTGCCAGGTGCAATCATTGCTTCAGCCAGCGCCAGCACGTCTGTTTGCAACAAGGGCAAAACAAATTTTGGTGGTGTGGCCACCTATACCGGTCTGAACCTTGAGGGAACACCCCAGGTAGAAGGTGCCACCGTTACGCTTAAAATTTACACACCAGAAGAAACGATTTACACATTGCATACCGACATTAAAGGTGAGTGGTCTTTCCGTTTCGATCCCTGTGCATCAGACCCCGACCCGGTAACCTGCGAAGGCCTTCCATGTGGCGTTCCTTATACCTACTCGGTGCAGGTAACCGATTACACGCTTACCAGTGCCCTTTACCAATCCACATTCATTATACCCTGTGCCAACTGCAACCAGGTTGGTGAAATACAGCATAGTGGGGGCCCTGCCCTAAATTGTACCCAGGATAACAAGGGTTACCTGCTGGAAAATGAATCGTTCACCCACACGCTAACGATTGAGAATTTTAGCTGGACACGGTTTCAAAGATTGTGTGCTCCTACCGTGAACCGGGATACGATTGAAATATACAGGGATGGCGAATTGCAACAAACCCATATCCTGGATTCTATCATCACCTGCAGCAGGGTTTCATTTACCGACACTATGGCCGGGCTACCACTTGGCAGCCACAGCACGTCATACACACATGTGTATTATACTGCCAATGGTGAAAGAAGGGAAATTACCGGCAGCACCAATTTTGAAGTGTTGGTACCGCTGGCAGACCTTAGCCTGGAGGGTATTTCTAAAACCGGCCATACTGCTTTTGCATTCCTGGATAAAAACACTGCGTGTGGTGTGCCGGCTGGCCTTCATATGATCTACCTGTACGATTCTATGCCAGGTTACACTGAAAGCATACTGCTGGATTCTTTTGTTGTGAATGCTGTACCGCCCCGTTCCAGCTTCTATATTAACTATAACAGGCCAGGATGGGCAACAGGCCCCCACTACCTTACTATTGTTACGGATGTAAAAAATACAGTAGCTGAATTACGGGAAGATAATAACACACTTACAGCATTGTTTATAGTAGAAGAGTTGAAACCTGATATAAGTGTTTCAGGTATTAGTATTTCCAACTCCAATCTTAGCCAGGGTTCGCTTGTTAATTTTACCGCCAGGATAAAGAACCAGGTATTACCGGTGAGTATACCATTTAAAGTTGCCTTTAAAGTGGATGGTATGCCATTAGGTTCTGCCATCAATATTCCTTCTTTAAATGCCGGCGCAGAAGTGATGGTTGTTTCAACACCTTATACGGTTCCATCCAACCCTTGTCCGCAACAAATAACCATATTTGCAGATGTGGATACTGTTGTAAACGAATCAAATGAAAAGAATAATGCGGATACCGCATTGCTGGGCATAAATATACAAGCCGGGCGACGCTGTGATGATATCAATGATAACGCCGGGGCAGGTTTTTTCAGTGACAATACTACAGACCCTAATGCCATTTCGCTCTGCGGCCCCTACATTGCTCCCAAGGGTATTCTTACCTATTTTGAAACCACGGTACGCAATAGCGGCACCCGGAATGCAAACAATATCAAGGTGCAGTTTAAGTGGAACGGGCAGGTGATTGGTACAGATGTAATTCCCAGTTTAAGGGCAGGCGAAAAAACCAACAGTGGCTTCTTTTATGCTTTTGATACAGTGGGCCGGTTAATCATAAATGCTTTTGCAGATTATACAGGGGAAATATGTGAGATCAGTGAAAGCGATAATGTGGGGCGGATACATGTAGACGCCCGGACAACCATTGGTGACCTGCACATATTGAGTCAGTACATTTCGCCCAGTAATCTCAATCCTGACCCCGGTCAGTATATAACGGTTGCTTCCTCCGTTGTTAATATGGGAGATGCACCGGTGGGGCCTACCAAAATAAAGTTTTTTGTAGATGATGTGGCACTGGGAAGCCTGATACCGATCGATAGCCTGTACCCCGGACAGGACACCACGGTACTGGCAACGGCATTGTATGCTTCTGGTATCGTGGGGCCAAAAGTGATTAAAGTGAGGGTGGATGCAGAAAACCGGCAGCCGGAAAGAAATGAACGGAATAATGAAGCCACCCGTGCCATCATTGTTGGCGGGGCGCCCGATTTTGCCAACAGCCTGTTCGAGGCCATTACCCTGTCGCAGGGCTCATTCGCCATTGGCGACAGTATAACCATCTGTAATTACGTCCGCAATTTTGGTGGAGATGAAGGCACGGCCTGGATGCGTTTTTATTATACCCGTGCCAATGGAGAAAAGGTGTTGATAGACAGCGTATCGTTTGCCATGAACCAAAACGACAGTTTTAAAGTGTGTACCCGCTGGCTGGTAACCGAGCCATCCGGCCTCATCATTACAGAAATTGACCACAGCAACCCACCCGAATTTGATACACTCAATAA
>JAKQJG010000007.1 GCA_029561305.1 Bacteroidota bacterium | reverse complement strand
TTCCATACGACCCAATAACCTGCCCTGGCGGTATTTAACATCCGCCAGCAATGGTGCAATTATATCTTTGTCCCATGTAAAATGAGGCCAGGAAGGCCACTGATGAATATAGGTCGGCATGCTTATTCTCCGCAATTTGTGCGGTAAATATACCTTATATTCTCCGCAATTTTAATAATGGCCGCACTATTTGCGGAGATTAGAGCGTTTATTCTCCGCATGATTCGCCTTAGGCTTCGTTGATTAATGTTAGCCTGTTATTGTTAGCCACCTTCATGGGTTAGCGTTTACGTCGTGTTGCTGATCTTCTTAATGCACCCCTTTCATGATGTGCAGTAAAAAGTAAATAGATTTGATGCGCTATGGCCACCTGGCCCCTGCAAACTGAAATATTATTGTATGAGATGGTTGCGTTTTTTCCTGGCTGCTTTTCTGTTGTTTACTTACGTGGGAGTGCCGGCACAGCATTTAATGAATGGAGACAGAAAACAAAATTTTGACCGTGATTGGAAATTTTTATTGGGAGATCATCAAAATGCCAAGGCCACTGACTTGAATGACGGCAACTGGCGCACGCTGGATCTGCCTCATGATTGGAGCATAGAAGGTAAAATAGCTGCTACAAATCCCAGCGGTGCTGATGGTGGTTATTTCCCTACGGGTATCGCCTGGTATCGTAAAACGTTCCGGGTGGGGCAGCAGTTGCAGCAAAAAAAAAACAGGTCTTTATTTTGAGGGTGTGTATATGAATGCGGAAGTGTATATCAACGGTAAATCGTTGGGCACCCGGCAGGGAAACGAATATTGTATTAATGACTGTGTGCTGGCATGCTATTATTGCAACAATGATAAAAGCTACACTTGCAGCAAAGAAGATTACAAAAAGTATTTTGGTCCAACCCGGAAACAATATTTTATTTCATTAATGAAGCAATTATAATGTTTGACCAATTGGATAAATATAAAAAGCATGGGCATTTTATATTTAAACCTGCCGACAATCTTGCAGCAGTTTGTACAGCGCCCAGTAAATGCAGCGGTATTTATCTGATTTATGCCTTGCAGAAAGGGAAGGTTACTTTAATTTATATCGGCATCTCTGGCAGAAAAGGTTTAAATGGAGAAATACTACATAGGAAAGACGGCCTTCGTGGAAGGTTTTTAACAGGTAAACAATTTGGCGCTTTGCGTAAACATACATGGCCAGCTAAGATGAAACTTGAAAATATAGAGGCATTGGATATTCACTGGTACGTTACCTATGGTAATACCAATGCTGATTTTCCAGGGGAACTTGAAATGAAATTTCTACATCAATACAAAGATATTTACGGAGAACCGCCCCGATGGAATAAGAAAATCACAAAGAAACAAACACCTTAATACATGGAACTCATCTCCGACAAAATAAAAGTGAAAGACATTCTTGAATGGAAGAAAGGAAATATTCTCCGTGTTAATCCTGAATATCAACGGGGCGCTGTATGGAAAGATGCACAGCAAAAAAAACTGGTGGATAGCGTAATGAGAGGCTATCCATTGCCACTAATATACCTGCATCATAAAAAACAAACCATTGGCAGCATCACAAGAGAAGACTTTGAAATTATTGATGGCCAGCAAAGAATAAATGCGTTGTATTATTTTGGTGAGGGGGCTATCAAATTATTTGACCCGGTTAAAGATGACAAAGAAGCAAGGTTTCCGCAATTTATAAAAGACATGCCATGCCCTTGGGCTAATTGTAACTATGATACATTACCCGAAGATTTAAGAAACAAGTTTGACAATACAGAAATTTTTATTGTGAAAATTACTACTCACAATGAAGATGAAGCCCGTGATTTATTTATACGCCTGCAGGCCGGCCTTCCATTAAATGCACAGGAAAAAAGAGACGCATGGCCAGGAGGTTTTACAGAGTTTGTTTTAAAGTATGGTGGCAAGAGAGAATTAGTAAGATACCCTGGGCATGATTTCTTTCGCAAAGTTGTTTTAAATCCCTCCGGCGACAGGGGAGAAATAAGAACACTTTGTGCACAAATAGCCATGTTGTTTTTACAGGAAGCTACCAAAGGCAACTGGATGAATATTGGTACCAAACCTGTTGATGATTATTATTATCAGAATTTAAGTTTCAATATTTATTCAGACAGTGTAAAGCGATTTGCAAAAGTGCTGGATATAGTTGTTGGTCTTTTTAATGGGTATAAAGGCCCCAAATTAAAAGTGCATGAAGCTATTCATGTTGTGTTATTAGTTGATAGCCTTATTGATGAATATACTCCTTCATGGGAGAAAGACTTTATTAACGCTTTTGATACTTTCAGGCATAAATCTGCCATTGATAAAAAAGCAAAAGATGGAGAGTATTGGTTAAAGTATGGTGCTTTAACTATGACGCAGGCCGCAGGTGCCAGTACCATTCAGGCACGTCATGATTTCTTTTCAAGGAAGATGCTGGAAACTTTACAACCAATAAAGAAAGACAACAACAGGATCTATGGCTTGCTTGAAAGAGAGATATTGTATTTCCAATACAGGAAACAATGTGTTGTGTGTGATGAAGAGATACATTGGGAAGATTTAGAAATTCATCACCTTGATGAACACCAGCATGGCGGACAAACAACATTGGAAAATGGAGTTCCGGTTCATAAAAAATGTCATCCTAAGGGCCAGGCAGCGATTAATTTTTTAAAAGAATGGAAAGCTGAAAAAGAAAAGGCTTTCACAAATAACAGTACGTTTGCTCCCGATGATTTTACTGTTGAAGGAACTACACTTTCAGCAAATAACGGTTCTATCAAATACAAAATTGAAAGTAGTAAAAAAGGTGTGCTTGCTGTCGCAGTAGTTAATGAAAATGGTAAGCTGGTGATATTAAAGGGATCTACCATTGCATCACAAGTATCTGATAATTTTGATGCGAATGCCTTAGCTCCTTCAAAAAGAAGGAAAAGCTTAATTGAAGATGGATCGATAGATGAAAATTATACTTTTACAAGGGATGTGATTTTCAACTCAAAAAGTAATGCCGCAAGTTTGGTGCTTGGGCATTCAGCCAATGGCAATTTTTTTTGGGTGCCTGTGAGGGAGGACATAATAAAGTAATAACAATTAAACTCCTAGGATGTCTACTCCTTACATGCAATGTCCCCAGCTATATTCGAAGTTTATTGAGATGTTACTTGTAAAAATAAATAAAGTCATCTCTTAGAGTCCTACCATTCATGCAGTCAGAAATATTACAATCTTACTTAAGAGCAATCGGCAAATTAAACCGGGCAACTATAAATGGCATAAAAGCGCCACACAAACCGTTATTGCTCCTGTCCATTGTTCAATCAATAGGATGTGGTGAAATCACAGATAATCAGATTAGAATTACACCCCGATTGGTTGCAAGATTTAAGGATAACTGGAACCTGCTTGTTAATGAGGAATTTTTTACTCCCAATTTTGCGTTGCCTTTTTATCACTTGAGTAAAGAAAAAAATTCGTTTTGGCATTTGCAAACATACCCGGGGAAAGAAATATTACTTACCAGTTCGCTTTCAATAAGAAGCTTTGCTCAGTTGCGGGAAGCAGTAGCTTACTCCTTTTTAGATGAACCCTTGTTTGCACTATTGCAGCACTCGGAGAGCAGAGATATAATTTACCATTTTTTGCTGCAGCGTTATTTTAATAACGCTGTGCCAATTAAAACACAGGCAAGTCTTTTTGAAGAAATAGCGGACCAGATTTTACATGAGCCTGCTGCCATCTATCAGCAACAGGTTGAAAATGCTGATGAAGAGGAAATATTTATACGGTCGGGTGTTTTTAAAAAGATAGTTCCGCAAATTTATAATTACGCCTGTTGTATTACGGGAATGCGCATTAATTCAGGCTACGATATCCAAATGGTGGACGCCTGTCATATAGTTCCTTTTGCCATTTCTCATAATGATACAATCACCAATGGAATTTCATTATGCCCAAACTTGCACCGGGCCTTCGACAGAGGCTTGGTAACAATAGATAGTGATTACCGGGTACTGGTGTCAAATAGTTTTACCGAATCAGCCGATACAGGCATAAGGAAATACCAAGGTAAATTAGTATTGCTTCCATCAGACTCAGCATATTATCCTTCTATCCAAAATCTTTATTGGCATCGGGAAACTATTTTTAAGAAATGAATTTCATTGGGGTGTGATCATAATCCCCACCGG
The DNA here is from genome assembly GCA_029561305.1 of Bacteroidota bacterium. GTDB lineage: Bacteria > Bacteroidota > Bacteroidia > Chitinophagales > Chitinophagaceae > Ferruginibacter. The sequence continues at coordinate 56,221 of JAKQJG010000007.1, read as the reverse complement.
CCATGGTTCGTCAGCAACCGCCTTCTATTCCATCAATTCCACCAACTGTAGAGACCAGCCCCAATTCTTTGCCTTGGTTCGTGTCTTCACGAACCATTTCTCCATCTTTAAATAATAAGTCATAAAGCGAAGAGGTTCGTGAAGACGTGAAACTTGGCGGAGCACAATGCAGGCAAATGTTTTTCCTCTACACAAATTTTATCAAGTGCCCTTCAAACAATATATTTACCACACAACTGTAAAACAAAATGTCTGACAATAACAAATGCCCACTTTGTAACCGTGAATTAGCTGAACCCATGGTACGCCATCACCTGATACCACCCAGCAAGGGTGGTAAGGATACACCTACTGTAGTGATGCACAAAATTTGCCAGGCCAAAGTACATGCCGTATTTACAGAAACCGAACTCAAAAATTATTACCATACGGTTGACCGTATCAGGGAGCATGAAGACATCATTAAATTTATTAAATGGGTAAGTAAAAAGGAATTGGAGTTTTTCGATACCACCATTAAAAAGAAATAGGAACATCTTTTTGTCCTTCTGCCCTCAGCCCTGGTTCCTGTCCTCACGAACCTTTATGTGACCTTCATTCTCAACCTTTACCCCCTCTGCCATGGTTCGTTGCACACAAAAAGTTTGTCCATTAATATGACACGAAAACAGGTGACAAAGCATCTTCTCATTCTATTAATCACTGCCTGTCTTTTATCAACGCCTGTAACAGCAATATAAATCCTGCAAACATACAAGCTCCCCGTAGCCAACTGAGGTATTGCCAGGTTTGCCCCCGCTGGTACCACTCCGCTGCGGTAAGGTTACTGTTTCCACTGCCGGCAAATGCCAGCAGGCCGGGTAAAAAATAGGTGGCGGTGGCAATGATGACCAGGGTATAAATAATGGCAGCTGCCGCTATCCATTTTCTTCTTGCGGGTAGTTTCCAATTGAGAACTAACGCAACAAGGGTGGAGAGTATGGAAACCGGGTGTATCCGCATCCAAAAGTTTTCATCCCGTACTGCATAGGGTCCGGTTATTAATGTATTCGACTCCGGCAGATGCGACAGGTACGGTGGAAAGTAAACGAGATGTGCATACACAATGCCGCCGATCAATGTGGCCCATGCTGTGATGGCGATCAATAGTGATAGTTGTTTTGCCTGCTGCATAATGGTTGGTTGAGGCCTGCAAGATGGCCCGGACCGGGAAAATTGGGAACAGCTTCGTGTATGGAATGAATAAGAGGGTGAATGAAATGCCCGCCGCCGTGGTTCGTATCCTCACGAACCTTAACCCAGCCCCCAACCTTTCCCCCTCTCCCTTGTTACCTCCACATGAGCACACAAAACTATCACAACCACCGCCGCTATTACATCCCACATCATTTTATCTTCCTCCCGGCTATGGCATTTTGTACCATCTGGGGTATTGTAAAAGCAACTAACAACGAAGCTCAACAGCTTGAGTGGAGTCTGTTTTCCGTTTTGTCCTTTGCACTGCTGTACCTGGCGCTAATGCTGCGACAGCACTATGCACTGGGCAATCAAAACAGGATCGTGCGGCTGGAGTTCCGGCTGCGGTATTATCAACTCATGCAGGAACCGTCCACATTGGCAGAAGAAAAATTATCTTTCGGGCAAATGGCGGCGCTGCGTTTTGCAAGTGATTCGGAGTTTAAAACGCTTCTGCAAAAAGCATTGAATGAAAATTTAAGTCCTGATGCCATTAAGAAAAGTATTGTGAACTGGCAGGCAGATGATATGAGGGTGTGACCTCATTTCGTTCAGGATCGAGAAAACACTAACATTGGCGCCAGCGTTCTACTTTCGCCAAATGATTGTATACTTGTATCAACCGTTATGATCCATTTACCTTCCGCTGCACATCAAACTGGCTTTGTCAGCAATTTTAAAGACCTTGTTTCCACGCCTTTTTCTGGCGACATGAATGCGATTTGCTGGAACCGTACACTAACAGGTGATTTTGCTGAAATTGTGAACAAGGTAGCGCTAAACGAAAATATTGCTGAACTGGACGAAACGACGCTTCGTGAACTTACCCTGGGTGAACCCGGCAAGCTTGCCCGTGAAATTTTGTTAGATGACTGGAAGCTGTTGAAAGACCATGGCGCCTCTCCCAGCCTGAATGTGATCAGGTGCTATGAGCGGGATGATGCCTGCCCGTTCTTTCCAACGGATGTGTATTCTTTTCATGTAGACCGCTCTCCTGTACCCACCGATACCTTTTTATGTACGTACTATGGCGAGCCAAGTGAGCTGGTGCCCAATGCACAAGCACAACAAAAAGTGCTTGTTCCCGATATACGGGCTCAACTCAAAAAAATATACCATGGAGCACCAGAAGGATTTGACTCATTTTTGGAGGAGTATTTCTTTGACCTGCACTACCTGGCTAACCCTTCCGCACAGCCTGTAAGCTTAGGCACCGGTAATATGTGGAGGCTGGCGGTTGATCATCCCGGAAGTAAAGTTCCTCCCTGTATTCACCGGGCTCCCAGGGAAAAAACCGGGCAACACAGGTTGTTGATGATCTGTTGACAACAGATCAATAACCTGCTCCGTCAAAAACAGCCACCCCATTTGGCAGGTTTCCTGGCAGTTGCCAACCGTTGCTCATTTCATCAAATAGTAATAGTAGTGACCTCAATGGGGCGGGGCTATGAAGCAGCAAAAGTGAGAGGCCTTTTCAGGTTCGTGAAGGCACGAACCTTGGCTTCGGAAGCAGCAAAGGCTAACAACCTGCGCTAATATAGGTCGCCCTTTCGGTATCCCTAATTAAACCACACTGCATACCCCTTCTTCCTCAGATCCCAGGCCAAGTTTTTTTCTGCTGCCAGTGCCTGCGCTCTTGTCATTGGCTGTACATTCAGGTGCTCGTACAAACTGGGGCGGAGGTAACCACCGTAGCGTTCAACAATATTCGCAGACAGTTTATGACCCTTCTTATTCCGGTAGCCCGTCTTGTGCTGCTGCAGGCGCTCTTTGGGTGTTTTGCTCGTCATGCCCACATACAGGCATTCCAGCACGCCATTAAACTGCGGGTTGGCAGCCCGGAACCGGGCGTCTTCTGTAAACACTTTTTTTGATAACTCAATCACGTACACACAGTACACAGCTTTTGGCACAACCGGATATTTTTAAGTACAGCACAAATGTCAACAATTCCGTTTATTTTTTACAGCCCGGTGTAAAAACAACAGCCATTTTTTAAACAGTTCCCCACTTTCACAACTATTGTACACTTTAAATGTTATGTACCTTTCACTATACAAGTATTTATAAAAAGCAATATGTCAAAAACAAAAATTACCGTTAACAATAACGGCTCATTAAAAATAGAAGGCGATATAGAAGTGGTTGATAGAAATGGTGGCGTGTACAATTTACAGGGCAGAGAAATTATTTCCTTCTGCCGTTGTGGTCTTTCAAAAAACAAACCTTTTTGTGATGGTGCACATAACGGGCATTTTGAACATGATGCCATTGCCTTTGACCTGCCGCCGAAGAAAACGGTGTAGTTACAATATTACAATACAGAAACAGTTCTTTTAATCAGGCTGAAAGTAAACGGATTCTGTTCTTTAAAGCACACTGTTATCCGTGCAGCAAAGCTACCTGCATGCTTGTGCTTTTTACGAGGCAAGTATGCCAGCCCGTTAGGTATTGGGGAAAAGGTCTTTTAATGAAATAGCAGATTAAACAGTGGGCTCCCATGCCGCCCTACCCAAATTCCAATTCGCCCTGCACACTGCCAATCACCCGTAATCCCACCAATGTATCAAGCGGACTGCATTTAATATGATTATTGATCTGCGCCACATGCAGGTATATCATAGTTGTACGCACATTTGCATGGCCCATCAGTTCTTTGATGCTTAAAATATTAATGCCATCTTCCAACAGGTGGGTGGCATAGGTATGCCGCAGGCTGTGTACACTTAATGGTTTCCTGATGCCGGCAAGTTGTGCGGCCCGCTTGATGGCCCATTGTATAGTGCGTTGGCCGTATTGCGGTTCGAACACACTAAAAAAACGGACGCTGGTATTTGACCAGCGTTTACCCGGGAACAGCCACAAAGCAGGTTTGTGAATCGCCAAATACCTTACTAGTATATTGGCAAGTGTTTTCCCGAGGGGTACATACCGGTCTTTGCGGCCCTTGCTTTGCCGTATATGCAAAACAGACCTGTCAAAGTCAATATCATCCACTTTCAGATTTCTTGCTTCGGCACAACGCAAGCCACAGCCATACAATACCGCTATCAGTACCCGGTGCATCATCAGGCAGGGTACATTCATCATGGCAGCCATTTCCTGTTTGCTCAGTACAACAGGCAGCTTCTTCCGTTTACGTATAACGGGTAGCTGTAAACGCAGTTCGTCAAGGCCTTCCATCCGGTAGGCAAACCGCAGGGAGCAGATCACAAATTTAAAGTAGTTGTCAGATGATTCCCCATATTTATCCTTAACGAGGTACAGGTATTCCTGTACCTGATCTAACTGTAATTGTGTTGGTAAACAGTTGAAATGAAGTGCGGTGGATGCGAGGCTGCGGGCATAACTGATACAGGTACTTTTTGCCCTGTCGTTTATGGTCATCATCCGCAGCAATTTTTGATAAAAAGCTGCAAAGCCCGCAATCTTGTCGCAGGCGTTTTGTACTATTGTCATTTTTTAGTGAAATGTACCACACCACAGTTATACAAAAAGCTTTCGGGAGAGTACTGCTTTTGTTACTTTAGGGCGCTCCTGTATAAATTTATACGGCTTAGCTTGAATAAACTACTACCGCAAACCGGGTTATCATCCCCCCATTTTAACCATAACTTTAAATCCGCCTCCTTCTGCCGCTTCCACCCACAACAATCCCCGCTTGCCATTTTCCAACTGCACAATAAAACAATGATAGGTCACTTCTGTTTCGCCCACAGAAGCAAAATGAGAAAAGGAGTTATTAGTGATATGCCCGGTCATGCGTTTAAAGTCCTGGTAGGTTTTGCATTGTGTAAACTGGTCCTTGTCTAAACTGATGGCATTTATCATGGTGTTGGTACCTCTTAATTCCGCCGGGATCTTTTCGTCTTTCCCGCTCATGTTGTACCACTCCAGCTTGGTACCACTCCAGTCGCTTGATTGCAGCAGCACCAGGTTAATGACTGATTTGTTTGTTGTGGCTTCGGCGGCACTGTAAACTTTTTTATTGGCAATGCTCAGGTAATTGCTGCCGCCCTCTTTGGTGCTGAGGGTAACGGTAAAGCTCTGAAGGTTTTGCGCTGTACTTATCAACACAACACTGATGCATACAAGCAGGGAGATGATCTTCTTTTTCATGATATACTAATGTTTTTTATACCGTAAAATTGAAGGAAGCTACTGCCCTAGAAAATATTTTTACTGCCATCGGTGGCAATAGTTAATTGAAGTGTGGTGAATGAGGAATGAAATAAAACGGTAGTGAGCAACATAAGGACTTGTAGAAATCCCCGGCACGCCTCAGGTGCACTATTGCATTCTCTTCACATTTTTTTGATTCTGTGGAATTTAATACTCAAAAAATCAAGTTTTCTCCATAAACCAACACTTAAAAAACTGGCCCGAAATTTTAATTGAACACCTAAACATTCAGGATGAAAAAGATTTTTACCCACGCTATAAAAAGACTGTTGCCCCTGCTGTTGTTTTTAATCGCCCAAATCAGGGTATGGGCAATTGATACTACCACCGCCACCACTATCGAAAGGAGTAACAATATATTTGCTCAACCCTGGATATGGATAGGTATCACGGTAGTGGTTGCTATTAAGTTGCTCGGACCTTTTACAGCGGATACCGATAAATTTGTGATAGTAAGGAAGAAAACGAGAAAGCCTGTCACGAAACTATAAGCCAATTTTCATTATGGCTTTACATTATACGGCATACCGATCATCTGCAAATTCTACATTGCATGTCAATTTATTCCGATAACTAAGAGATTGAGAAAATTATTAAAGTTGAGAAACAGTACCTGGGACGATTTTTATGTTAAGTATGTGCAACAATTAATAAGTAGTAAAATAATATACAACCATCCCCACCAGGAGACATAACAGCACCCCAAGTATCGCGTTTTTTACTAAGGAACCGCTGTGTTGACGGGTGCTGGTAATAATACCGGCAGCCTTCTTTTTAAAGTACGCCCTCAGCTCCGGTACTTTGATCGCTTTGCGGTTTTCGCCATATTCATCACTCCAGATCAGATCGTCCCTGTCAATATTAAGCGTGTCTACCTCGTGTAACTGGTAGGGCCCTTTGGCAACTTCTTTTGTACAGATGTAAAACTTTGTCATAAGCTGGGGTGGTGAATAATTTTACACAACAAATTCTATTCCACCTGTTAAGTTACCCAATTTTCGGGTTGCAGCCACTAAAACTTTTTTATTTACACTGATTCACTGCAATCCTGTACGGATGCACTTTGGCCTGCATGATTTGATTCTTCACCGCAGGACCTTCCATCATTATTTGTTGGGCTGCCTCGTCATCAGCAGCATAAAAATCACCAATCCCATCATACCAGGATTGTTCAGTTCGTAATTGGTGCGACCAGCAGTACAACAATTTCCTCCTCCTTCAATTTCTCCAGCCGCTTAAAATGCTCCCTCACAATACCCCGTTCGGCAGCGATCCAGTTTTTTTCTTCCTTATGTTTCTCCGTAAGGGTGAGTACTCCAGGGTATTCTTTCAGTTTTACTTTGGCAGAGTCCCGGGCAAAGCAGCTAAGTGCCATGCAACAGCTTAAAGACATTGTATCTTTTTCATGTCATCGTTTTAGCATTTTTTCATACATGGCGATCCATTCGTCCGGGGTCATTTTGCTCACCAGTTCACCGATCAGTTCAAAGGGGATATCATCCGGCTTTTTATAGCGGATACAACTTTTGCCCATGTCTAATTTTTTCGTTGATGCTTTGGCGTGAGCTTCCTGGAACCACTTCAGCAATTTGGGATCACTATAAATGCCCATGTGGTACAACGCAATAAAATTTTTCTGAGAAGCCAATGCTAAAAACGGCAGAGGATCTTTTGGGTTACAATGATAACCCGCCGGGTATTTTGAATGCGGCACCACATATCCCATCATTCCATAGCCCATACACTCCTGGAACCCTTTGGGCAGGTGCTTCTTTATTATCGCCCGTAACTTTTTCATGGCTGCCTTTCTTTCATCCGGCAATTGCTCTATGTATTCGTCAACCGTTGTTGCTTTTGATTGCATTGTTTATATTTTGGGTTTTAAAAAAAATACCTGGAAACTTCTGTCAGCAGCCTTCTCATTCAGTAATACTATTTCATGGTCATCAGCCCTTCTGTGGCTCATGTCACAGCTTCTTTTTATAGTGATAATGCTGGCGCTTTTTATCCGTACCGTCATCTATATAAGCATGCAGTTCTTCGTTACTCACAAAATCATACACGATCCGTTTTGGAAAATCATGGGCCGGGTTTTCAAAAGTGTACACGTTGCCGTTACAGGAAGTGAGTTTAAACTTCACGGGCTTGTCATCATTCTGCCCGGCCGCCACCGGAATGTAGAACATGTCTTCTCCTTCTTTCACCCAGTCTACGGTTTCCAGCATCGTGGTGTCGGCTTCTTTCACCATATAGCTTTTTCCTTTCATGCTCTTATCGTCGTTCTTCTGCCATACTTCCGCCATCAGGTTCCCCTTTTTTGTTGTGAGGGTCCAGGTGCCGGTGAGTTTTTCAAATGGTAAGACGGCCTGTTGTGCGGTTGCTGTAAAAACAAGCAGCATAGCCGCCATGGTAACAATGTATCTCATTTGCTTGAATATTTTTTCTTTGATGATCTTGCTTTAGCATTAAAGGTGAGTGCCAGTTGCAGCCAATAATCCAGATGCTTTTTTGTGTTTACAGCCACGGCATCCACAAACACATAACCCTTCATTATTTTTCCGGTAAAGTCCATTGGCTGGCAACCATCTTTTTCCATCACTTCTTCATACACTCCAGGATCCAGCCTTACCATCAGCCTTTCGCTTTCCACTCCTACGCACATTTTATCATTCACCATAAAGCACAGGCCACCAAACATTTTCTTTTCGGCTGTAATGTTGTGGGTAGCGGCAATGATCTCTCTTACCCTCTTTGCTAATTTTTCATTGTATGCCATAGATTTTTTTTGACACAAAGAATTAATTGCCACGGAAGCACGGAAGAAGAAAAATAAACTCTTTAGATTTCCACAGTTTTTTATATTCAAATGCTCCAATGCTTTTTTCCGTACCACCAAGCACTCATTGCCACGCAGGCACGGAAGAAGAAAAAATAGACTCTTTAGATTTCCGCAGTTTTTTTAAATCAAATTCTCCAACGCTTTTTTCCTGCCACCAAGTATAATTGCCCGGAAACACGAAAGAAGAAAAAATAAACTCTCTAGATTTCCGCAGTTTTTTTAAATCAAATTCTCCAATGTTTTTTTCCGTGCTTCCGTGGCAATATTTTCCTCACTTATTTACCATAGAGATTCAGAACAAATTCCCCAAGGCTTTTTCCGTTCCTCCGTGGCAATATTTTTAATTCCGAAGGAATTTAGAAAACAACCCGCTTTATTTCCAGCCGCTCTCTTCCAAAGTTTAGTATCAATCCCACCTTACAGCCCGAGCATTTCAGATAATTGATCGTTTGTGCATAATCCTCATCTGCTATAGAATTCTTTGCTTTCACTTCCAGTATTACTGAATCGAATACCACAAAGTCTGCATGGAATTTATGCTTTAGTATCCTCCCCTTGTATGTAACCACATACTCTCTTTCCCTGCGAAACGGAATATCGTTGTCTTCGAATTCAATTTCAAAAGCATCTTTATATACGATTTCTGCAAACCCAAAACCAAGTAGTCGGTGTATTTCATAAGCCCTGCCAATGATAACATCTGTTTCTTCCCTTAAAGGAAAATCATCAATTCGGATCTCAGGTGCCATAGTAATTTGTTTTAAGAGTTAAAAGTTCTTTACAGTTTCCGTTTCATATAGCTTTCAGCAGCTGTTGTAAGTATAGATTCTTGTACCAGTTTCAATGTATGTATATCATAATCTACTGTGGCACACTGTGCAGGCCAATCCTGTTCCCTTCTGTATCTATGAACACGGCCATGAAACCATACTCCGGGCTGATCTCGGTTTTAGGCACCATAATTTTTCCGCCGGCAGCTTCTACCTTATCCAATACATTTTGCAGATCGGGGTTGCCATTGAGATAGATCAATGGACCTTCTGTTAACGATGGTTTGTGAAAACCTCCGCTGTCCACCACGGCGCCACCCACATCATTCATCATATCATCTAATGGAAACATCCGCATTTTGATATTGTCCATATCCATCGCAATAAGGGATACGCCAAAAATCTTTTCATAAAAAGTGGTGGCTCTTGCCAAATCGTTTGCCGGTATTTCAAACCAGCTGATAGCATTTTTCATATACAACTGTTGGTTTTATTTATTTTGTCATTCCCTGCTCTTTCCATTTTACCAGTACGTTGACAGCACTGTCTGTTAAGGCCGGTTTTTTTAATTTGAAGGGCATAAACTTAGCATCGCTTTGCGGTAGTTTTACCCTTTCAATGATCTCATCAATATGTTTACTCACCGCCTCATAACTGTCCAATGCTTCCTTTTTGCCGTCGGGCGGGAAGTGACAGGGGCTGCAGCTGGTTTTCATAATGCCCACTACATCTTTTTCATAGGAGAGCGGCGCTGTGATGGCTTTTTTTGAAGAACCACAGTTTTGAAAAACAATGGCTGATAGTGCCAGTAGGGTAATACCGATAGTTCTTTTCATGTTGAAATATTTGATATTTAATTTTTTGCTGGAAAAGAAACAGGTCATTTGGTAACCACCGTTACCATTTTCGCATATACGTCATCTTTAGGTTCCCACAGCTCTACCCGGTTGCCTTCAAGGTCGAGTATATGTACAAACCTGCCATATTCAAATTCTTCTATCTCATCCACAATGGTCACCCCTTCCTTTTTCAGTTGCGCTACCAGTTCCACCAGGTTTTCTACCCGGTAGTTGATCATGTATTGCTGTGAAGGCTCTCCAAAATAATCTGTGTTGTTGTTGAATGGGCTCCAGGCGGTATGGCCAAGTTGCTCCTTATCGTCAGCCTGCCGCCATTGAAAACTGCTGCCATTCTGTTCCATGGAAATACCCAGGTGAATGGCATACCAGTCCATCTGTGCCTGTGGATTGTTACATTTAAAAAATATGCCGCCAATGGATGTTACTCTTTTCATGATGGATGTTTCTTTTAAATAAAGATGAGAAACATTTTTGAAAAGTGTTGATACCAATCAATAAAGAAAAGCCGGGCGCCAGGAGAATGGGGCAACGAAATCGCCTGTATTCTTTTTTTCGTCTTTTTTTGCGATGGGCTTAGTGGAAGCCGGTGCAGGCACAGTACCGATCTTTATAACCGGCTTTTTTGCAGTTGTATCGGTTGTCTTTGATTTGCATGGTTGCATGGGGTCGCAGGCAAAACCATAAAAGGCCGTTATGTAAATAATGTTGGCGAGGAAAAAACAGGTAATGTATTTCATGTGCTTTATTTTATTATTGGGCTATACGCTTCCTCTAAATCATTTTATCAGTCGTTAAATGTACTATTTTTTTCGTCTGTATTCAAAGTCAAAATCGGTTTTCCATGTTTTTCCATTATCGGTACTGTTTTCACCATGCTGTCTCACTATATCTGTACCCAAATGATAAAATGTCATGCGCTGTATTTTCATCGAGCCGTCTGCCTGGTTTTCATTAGCGGTTTCCAATATCATTTTGCCCGGTTCGTAGTGGCCATTAAAGTATTCTGTAGCCGTGCCTGAATTGTCAACCCAGTATTGCTGCCACTTTTTTTGTGCGGCATTATAGTGATTGTAACTTTTACCTGCATAACGAATTCCTTTATTAACAGTGGCACTGGTCCATTCTTCCAGAATAAAACAACCATCCAGGATGGCAGTAATTTTACTGTCGCCTGCTTTTTTTTGGTTGTTATCAAATGCTTCCCATTCACCGATCCAGAAATCAAACTGCCGGCACATGCTGTCGCTGCATGGCTTTGCCTGTGAGGTGACGCTAATAGTTAAAATGAATAAACCAAAAAGCAAACAACTTATTTTCTTGTTCATAAACGGGGACTGTTTTGTATGCACTAATCTATCCATTAATTCAATCCTGCCCAAAATGCAGATGCCCGGGGCAGAATTTTAACGGACGAAACCGGGTAAAAATGCGATGGAATGTTCAATGTGATTTTCAGACCCTCTTTTCCTGAAAATAATTTAACATTGCCAAACAAGCTGCCAACACATGAAGCTGATCATCATTGAAGACGAAGGGCCCGCTGCTGAAAAGCTGCTGCTGTCAATAAAAGCCTGCAACATCACAACAGAACTGTTGGCAGTGCTGGGCAGCGTACAGGAAGCGGTGGAATGGTTTCAGCATCATGCACAACCCGATATGATCTTCATGGATATACAGCTTACCGACGGGCTCTCTTTCAAAATATTTGACCATGTAAAGATCAGTTGCCCCGTTATTTTCACCACGGCGTATGATGACTACTGGCAACAGGCTTTTGAATACAACAGCATTGATTATTTACTAAAGCCAGTGCAGCAGGAAAAACTGGAAGCTACTTTTGCCAAGTATGAAAACATCAAACAATATTTCAGCAGCCATTTTCAATCGCTGATGCAGTACCACCAAAACCCTGCCGCAGACAAAATAAAAAAACGCTTCCTGGTAAAAAGGGGCGTAGACTATATAGCGGTGAAAGCAGAAGACATTGCTTATTTCTATGCGGTACATAAACTGGTTTGTATGATGGACAGGAATGGCCAGAAGTTTATATTAGATAAATCACTTGCTGAAATTGAAAAAGATATTGATCCTGCAATATTCTATCGGGCCAATAGAAAATACCTGGTGAATATTACTGCTATTAAAAAAATAAAAAGCTATCCTAAAAGCAAACTGCAATTGGAAGTAGCACCGCCGGTGGAGGAGGAGATTCTCATCAGCCAGGAAAATGTAAGTGATTTCAAAAACTGGATGGGGAGTTAAAAATATTATTTTTTCTTTTTGTCCGGAACCATACACTTCCTGCGTCATTGATAAAACTATTCTCAAATCATTTAAAAAAACAATTATGGAAAAGTTTATGCTCATCTTTCACGGATGCCCCGATGTAACCCCTTCACCTGAACAAATGCAGGCCAGTATGACCGAATGGATGGCGTGGATCGATAAGCTGGCAAAAGACGGACGCTATGTAAGTGGTGAACCATTAATGACCGGCGGCAAATTAATAAAAGGAAATATTAAAGGCGTAACCGACGGACCTTATGCTGAAGGAAAAGAAGTAGTGGGCGGTTATTTTATCATCAATGCTGAAAACTATGATGAAGCAGTTGCTTTATGTGCCGACTATCCTGATTTTGACAAAGACGGCAGTATACAGGTAAGACAGGTGATGAAAATGGACATGTAAAAAGATATTTTGTATAGCCATGACAAAGAGCACAGCTACTGTGTTCTTTGTTTTTTATTCTATATTTCGTTATGAGCGCAACTCCGCCTATTGACCAGCTGGTTGACAATCTCTTTAGAAGAGAGTGGGGTAAGCTTATTTCTGTACTGACCAAACTCTTTGGTCCGCAAAACCTGCAGCTGGCAGAAGATGTAGTACAGGAAACTTTATTAAAAGCTTTACATACCTGGAAGATAAATGGCCTGCCCCAAAACCCCTCTGCATGGCTGTTTACTGCAGCCCGTAATAAAGCCATCGATGTGCTGCGGAGGCAAAAAACACAGCAGCAGTATGCAAGAAATATTACACCTCTTTTGCAAAGTGAGTACAGTTTATCTCCCACAGTAAATGAACTGGTGAATGATGCCCATATTGATGACGACCAGCTGAAGATGATGTTTGTATGCTGCCAGCCGCAACTATCTGCGGAGGCACAGGTGGCAGTGATATTAAAAACACTGTGTGGCTTTAGTGTGGCAGAAATTGCCAAAGCATTTGTTACCAACTACGATACCATTGAAAAAAGACTCTACCGTGCCCGTCAGTCATTAAAAGAAAATAAAGTTTGTTTTGATCTGCCTCCCAGGACTGCGTTGGAGCAGCGCCTTGAAAATGTGCTTACGGCTATTTATTTGCTATTTAATGAAGGCTATAGCTCCACGCATCATGATAACCTGATTAGAAAGGACCTGGTAGCGGAAGCTATCCGGCTGGCTGAATTGATCAGCAACAGTAAACTGATCAATACAGGTTCTGCACATGCACTGCTGGCTTTAATGTATTTTACCGCTTCCCGAACGGATGCCAGGCTTGACGAGGAGGGAAATATTCTATTATTAAAAGAACAGGACCGGGGTAAATGGAACCGGGAGATGACTGGTAAGGCTATTCATCATTTAGACGCTTCTGCTGTGGCAGAAAATTTAAGCAAGTATCATTTGGAAGCAGGTATTGCTTTTGAACATGCCAAAGCCATAAACTATGAAAAAACCAACTGGAAAAATATTTTGCATTATTACGATGTGCTGCTTACAATGTACCCTTCGCCGCTGATTGCATTAAACAGGGCCATTGCTGTTGGTGAATTGCTTGGACCTGCCGAATCGATCAGGGCAATTGAAGCGATTGAAAATATTACCTTATTAGATAAATATTATTTGCTGCCTGCCACACTGGGTGAACAACACAGTAAACTCCGGCAAAACGAAAGGGCAGCTGTTTATTTTAAAAATGCCATATTACTTACTGCATCTCCCGCCGTTAAAAAACTGCTGCAGCAAAAAATAGACGCCCTGCAGCTATAACAAAAATTTTTCTATTATCTTTTATGTAATCCCAGGGCCGGCAACATCCCATACACAAACCAATAATGTATGCAGTTAAAAGCAAACAGGTGGGATGCACGTTATTTTCAAATGGCATTCCAGGTAACTTTTTTGTGTTATGGATTTATTTTTTTGCACTGGGGCACTGAATGGTTGAATTATTTTTTGTTCATCGGCACGGGTTTACTGTTCCAGTTTATTGCCAATTCCATCGACAAAAGAAAATTTTCTATTACTTCTTTGGCGTTGGGAGGCAGCTGGAAGAGTGTATTGGTAAGCTGTCTTAGTTTATGCCTGTTGTTAAAAACAAACGATTGGTATATCTGCATAGCTGCATCTGCTGTTACCATTTTTAGTAAATATATTTTCAGGTATAAGGGCAAACACATTTTTAATCCATCTGCCATGGGTATTGCTGCTGTTGTGTATCTCTCCGGGAATGCCTGGATCAGTCCCGGTCAGTGGGGAAGTAATATGGTATTGTTCTTTGCAATCATTTGCCTGGGATGCATTGTTGTTACCAAAGTACAGAAACTGGATGTTACGATCGCCTTCCTGGGCACTTTTGCAGCGTTGTTATTTGCAAGGCAAATTGTGTATTTGGGCTGGCCCACAGATTTCTTTGTACAGTCTGTAACTACAGGTGGCTTGCTGTTATTTTCTTTCTTTATGATCACAGATCCTAAAACAACACCCGATCATCCTGTTGCAAGAATAGTATGGGCAATAACAGTAGCAGCAGTGGCATTTTATTTAACAGCTTTCAAATTTATCAATGGTGCACCGATATGGGTTTTAGTGTGCAGCCAGCCGTTAGTGCCGGTATTGGATCACTTTTTTAAGGCGAAAAGATTTGAATGGGAGAAGCCCTTCCTTGAACTTCGTTCGTTGCTTTAACAATGAACCCCAAAGGGGAGGGACTAGACAATCATACAATTGTTAAATGCTGCTGCCATGAGCCGGCGTTGACATGAGTATTTATAACTAAAAAACATTAACCATTTTAATAACAAAGAATGCTTGCCAACTTAGGGACTAATAGCCCCTTTAGGGGTTGGGGCATCATCTAAACTACTTGTATGAAAAAGAAAATCGCCCTCGTATCTGCCATCATTATTGCTGCGCCAATGCTGTATTCCTTCTGCGGATTTTATGTGAGCAAAGCAGATACCACGTTGAAAAACAAAACCAGCCAGGTGATACTGGTGAGAGATGGTAACCGGAATGTGATCACGATGTACAATGACTTTAAAGGAGACACCAAAGATTTTGCCATGGTGGTACCCGTACCCGTTACTTTACAAAAGAGTGATGTAAAAGTGGTGGACCAGGGTTTGTTTCAGCGGTTAAATGATTACAGTGCTCCAAGGCTGGTGGAATATTATGATGAAAACCCTTGTGATGGGTCTTACAAACGAAAAGATTTTTCTTCTAATATGGCTGCAATCAAATCTGTAAGTTTAGGTTCTGTAAATGAAGATAAAGCCGAAAGAGAATATCATGTAAAGGTAGAAGCACAATACATCGTTGGGGAATACGATATCATCATACTCAGTGCAAAAGAAAGCAATGGATTAAAGAACTGGCTAACCGATAACGGCTATAAAATACCGAAAGGTGCTGAAGAAGTATTAGACCCCTACATCAAAAGCAACCTGAAATTTTTTGTGGTAAAAGTAAATGAAGCCGAAAAGAAAAAGCTGCCAGGCAATTTTTTACGCCCTATCCAGATCAGTTTTAATTCTCCAAAGTTTATGCTTCCTATCCGACTGGGTATGGCCAATGCTGATGGCGACCAGGACCTGATCGTGTATGCCTTTACAAAAAAAGGCAGGATCGAATGCACCAACTACCGTAATGTGAACATTCCAACAGGAAATAAAATTCCTTTGTTTGTGCAGAAAAATTTTGGTGCTTTTTATGATAATCTTTTTACCTACCAGTGGAACAAAGAAAACCAGGATGTTTCGTTTTTAGAATATGCCTGGGATGTGAGCCCGCAGAATTTTATGAAATGTGATCCTTGTATTGCCACCGCTCCATCAGAGCAGGATGTGGTGCAGGCAGGTGTATGGTGGCTCAACAAAGACTGGACTGATTACAGTGATGTAAATGAACAGGAAGAAGGAGATGGTACAAGCCCGAATGTACATTTTACCCGTTTGCATTTCCGGTACAACAGAAATCATTTTGCACAGGACCTGATGTTCCAGGTAACGCCCAATAAAGAAAATTACCAGGCAAGGTATGTGATCACACATCCTGCTACGGGCAGCTTTACCTGTGATGCAGGCAAAAAATACCTGCAGGATCTTAAGAAAAGACGAAGAGGAGAACTGAACGAATTAACTGCATTAACCGGCAAAGACATTGAAACATGGCAGAACATGGCGGAAGTGAAAAATGATGGAGAAAATGTAAAGGATGCCGCATACGCCAGCCTGATCGATCAAAGCAAAGAAGAAAGACAATCAGGTAACCGTTCTATTGCAGGCTTTGTGTTGCTGGGTGCAGCAGTATTGGGTACCGGTGCATTTATGCGCTCTAAAGGAATTGTATAAATTTTTTATGGCTACTTACAGGAAGTTTGGTAACGGCCGCCTTTTCTAAGGTGGCCTTTTTTGTATCTTTAATACGAACGCCGAAATAAATTTATGAAGAACCTTGCTTTACTATCACTCATTTTTAGCTGTTATATCGGCAGCTCATGTAAAAATATGTCTGATAAAAGTGGTGCAGATTTATATATAATGCCACAGCACATTGCTGCGAATGAAGACGGCAGAATGGAATACTATCTTACCTACCATTTTATTGTTGACACTGGTTCACACATTTATTTCTATCAGAGGGAGCCTTATTTTAACAGTTGCGGTTATGTAAGCTGGTGGCAGGAAATAAGAATTCCACCCTATATAAGGTTAGAACCCAAAGACTTGCTGGAAGTTCCTCACAATCATCTTGAAGAATTTACAAAACTAAATATCTTAAATGCCAATGCCTGGAAAAGAGAAGTTATCATTTGCGCTCCAACAGATACTGTTGTATCAATTGCACTTGCAAACATCATGAAGATATTTAAGGATACTATCAATCATATTAAGTGGAAGTTTAGAAAAACCACGCAGGAAGAAGATATTGTTCTAAGCTATAAAAAGACCCCTTATTCATATTATAGAGACAATAGAATTAGATGGGATTCCACAAAAATCTTATTTCTTGAAGTTCTGGAAAAGATCATAAAAGAGGAAAGAAATACCCTGCTTGCTTCT
The DNA here is from genome assembly GCA_029561305.1 of Bacteroidota bacterium. GTDB lineage: Bacteria > Bacteroidota > Bacteroidia > Chitinophagales > Chitinophagaceae > Ferruginibacter. The sequence continues at coordinate 39,009 of JAKQJG010000007.1, read as the reverse complement.
GATGAGAAAGAACCTCTCCCCAATATAGCAACTGATAGTTTTGCACGTGGCGCACGGCACTCATTTGACAGTACTCGTTTTAAAAAGCTTGCTGTAGCCTTAAATATGAAGGTCGAAGACCTTTATATGTTGGAAAATGGAGATTAAAAATCCCTGATAAATTCACTCCCATTCTTTTATCTTTGGCACCAAATCATTTTAACGATATGAAATTCATTGTTTCCTCTTCGGCTTTGCTGAAACAACTGCAACAGATCAGCGGTGTTATTAATGCAAATACCGTATTGCCTATACTCGAAGATTTTTTATTTGAAATAGAGAAGAACAAGCTCACCGTAGTGGCCACCGACCTGGAAACTGTAATGAAGGTTCACCTGGACATTGAAGCCAAAGACAGCGGCAAAGTGTGTATTCCGGCTAAGATCCTGATGGACTCGTTGAAGAATATCCCTGAGCAGCCTCTTACATTTAACATCGACAAGAATTTCGGTGTGGAGCTAACCAGCGATAATGGTAAGTATAAAGTGATGGGCGAAAATCCGGATAATTTTCCAAAAGAACCGGCTGCAGACGATGCCAACAGTTTTACCATGACTTCTTCTGCATTGGTGACTGCCATCAACAAAACTTTATTTGCAGTAAGCAATGATGACCTGCGCCCGGCCATGACAGGTGTGTTTTTTGAACTGGACAAAAAGGGAATCACTTTCGTAGCTACTGATGCCCATCGTTTGGTGAAATACAAAAGAACAGATGTAAAGTGTCCCAAAACTGAAACTTTTATCGCACCCAAAAAGCCGCTCAACCTGTTGAAAGCCGCTTTGCCGGATAACGATGATGAACTGAATATATCTTATAACAGCAATCACCTGTTTGTAAAACATGGAGGTACAGAACTGGTGTGCCGGTTGATCGATGCCCGTTTTCCTGATTACAAAGTGGTGATACCTGCAGACAATCCTTACAAGCTGACGGTAAACAAAAGTGATTTTCAAAATGCCCTGCGCCGGGTGAGTGTATTTAGTAACAAAAGCACCAACCAGGTGGCGTTGAGCATTACGGGCAGCGAACTGCAGTTGGCAGCACAGGATATTGATTTTAGTTTTGAAGGTAATGAACGCATGGCCTGCCAGTATGATGGCGAAGACCTGCAGATCGCATTCAACGCCAAATTTTTAATTGAAATGCTGAATGCAGCGGATACCGCTGATGTGAACATTGAACTCAGCACCCCAACAAAAGCCGGTATCATCAAACCAACCGAGGTGGAGGAAAATGAAGAATTGCTGATGCTGGTAATGCCACTGATGCTGAATAATTAAAAAGACGCCTCAACCCCTTCCCGAAGTGTCGGGATATTCCAAAAGGGGCTTTTGGAGCTCAAGTCTTTAAATATCTTTTTTATATGCAGGATTTACTTAATAGTAAGTCCTGTTTTTATTTCTAGCTCTTTCATTTCTTTTTTCCAACTTGCATATTCAAATTTTACATTATGGCGCTTATTATCCTGGGCATTATCGTTATCGTTGCCATTGGCATCCTGGCCAAAAACAACAGTAACCTGGCTAAATATGCTGCTATTGGAAGAATGGTGGGCATACTACTCGTGGCGGTGGGTATTTCAACTGCTTGTGTAAAACAAATTGATGCAGGGGAAGTGGGTGTGAAAAAACTCTTTGGCAGCATTCAGCCGGAAGTATTGCAAAGCGGGCTGCATTTTGTAAATCCTTTGTTGCACATCACTAGAATTGATGTAAAAACACAGAACTATACGATGAGCGGCGTGAATGATGAAGGAGAAAAATCTGGCGATGATGCCATAAAAGTGCTAACAAGTGATGGACTGGAAGTAACCATTGACCTCACGGTTTTGTACAGGGTGGTGGGTGCAGATGCGCCCAAATTATTAAGAGAGACCGGGAATGATTATACGGATAAAATTGTGCGTCCGCTTACCCGTACAAAGATCCGTGACAATGCGGTGTACTACCAGGCAGTTGATTTATTTGCAGGCAAAAGAGATGAATTCCAGATACGCATTTATAAAAGCATTGAAGAAGATTTTAAAAAACGGGGCCTCATGCTTGAACAATTGCTGGTAAGAAATATCACCTTGCCTAATTCTGTAAAAGCTTCTATTGAATCAAAAATTAATGCAGAGCAGGAAGCTAAGAAAATGGAATTTGTATTGCAAAAAGAAAAACAGGAAGCAGAAAGAAAGCGGGTGGAAGCGCAGGGTATTGCCGATTACCAGCGCATTATCAATACGGGATTAACAGACCAGCAACTACAATACGAACAGATAAAAGCCATGAAGGAACTCGCACTTAGCCAGAATGCAAAAGTGATTGTGATGGGAAAGAATGGAGCGCCGATCATTATTGACGCAAAACAATAATTACAATTCAACTGCAATACCTGGCTGGTTTTTATCCGCACTGCCAACCATGCTTTTTGTTGCAGCACCATGGATAAAAAAAGAACATTGATTTTTCATTTGCTGCATCATGGATATTGCAACAGCAAAGGAAACAAACGGGTCACAAAAAACCACCGCTTTGTTTTTCTCCTGGATGCTTATTTCTTCCACTTCGGTTACCGTTGAAAAATATTTTTCTAACGATTCAGTTATTCCTTCGTCATTTGTAAATATAAGTGCTGTTGCGGGTAGTGGATTGGGTTTTATATCTGGCTTTGTTGCTGCGAATATTTTTTTTACTGCAATCAATATTTTTAACAGCAGCACATACAAACTGCCAGAGAGTTTGGGGTAGTGTTTCTTTACAAACAATACCATCGTTCCATAAAAGTTATCGAAGTATCCGGCGGTTTGTTTAGCGGTGCTCTCCCCTTTAAAATGAATGATACAGGTATCTGCAAAGTAAAAATTTGTATACCCTGCTTTCTGGATCCGGTAGCTCAGATCAATATCCTCGGCATACATAAAATAATCTTCATCAAAACTACCCACGGTATCCAGTATCTTTTTATCCACCATCATAAATGCACCGGATAATACATCCACTTCATTTGTTTTGCTTTCCGGAAGATGACCCAGGTAATAACGGGCAAATATTTTTGATGCAGGAAATAAATTGGTGAGTCCGGTCATCTTACAAAACGAAGTAAAGAATGAGGGGAAGCCTCTTTTACTTTCTGGTAAAAAATTTCCGCTGCCATCTATCATTCTTATACCAAGGGCGGCCATCTTACTTTGTTGATCGAAAAATTGTAAACATTTTTCTAAACAGTCTTCCGGTAAAATGGTATCCGGATTAAGAAACAAAATTTTTTCTCCTTTTGAAAGTCTCAATGCTTCGTTGTTGGCTTTTGCAAAACCTGCATTGGCTTTTTTCCAAATAAAATGTACCTGCGAAAACCGGTTGGCAAAAAATGGGGCGCTGCCGTCTGTTGAGTTGTTATCAATTACGATGATCTCTGCATCAATATTTGCACAGGCTTTTATTACACTGCAGAGGCATTGTTCTAAAAAATATTTTACGTTGTAGTTTACTATGATGATGGAGAGTTGCAGTGTATGTTTTTTGTGGTACGAATTAAGCTTAAATATTTTGCTGTGCCAAATATGACTCCGCAGGCTTGGCCGGGAACAGGGTTGACAACCTTATCGGGCAGCTATAATTTGAAACCTTTACAGTATATCTAAAGCCATTAAATGGCAGCACCTTTAAAAGGTTGTCAACCCTTCCCCAAACTCTGTTCATACCTGAATAAATTACCAGGATCATACTGCGCTTTTATCGCCTGTAGTCTTTTATAATTATTACCATAATACAACTCCGGCCAGTTGGTAAAATTTATATCCGGGTAATTCCTGTACTGTGCTTTAATACCATTGCCGGTAAATACCTGTTGTACCCGTTCAAACTTTTCCAGTAATCTCTTCTCTTGCCCAGGCATATCCCAATACGTTTGCAATTCAGAAAAATAAGAGCAGGCCCGGTGAGGAAAGCAAGAGGTATTTTCAAATGCGGCATTCTGAATATTTCCACCCAGTGTATTTACCTGGTAGATCATCCCTGGTGTGGATACAACAATATCGAGCGCCTTATCTATAAACGCATTGATCTCTTCAAAGTTTTTATACAATCCTGCGGAAGCATTTTTAAAATACAATGGCTCCTGTCGTCCATAATAAACTTTCAAAGCCCTGGCCAATGGTTGCGGCATATTGAAAGTTGTTTTATCCGTTACCGCTTTTAATCCTGCTATCACATTTTTAACAGCTGGGGTTTGTTTGCCAATATTGGTCAGCAGTATATACAATGTTTTTCCATTTAATACAAAAGCACTAAAACATTCCACGGGCAAGGTTGCCGTCAATTCAAACCATTTCTGCAAAATTGTTTTTGCTCTTGCTGCATTTATCTTATACGCCCTAAAGCGGTGACTTTGCATAGTGGGCGGAGCAATATGTGTTTTGAAAGTAAGTTCCGTCACTACACCAAAGTTACCGTTGTTGCCGCCCCTGCATGCCCATAACAATTCATCATCACCAGATGCCGTGATGATCCTTCCTGTTCCATCCACCATGGTCACGCTATGCAGGCTGTCGCAGGTCAACCCAAATTTTCTTGCCATTAATCCATATCCGCCTCCCAACACCAGGCCGCCAATACCCACACCAGCACAGGAGCCACCGGGGATTATCCTTTTCTTTGGCAATATAGCATCATAGATCTCCGCCAGTTTGCAACCAGGATTTACTTTCACCGTATCATTATCCAGCCAGTCGATATTTTTCATGGCGCTCATATTGATCACCATTCCGCCGTTGTTGCTGGAAAATCCTTCCATACAATGTCCACCACTTTTTACAGCAATGGCCCAATTATTTTTTGCTGCATATTGCACAGCTTCGGCCACGCCAAGGGTATTTTTGCACAGGGCAATAATCGCCGGTTTTTTATCGATGCGTTTATTGAACCCTTTTCGCAGTATTTCATATTCTGCATCGCCGGGTTTGATAAATACAACATTGTTGTCACCCGGTCGGTACCGCAGGTCAGACCGGTTTGAAGTCTTAAGCAAATTAAACGGCTTAGCCATTAGACTTAGCGGCGCCAGTAAAGAAAGCTGCAGGAATTTTTTACGGTGAATAGTTGAAGACATAGTTTGATCGTAATCTAAAGATAGCTAAGTACCGAAAACATTATCAATTATCCATTAACCAGTTATCCATTGTTATCTTTGCGCCATGATAAAAACCACCTTATTAAAAGCTACTGAAGCAGGTGCCAAAGAACTGCAACGGTTTTTTAACGGAAATTTTAAAATAATGAACAAGCAGGGGATCAATAACCCTGTTACAGAAGCTGACCTGGCGGCGGAAAAGGCCATTTTTGATGTTATCAAAGCCGATTTTCCGGATCATTTTATTCTAAGTGAAGAAGCCGGCGAAATAAAGATGGACAGCGAATACAAATGGATCATCGATCCTATTGACGGTACCATCAATTTTGCCAATGGTATTCCCATTTGTTGTGTCAGTATTGGTCTTGAACATGATGGTAAAATAGTAATGGGCGCTGTATATAACCCCTTGATGAATGAATTTTATTTTGCAGAGAAGGGATCTGGCGCAACGCTGAATGATAATAAGATAACAGTTAGTAAAAAAGACAAAGTAATCAACAGTTGCCTTGTAACTGGTTTTCCATATACCTATCTCGATACTGAAAATGGTCCCTTGCAGGTATTTGAAAAATTAATAAGAAAAGGTGTACCGGTAAGACGACTGGGCAGTGCAGCACTGGATCTTTGCTGGCTGGCAGCAGGAAGGTTTGATGGCTTTTATGAACATAAATTAAGTCCCTGGGATAGTTCTGCAGGATTTTTAATTGTGGAAGAAGCCGGTGGAAAAGTAACCGGTTTCAAAGGGGAAGCATATTCTGTTTACCAGCCACACATACTGGCAACAAACGGTTTGATACATGATGAATTACTGGGGATCATCAATGGCAAGAGCTTATAGGAAGTGGCGAACCAGGAGTGACGAACGACGAATGTGCGCTCATCATTCCAACTTCGTATATCGTAATTGATACTGAAATATAAAATAAAGAAATGATGCTTGCTGTTGAAGGCATTCGTCATTCCAGCTTCTTAAATCTTAATTGATTTGAATTATAAAAAATAAAGAATGGTGTTGCTGCCTATGGCATCCGTCATTCCACATTCCTAAATCGTAATTAATACAATGAGCAACGAACGTACAGAAATATCAAGCCTCGGCGAATTTGGGTTGATTGAACATTTGACAAAGAACAACGAAACTAAAAACGCTTCCACTATTTTAAGCGTGGGAGATGATGCTGCAGTAATTGATCATTATGGCAAGCAAACGGTAATTACCACCGACATGCTGGTAGAAGGTATTCATTTTGATTTGATGTACACTCCCCTCAAACACCTGGGTTATAAAGCTGTGATCGTAAACCTGAGTGATGTGTATGCCATGAATGCAACACCTGCACAAATAACGTTGAGCATTGCATTTAGTAACCGGTTCAGCTTAGAAGCATTGACTGAATTTTATGATGGCGTGTATGCTGCGTGCGAAAGATATGGTGTTGATTTGGTTGGGGGCGATACTACTTCTTCTCAAAAAGGAATGATCATTTCTGTAACAGCCATTGGTGAGGTATCGCCGGATATGTTTGTAAAACGAAGTACAGCTAAAAATGGCGATCTCCTTTGTGTAAGCGGATTTTTAGGTGGTGCCTTTTTAGGCTTAACCATTTTAGAAAGAGAGAAAAGAATTTTTGCAGAAACCGGCGCACAGCCCGACCTGGAGGGACAAGATTATATTATGAGCCGGTTGTTAAAACCAGAAGCCAGAAAAGATATCATTGAATTTTTAGAAGAAGCTGAAATAATGCCTACTTCCATGATCGATGTAAGCGATGGGTTGAGCAGCGAAGCGCTTCACCTCTGCAAACAAAGCAATCTTGGTTGCATTATTTACGAAGAGAAAATTCCCATTCACGAATCAGCGAGACAGTTTGCTTATAAACTGGAAATTGATCCTACCGCCTGTGCCTTAAGTGGCGGTGAAGATTATGAATTGCTGTTCACCATTGCACAGGCCGACTATGAAAAAATAGTAAAAAATGAAAACATAAGTGTGATCGGGTATATGACCAATGCAGAAGAGGGCAAACACATTTTAACAAAAGGTGGAAACAAACATGAGCTGGTGGCGCAGGGGTGGAACCATATGAAAAGCTGATCAACACAATGAACCTTAAAACTTTTTTATTTACTATCATATCCGTATTACTGCTCGGCAGCTGTGCTTCCAGTTTTAAAAGCTACCGCCCCGATAAAAAATATTCCAAAAAAGAACTTCAATCCGATTATACTTTACTCCGGAATATATTGGAAGAAAAACACCCATCGCTGTACTGGTACACTTCACAGGACAGCATGAATTTTTATTTCGACAGTTTATACCGTGCTATCCCCGACAGTATGACGGAGCTGCAGTTTGGCTGGAATATACTGGCACCACTCTCACAAAAAATTCATTGCGGCCATACAAGTTTTGGCATGAGTCACAACTGGAGCCGGTATGTACGCAACAGGTTCATTCCCTCTTTTCCTCTCTATGTAAAAGTGTGGGGAGATACGATGATTGTTACCGGAACGCTTCATAAAAAAGATTCGCTCCTTAAACCAGGTATGCAGATCACGTCCATTAATAATATGGGGATCCGGCAAATAACCAATAAGATGTTTCAATACCTGCCGGGTGATGGCTTTGCTGAGAATGTGAATTACCTGCGCATCAGCAGCAACTTCCCTTACTTTCACCGCAATGTATTTGGCCTGTATAAAAATTATAAAGTAGGCTATATAGACAGCACCGGAAAACAACTGGTTGCAACTTTACCCATGTGGGTGCCGCAACAAGACAGTACCAAAAAAGATTCTACAAAGAAAAAAGAAATTAAGCAGCTTGTAAAGATCCCCAAAAAGGAAAGAAAAAAAAGAAGGATTGAAAATGCCCGTTCTCTTCAGGTAGATACGGTGAACAATACAGCCGTGATGAACCTCAACACTTTTAGTAACGGTGGCGGCAGAAGACTGAGAACATTTTTCAGGAGATCATTTAAAACTGTAAAAGAGCTCGGTATAAAAAATCTCATCATCGATCTCCGTGCTAATGGCGGTGGTGATATTACCATGTCGTCTTTGCTCACCAAGTATATCCGCAACACCCCCTTTAAAGTAGCAGATTCGGCCTACTCCATAACCAAAAACTTCTCGCCTTTTACATCAACCATCCAAACTGGCTTCTGGAGCAATATCGGGTTGATATTTCTCAGCAAAAAAAGAAAGGATGGCTTGTATCATTTTGGTTATTGGGAACGGCATGTATTTAAACCAAAATCAAAGAACCACTTTGATGGTAAAACCTATGTATTGATCAACGGCCCCACCTTCTCTGCATCGACTTTGTTTTGCAATGCAATAAAAGGCCAGGAGAATGTAACCATTGTGGGAGAAGAGGCTGGCGGTGGCTGGCATGGCAATAATGGTATCATGATACCCGATATTACATTACCCATAACAAAGCTCCGGATGCGGTTGCCTTTTTTCAGGATCGTTCAGTTTAATCATGTGCCCAAAGATGGGCGGGGAGTGTTGCCGGATATTTATATTGGCCCTACTGTGGAAAGTGTAATGAAAGGTGAGGACAGGAAAATGATGGTGGTGAGAGAGATGATAAGGCGGGAAATTAAGTAAAACATACGTACATTTATAAAAACTCACGTAACATGTACACCAAGTTGACATTAAATATCACAGATACGGTTGTTGAAAAAGCAAAAAGAGCTGCTAAAAGAAGAAATACAAGTGTATCAAGACTTGTAGAGGATTACTTAAAAAAAATACCGGAAGAAAAGGAATCAGAATCTGCTGTTTCTTTTTTTATAAATAATGCTCCTGCAAAAAAAATAAAACCGGGAACAGAAAAAAACCTGATTAAAGCTTACCTAAAGAAGAAGTATGGCAACTAAGGTGTTTACAGATACTAATATTATTATCGACCTTCTGCAACAAAGGCCTTTCGATTTAGATTTAGTTCTTAATCTTGTTTCCCTTGCAGAAAATGGGAGCATTGATCTATACATTAGTGAATCCGTTATCACGAATGCCTTAAACATTACAAAACTGAATACTCATATTGAGAGGCTATTATCCTTTAGTAAAGTTATCTGCATAAACGAGGATTCAATTATTACTGCCCTGCATAGTGGTTTTACAGATAAAGAAGATGCGATACTTTATTTTGGTGCATTAAATAAAAAGCTTGATTACTTTATTACAAGAAATCCTAAAGATTTTACTAAGCACTCCCTTTTTCAGCTACCGGTTGTAAGCATAAAACAATTTTTTAAACTCTATTTAAAGTAATCTAAAATCATCCCCGTCTTTCCAGAAGGGAAACTTCGTCCTCACTTCGTCCAGTCTTTCTCTTTCTAAAGTAATAGTAAAAATATCTTCTTCATCTGCTTTGTGGTACAACACTTCTCCGAGAGGATCAATGATCAAACTATTGCCGCTATGGTTGATGTTCTTTCCATCTGCGCCCACACGGTTAACGCCAACAACATAACACTGGTTTTCTATTGCCCTTGCACAGAGCAATGTTTTCCATGCATGGCTTCTTCTTTCCGGCCAGTTGGCTACATACACTAAAACATCATATTCGGGTCCCCTCCCAACCTCGCCCAAAATGGGAGGGGCTTGCCTGGCCCAAACAGGAAAACGCAGATCATAACAAACCTGTAAATTAATTTTCCATCCTTTTACTGAAGCGATCAGTCTTTTATTGCCTGCTGCATAGTGCTGGTCTTCGCCTGCATAAGCAAACAGATGGCGCTTATCATAATATCCATAGGTTCCATTAGGCAACATCCAGATAAGCCGGTTGTAAAATTTATCTTCCTCTTTAATAATAAGGCTTCCCGTTAGTACGATCCTTTTATCAGCAGCGATCGTCTTCATCCATTCCACCGTATCTCCATCCATTTCTTCTGCAAACAACTGTGGTTGCATGGTAAAGCCCGTGCTGAACATTTCTGGCAGCACCACTATTTCGGTTCTTTCTTCAATAGCGTTTATCTTTTCTTCTAACTGGCGCAGGTTGGCTTCTTTATCCTCCCAAAAAAGATTGGTTTGAATGGTAGTGATGCTGAGAGAAGACATGCGGAATAATTGTACTGTAAAGTTAAGTAATAGCATCATCACAAACCTATAAGGTCTGCAGCGCTGTACGGCAGACCTTATAGGTTTTATCCTACTAATTTCTTCTGTCTCTTCCGGCTGAAGCAGGCCTGCTGCCGAAATTTCTTCTTGGTGGCCTGCCCGATGACTGACCATTATTACCACCACGGTTAAACGCAGGCCGTTCTTGTTGGGATGAAGGTGCAGGAGCTGGTGCAGAACCCGCCGGGTAAGGATGGTTGTCTACCACAGGAATTGTTTTGTTGATGAGCCTTTGAATATCTCTCAATTCTATTCTCTCTTCTGCATCACAAAAAGCAATGGCCACACCGGCATTACCAGCCCTGCCGGTTCTGCCAATACGGTGAACATAGGTTTCCGGCACATCGGGCAGATCATAGTTGAACACATGCGTGAGGTCATCAATATCGATACCCCTTGCCGCAATATCTGTTGCCACCAGCACACGGGTGTTGCCGTTTTTAAAATTGGTGAGTGCATGCTGTCTTGCGTTCTGCGATTTGTTACCATGAATAGCCGCCGCCGTAACACCTGCTTTGTGCAGGATCTTTACTACTTTATCTGCGCCATGCTTGGTTCTGGTAAATACCAGTGCCGTTTTAATATTGGGGCTTTTTAGCAGGTATAAAAGCAATTGTGGTTTGTTGGCTTTATCTACATAAAACAAACCCTGGTCTATTTTATCTACCGTAGATGATACGGGTGTTACTTCCACCTTCGCTGGTTTTGTCAACAGTACATCTGCCAGCTTTTGAATTTCGGGTGGCATGGTGGCGCTAAAGAAAAGCGTTTGCCTTTTTACCGGCAGCTTGATGATCACTCTTTTTACATCATGTATAAATCCCATGTCGAGCATCCTGTCTGCTTCATCCAGCACGAATATTTTGAGGTGCTGCAAACCTATATGACCCTGGCTCATCAGGTCGAGCAGGCGGCCGGGTGTGGCAGTTAAAATATCAACACCTTGCCTCAACTGGTTTACCTGTGGCACCTGTGATACGCCTCCAAAAATAACGGTATGGCTTAGACCGGTATATCTTCCGTAAGCAGCAAAGCTTTCGTCGATTTGTATGGCCAGCTCACGGGTGGGTGTCAGTATCAGGACCTTTATATTTTTACGGCCTGTTTCATTTTTCTTCTCTTCATACAATAATTGCAGGATGGGAATGGCGAAGGCGGCTGTTTTGCCTGTACCGGTTTGGGCACAACCCAACAGGTCTCTCCTTTCTAATACAATGGGAATGGATTGCTGCTGGATAGGGGTGGGAGTAGTGTAACCCTCTTCAACTAATGCTTTGAGAATGGGTTCAATTAATTCTAATTTTTTGAAAGGCATTGATTTGTTTAATTTTAATAAGGCTGGAAAGACGTTGTATTTTCTGAATCAGCGGGGAAATTTATTTTATACCATACGGCTCACAACTTGCCGTGTCACTAATGGTGCAGGCAGCGAAGATAGGGTTTTGTTTTTTGATGGGTGATTTTGGTCTGTCTGAGAAAGTAAATCGTTTCTAAAAACTGGTAATGGAGTTATAACTTTCTTCTGCATTTCATGCCTCCCGTCAGGTCTGCATGGGAGTATTTGAACGCTGAGAAGCAAATACCGCGGAGTTGTTTCGTTATCCGATAGCGGCAGGTTTAAACTGATACACTACCTTTTAATTTACCATGGGACTCACCATTCACTACAGCGGAAAATTTAACCCGAATGCTTCTTTGTCTGACATGATAGACGAAGTAAAAGACATTGCCAGCATTTACAAATGGCCCTTTCATGTGTATGAAACAGTATTTGATAAAAAATTACTGGGCAAAAAAACACACAACGATTCGATCTATGGTATTTGCTTTACGCCTCCGGGAAGTGAAACGGTCCATCTCAGCTTTCTTTCCAATGGCCGGATGAGTAATGCTATAAACCTTTCATTTTATGGTGACAGCAAAAACAAGGATGAACAAAAATACCTGTACATGCTGTTTACCAAAACTCAATTTGCCGGTATCGAAATACACAAACTGATTGTTCATATCCTTAAACATATTGAAAAGAAATACCTGCTCGATTTTAAAGTAAGTGATGAAGGCGAATATTGGGAAGAGCTGGATGAAAATAAACTGGCAGAAAAATTCCGTCAGTACAATTTTCTGCTGGACAGTTTTACAACAGCACTCGAATCATTCCCGATTGATAAAGGTGAAAATTTTGAAGCTTATTTTATCCGGCTAATGGAGTATGTAAATAAAAAATTTAAAGAAGAGTAAAGCTGATAAGCAAATTAATAACTCACTTGAGCGGCTTTGCATCCTTGCGGTCATTTTTCTCTTCGGTATCATTTACCAGTTCCTCAATCTCCTTGTCACCTGTTAAATTATTCATCTGCCTGAGTATATCATCGTACCGGTTAGATACATACCGGCTGATGGGCTTTACAGAGTAAACCTTAGGATTAGGTAAACAGGCAGCGATCATGGCAGCCTCCTGCCTGGTGAGATTTTTAGCATCCTTGTTAAAATAAGCCCTGGCAGCAGCCTGCACCCCAAAAACACCATCGCCCATTTCCGCCACATTTAAATAATGCTCCAGTATTTTTTCTTTACTCCACAACAGTTCGATCATAAAAGTAAAATACACTTCCAGCCCTTTGCGGAACCAGCCGCCGTGCTGCCACAAAAAAATATTCTTGGCTGTTTGCTGGCTGATGGTACTGGCCCCCCTGGTTTTTTTGGGATGCTTTTCATTGTACTTCATGGCCTTCTTTATCGCTTTCACATCAAAGCCATCATGATCGGGAAACAACTGGTCTTCTGATGCGATCACTGCCAGCTTTATATTAGGGCCCATCTCGTCATAATCAATATAATCTCTTTGAAGACCATGACCAGTAATCCAACTAACGGTTTGGGTTATGGTAACAGGCGGGCTCACCCAAATTAATATAATGAGGTAAACAAACTGCAGGATAACAGCCCACAAAAAAACTCTTTTAAATATCTGCCAGGCTCGTTTCATGTTGGAGAAGTGCTATGGTTTTTTCTGATCAGATGCCCTGATATATTCCAGTGAATATTTCTTTCCTATTACCATTCCTTTCCCTGCATTTCTTGATAAAAGATACCCTACACCCATCAGGCCCACAGCAGCACCGAGTAACTCCGGGCTGAATCTTTTGTTATCTGATAAATACACAACGCCACTGGCAACAGTCAGCAATAAACCACCACCCATTAAAGCACCGCCGCTGCTGGCCAGGTCGAACCGCCGGCCCGTTTTACCAATAGCAGCTATGTCTTTGTAATGATATTGGTAATAATAAAAGGAAGTGTCCAGCACATATACACCCAGCGGGGTCATCACCGGGCGGGTAATATATTGGCGTAATACAAGAGAGTCATTTTTTATGGCAAGAATATTGGCTTCTATATGAGCACCGGAGTTGGCGGTAAATACAATAGTGCTACCGGTGAAATATGTTTTTTGTGTGATACCCTTCTTTTTAAACAATATAAAATCCGATGCCTGTGCAGAAACACCGGTTACACAAAACATACAAAAAATGGAGAGTACTATTTTCATATACATTTATTAATGGCTTAGTCGGCTGGCATAAAAAACCCCCACCATCAATACCACACCAAATCCAATTAATATGAGTCCTGATACTTTATTGATCAGCCTGACAACCCTTTCATTTATTTTGCTTCGGATCTTCCCTGCCAGCAATACTTTTAAAACATCCACGGCAGTATTGATCAATATACAAGTGCTAAAAATAATGATCCGGTTCCTGTTGGCATGTTCATCACCTGATTCAGCAGCAGCAATGGTGGTGGAAGTAGTAAGCCAGAAAAAAATAACTCCGGGGTTTAGTGTGTTGATCAAAAATCCATACAGCGCAATTTTTGCATGGTCGCGGGTGCGTATCACAATTTTGTTCTCATCTTCTTTAAGGTGTACCTTTTTAAAAAAAAGATAGTACACTCCCAGTGCCACTAAAAAAAGGCTGCCGCAAAAGCCAATCGCCTGTTGGTGATTAAGCAGTGAAATCATTACACTGGAAAACACATTGGCCAGCACCACCCACAAAATATCACTTGCCAGCACACCGGCAACAAAACTAAACCCACCGGCAAGCCCATTATTGATGCTTTGCTTAAAAATAGCAAACACCACAGGGCCCACAGATATAATGAGCAACAAGCTTAAAGCAAAACCTTTAAAAACGGCCTCGATCATGCGAACAATTGGGTATAAATGAAAGGGGCATGAAGATAGAGAATTTAGTGGCACGCCGAGAGGCAGAATCTGCTGAGTTTGGCAGATTTTTATTATTGTATACTCCGGTATGCCAGGTATATTCTTTTGAAAAACTATTTACACTATTTCAAAAGCCCTGTATTTTTCTGCGGCCGCTGCAACTCTGCGTGGAATTATCTTATTCAACCTGTTCACTTTTTCTTAAAAATAGGCACCGTACTACAGGGCTCTCCATACATGATACTTTTTGCAACGGGTCTTAATAGTTTGGTTGCTTGTAAATAAGCGGCTTCACCGATGGGCAGATCGCCACAACCCTTTATTACAATACGTTTATTGGTAAACTCATCTACTGGTAATGCAGCGATACTATTAAGCAGCAGCTGTTTTTTTATTTCCACTTCAGTGCCAAACAGCACTTCTTTTGCCACGGGCTGCAGCACACTGGCCACCAGCATATAGGCCCACACGGGTATTACGGCATCAGCGCTGCAGGTGACCGCAACAGCCTTACCCGAAAATGGAGCCAGGTGCAGATTTTTTAATGCCTCCCTGAAATCTTTCTCCTTTAATATCAGGCCCATGAATAAATAATCTTTCATATCGAATACTGCCACTTCGTCTTTTGGATAATAATCCTCCAAATTGAGGGTGACCAAAGCACTTTCATTTACACGGTTGAACAGTTCATTTTCCATAAAGCAAAATTAAGCTGAATACGGGTGTGGGCAGGGGCAAAAATTTTCGGGAAGGGGAAATAAAAAACCCCAACGATTCGGTTGGGGTTTTATAACAATGATTTATCAATTAAAAATGTTTACTTCTTTCATCTTCCACTTTTGCCAGTTTTTTAATGGCTTCATACCATCCATAGGCCATTTGTTGCGCCAGCATTTTTGATTTATCCACAGCAGGTATATCTATATTTTTATTGCCAACACTGTTTACTTTTATCACATATACGCCGCCTTTACCTTCGATTGGTTCACTTGCTTTTGCCTGGTAGGCCTTATTAAAAGCTGCACCCACCACCTTAGGTTCTTCGCCCACACCCATAATCATATTTGCAGTAAACACCAGTGTAGAATCAGCACCTGCTGTTAAAACTGCCCCACCCGGGTATGCAGCAGCCGCAGTTTCTAAGGTAGGACTCGCCGTTAGTTTTGCCTTGATTAGTTCTGCCTTTTTACTTAGTCTTACTTGTGCCTCCAGCAATGACCTTACAGATGCAGCATCAGGCAATCCTTTGGGAACCACTTTGGTTACAACAGCCACCACCACACGGTCATTCATATTAATGGGCTCGCTTACATCTCCCTGGTCTGCTTTAAATGCCCATTGTACCAACTGCCTTCCATCCTGCAGGTCACCTACTCTGAAGTCGTTTTCTTTGATGATTTCAGGTGCTTCAGACTTTTGCAATTTGTTTTTGGCAACATACTCATCAAAGGATTTCACATCTTTTGCTGCAGCTACCAGGTTATTAGCATCCGCATTGGCTTTTCTCACTGTTTCATCGCTTGGCATAATATCCCTGCTCATATAGGCGATTTTGTAAGCAGGTTCAAAACCAGTTTGGTTTAGAACTTCAATATAGTGATAACCAAAACTGGTTTTGATCACTTTCTTATCACCTGTATTACCAAAGAATGCTGCTTCGCCAAACTCTTTTGCCACGCTGGCAAAACTCATTTCCTGTTGTGGATTGGCACTGTAAAATGGAATAGTGTATTCGCCGCCGTTACTCTTACTTCCTTCATCATCACTTACCTGCTTTGCCAATGCCGCAAAGTCTGCACCAGCTCTTATTGCAGCTTCCACGCTGTCTATCCGTGTTTTAGCGGCACTGTCTGTAAGTTTAGTGGCACCTGTTTTAGTGTCTGTAATACCCACAAGAATGTGCCTTACTTTGGCACTATCGGGCACCTGCCTTACGGCTATTTTTTTGGCAATCGAAAAACCACCCCTGTCAAAATATGGACCGAACACCCCATTTACAGGCAATGCTGCAATCGTGTCTTTTTGGGCATCATTCATTTTAGATTTAGGAACCCACATATCTGTATATGTACGGGAACTGTTATTCGTTGAAAGAAACACCTGTACTGTACTGTCTGCAGCAAACTGGTCTCTCAGCGTTGCAACCGCCTGTAAAGTATTGGCAGTATCTGCACCACTCGGGTTGCTGCTAAAACTTACATAAGCGATCTTGCGGCCACCATCCTGTTCGTAGCGCTTTTTGCTTTTGCTCATATAGCTTACAATATCTTCATCAGAAACTTTTACAGTGCTGTCTGCTATAACGGTATAGGGTACCGCCACATAACTGATAGTAGCAAACGCTTTTGCTTCGGCTGCTTCCTTTTCTTTTAACCATTTTGGATAATATGCACAGGCAGCAATGAGACCGCTATACTTATTACGCAATGCCTGTTGCCTCGCAGGTTCAATAACCTGTGTTTCAGCAGCGTCCCTCATTTCGCCTGATTTTGCCTTCTTGGCTTCTGACCACCACTGTTGAACTTTACTCAGATCGTATTCCCCTGATTCTTTATCTGTAAAAGCCTGCTTTAATGGCTGTGGTGCGTCTTCTTTACTAAAAATGATACTCGTAAGTTCTTTGGGCGAAAAAGCGATACCCAGCTTTTCATACTCCGTTTCAGAAGCTTTTTCAATCACCAGTTCATCCCATGCACCCTGGCGTATATTGTTTAACTGTGCGCCACTTACACGCCCACCATAGTAGTTTTCGTACATTTTTACTTTGGCATCAAACTCAGTGGTGGTCACTTTTTTACCGTTCACTTGGCCCAAACTAGTCCGGTCACCTGCCTCACTTCTGCTAAGGCCAAGATTGGCATCCATTAAAATAAAACCAATTAAGCTAAGGGCAATGATTACAATGATGATTGCTGCACCTTTGTCACGAATTTGCTGAATGATCTGCATTGTGTATAAATAATTAAAAAATGGACCGCAAAAATAGGGGAAAAAAGTATATAGCCGTTTTAAATTTCGGGACACAAAGGGCTGTAATGAAGGTGGGGTAAGGCATTGGGGCGACTACGGTTTCAGCCGGTATGTTAGTGGCGGTTTTAAACAATTGTTTTAAAGGGCTTTTTTCCTGATCAGCAAAACAAAAAATCCACCCCATTACGGGTTGCAAAGGAGCAATTAATTACAGCAGAATTCATACCTTGCTTTAAACAGTATATCACCAAACCAGGCAACAGCAGGATGAATAATGCACTAGAAAAGTCAAGCGCAGACTTACCGGGTTCTAAGAACTTACTGGAAAAAAGTAAACCGATGATCTTTTACAGCATTGGCCTGGCTTTGCTGCTGTTCCTGCTCAAATGGTTAGAGCTTCGTTTTATAATATTTCGTCATTCATTCGAGGTTTACATCGGGTTTATTGCAGTTATTTTTACCATACTGGGAATCTGGCTTGCTTTAAAGCTTTCTAAACCCACCATTGAAACTGTTGTGGTGGAAAAAGAGGTATATATAAATAGTATAGAAAACAGCTTTCGGCAACCTGACGGTTTTGAACTCAATACTTCCCTTATTACACAGCTTGAATTAAGCAAACGGGAACTGGAGATTCTGAACCTGATGGCAAAAGGACATAGCAACAAAGAAATTGCCTCAGAACTTTTCATTTCTCTCAGCACGGTAAAAACCCATAATCAAAATCTTTTTGCAAAGCTGGATGTAAAAAGACGGATACAGGCGGTTGAAAAAGCAAAGCGGTTGCAGCTGACTCCATAAAAACTCCTACTTAAGTACTAAATCAGCGGCCGCCAAATAAAAATGGCCGAAAGTATGAGCGGAAAAAGCTGTACAAAAGCCAGTTTTACAGAAACCAAAAATTTCTACACATGAAAAAGAACATTATCATCCACGGGATCATTGCGGGCATTATCGTTTCAGCTATCATGCTTTTTACAATAAATTATATCAGCCATTGTGCAGGAACGGTGGATTTCAATACCAGTATGCTTATAGGGTATGCCTCCATGCTCATCGCATTTTCTCTGGTATTTGTTGGTATCCGCAATTACCGGGATAAATACAATGGAGGCATCATCAGTTTTGGCAAGGCGTTTAAAACAGGGATGATGATAGTGTTGATTGCTTCCACCTTTTATGTTATTGCCTGGCTGGTTGACTACTTTTTTTTCATTCCCGATTTTATGGAAAAATATTCAGCACAGATGCTGGATGAATTGAGAGCAACCGGAGCAAGCCAGCTTGAAATAGATAAACAAGCAAAGGAAATGGCAGACTTTTCCAGGATGTATAAAAATCCATTTTTTAACGCCATGATGACCTATGTGGAAATATTGCCTGTTGGATTGATCGTAACAATTATAAGTTCACTTATTTTAAAGAGGAAAATCGTGAAATAATAACTATCGTTGGAAAGGTCTCCCGATATATGCATTTATAATCTCTTCTTGTTAAGAAGGAAATGGGTATCAATAAAATGACCTATATCTCTGTACTTATTCAATTTCAATCAAATGTTTCATCTGTTTACTCCATCTAAAGCTCACTACCCTCAGTTGCTGGCAGTGTGGGAATCATCCGTAAGGGCAACTCACCATTTTTTACAACCTGCAGATATCAGTTTTTTTAAAAAGACTATCCAGGAAAAAGAAGTGTTTTCACAAGTAAGTTTAATTGCTGTACAGGATGAAAATAACCGGCTGCTTGGTTTTGCTGGCATATCCGGCAATCGTCTTGAAATGCTTTTTATTGATGCGGCGGAAAGAGGAAAGGGACTAGGCAAAAATTTAATGCTCCATGTCATCAATAATTGTAATGTTACCAAGGTAGATGTAAATGAACAGAACGCCGAAGCTGTCAATTTCTATAAACATTTTGGATTTAAGATTATTTCCCGGGATGAAATAGACGGTACAGGTAAACCCTACCCGATACTTCATATGGAACGATAAACAGGTACTTTGATTTTTATTATCATCAGTTGCATACCCGGTTTCTGGTCTAATTCACATGGCATGTTAATAACGGCGTTTTCCTGTTAATAACCCGGCTTTTCATTTTTCAAAACGGTGGAGATAATCCGCAAAAGATAAGTTCGGGTTTTGGATACATACACCATATGTAAGTTGAAAAATATTTATCCCTTGCTTCATTAACATAGATAGTTTTCTATATCACTATTTTGTTTTACCCGGCAAATGTTATTAACGGCTGTTAAAAGATTGGGCTTGTTTTTATCAGACTGTAGTACTGTTGTTATTATTGGCGTAACAATAACGTAATATTAAATGTTAATTACCTGTGGATGATGGTGGATAAACTGAATATTCTAATTTTACAAAATGGCTGAAATATTTGTTTCCACAAATCCACAGCCCTAATAGTAATAAGGCTTATTTATAAATATAGTATTATAATAGTATTATGGCAGATATTAACATCGCAAAATCGAATTTGGAAAGGGTAGGTTTTTTGGATGTGGACATTGATCCAACCATTGACCTGTTTGCAGAAATTGAAAAATTAAAAAAAGAAAAAAATGCAATTATCCTGGCGCATTATTACCAGGAGCCGGATATACAGGACGTGGCAGATTTTATTGGAGACAGTCTGGGTCTTGCGCAACAGGCGGAGAAAACAAATGCAGACATTATTGTTTTTGCCGGAGTGCATTTTATGGCAGAAACGGCAAAGATCTTAAATCCAAATAAAAAAGTGCTGTTGCCTGATCTTAATGCCGGGTGTTCGCTGAGTGACAGTGCTCCACCTGAGTTGTTCAGGTTGTTTAAAGAGAAGCATCCCGATCATATCGTTATCACTTATATCAACTGTTCTGCAGGAATGAAGGCTTTGAGCGATATCATCTGTACCAGCAGCAATGCAGAAAAAATAATTGAAAGCCTGCCTAAAGAGCAAAACATAATTTTTGCGCCTGATAAAAATCTTGGTGCCTATCTCAATAAAAAAACAGGGCGCAATATGGTACTCTGGAATGGCGCTTGTATGGTGCATGAGATCTTCAGTCTCGAAAAGATCACTAAACTTAAAATCCGGCACCCGCAGGCTAAAGTAATTGCACACCCCGAGTGTGAGGCCCCTGTGCTGGCTGTAGCCGACTTTATAGGCAGTACCACCGCCTTACTCAAATACTCAGAGAAAAGCGACGCAGCGGAGTTTATAGTGGTTACAGAGACAGGTATTCTGCACCAGATGCAAAAAAGTAATCCAAATAAGACTTTTATACCTGCTCCGCCAAATAACAGCTGTGCTTGCAATGATTGTCCACATATGAAATTAAACACACTTGAGAAGCTGTATTTGTGTATGGAGTATGAAACACCAGAAATTACAATGGCGGAGGATCTGAGACTGGCTGCATTAAAACCTATACAACGTATGCTCGATATCAGCAAACAGTATGGCTTGTAATTATTTTTTCCAGAACATTTTTATCCTTGTTCTGACATTGTTGCGGATATTGGTGTAAAACAAGTTGATATCACCAATATGATAATTTTTTTTAGTAAGAAATATATTTCCAAAGAATTTGGGTTTACAGGTCCACAAAACATTTTCGTGTACCTGTGCATCAACCACTCCATAACTGATCTTATTAAAATTACTCAACACAGCACCAGTGTTTAATTTAATGGGAGCATATTCATCCGTTAAAGTCCATGTAAGCGGGTTTGTAACAATGCTTTTGGTTTTTTCCTTTGCCAAATAAACAGTATCTGTATAATTTCTTTTTACGGTACGCCAGCCAACAAAACAACCGGTGCTTAACGAATCTTTACAGGGTTGCAATTGAGAAAAATAGTTTTCTGGAATAGGCAGCCCGATAATGTACGCACAAACCAAGCGATGCTGTAAAACTTTTCCTTCAAAAAATTCTTTTAATATTTTTCCTGCATGCAATGTTCCCTGGCTATGTGCTGCGATAATGATTGGCCTTCCATTATTGAAATGATCAAGATAATATTGAAAAGAATTTTTTACGTCTGTATAAGCAAGATTAAAGGCTGCAGAATCTTTTTCTTTATCATCATTATAAAATGCTTTCAGATGTGCCTGCCGGTATCTTGGAGCAAATACCCGGCTTTGTTCATTAAAAACACTTGCCTGGTATAGTATGGTGGAGTAATCTGTTTTAGAATTAAGTAAGCTGTCATCAATAGAAGCATTCCATCTGTCATCACTAAAATTTGTTAGTGTTGTGGGATGAATAAAAAATACATCCACAACGGAATCTTTGTTATAGTTTTTCAGTAAGGGGGCGGGAACACTATCCGAAGGGTCCCATTTCCATGGATGTGCTGCCCAGTAGTTGATATTGCTGTAGTCAGGTACAGAATCTGAACTCTTAAAATTGTATGCAGGTTTGTAAGAATAATTTTTTTGATTGCAGGAAATCAACCAAACAGCGCAGATAGTGCTGAATAAAATTTTGATATGTTTGGATGATAATTGAACCACAGTTTCAAAAGTATTATTTATCAGCAAATGATTTAGTTAAATTTACGTTTTTATAAAACTACTTGCTGGCATTTATAAGACATATCCCTTTTTTAAGAGCGGTGCTGCTGCACAGTCTTACTGCTTTTGGCGGACCACAGGGCCATTTAGGAATGATGCTGAAAACCTTTGTCGACAAACGAAAGGATATAACAAAAGAAGAGTTAATGGAGTATGTTTCTTTTTGCCAGATGTTGCCTGGTGCATCCTCTACACAAACATTAACATTGATCGGTTATAAACGGGGTGGAGTACCCTTAGCTGTTGTTACCCTTTTGATCTGGATCTTACCGGCCTGCATCATTATGGGGGTGCTTTCTTTTTTGGTGGGTTATATTGAAACAGCTTCTGTAAAGACCGGTCTGTTTCGTTTCATACCGGAAATGGCTATTGGTTTTCTTTCTTACGCCGCTTTCAAATCTTTTAAAGTGTCGGTTAAAAATCCAATCACATTGATCATAATGCTGGTGGCAATGGTGGCTACATTTTTTTTGTTTAAAACACCCTGGGTTATTCCGGGACTGATTATTCTTGGTGGAATTGTTACCAATTTTAGCAGCAAGCGTTATCCCGAAAATGAAAAAATAAAGCCCAGGCAAATCCGCTGGACAAATATCTGGCTTTTTGTACTCGTATTTTTAATTGCCGGTTTACTAAGTGAAACTGCCCGTAAGCAGGATTGGAAAGACCGGAAGGCATATAATCTTTTTGAGAATTTTTATCGCTTTGGAAGTTTTGTATTTGGAGGAGGGGATGTGTTGATACCGATGATGGTTGACCAGTATGTGGCCAGACCTACTGCTAAAAAGTTCCAGGATTCAACGCAGAATATTATCCGCATAAAACGGGATGATCTGTTGACGGGTGCAGGCATGGTAAGAGCCATACCCGGACCTGTTTTTTCAATTGGATCATATGTTGGGGGTATTGCACTAAAAGAGGAGGGGAGAAAGTTGCAGGTATTGGGATGTATAATTGGTTCCGTTGCTATTTTTTTACCGAGTGCTTTATTGGTATTATTTTTCTTTCCTGTTTGGCAATACCTGAAAAGATACGTCATCGTGTATAGATCATTGGAAGGTATCAACGCAGTAGTAGTAGGCTTGATGTGGGCAGCTTCTTTGTATTTATTAAAAGATATTTCTATTCTCAATTTTAGCACTGACGCAATGCTGAATATATCAATTATCACAGCTACGTTCTGTTTGCTCCAGTTTACAAAAATTCCCCCTCCATTAATTGTTTTGGGTTGTCTTCTTTTCGGATTTCTAATTTGATTCTTTCCGGTAGTAATTATTTCTTTCTATCTCTTCTTTCACATCATCGGGCACCAGGTAGCGGAATGACTTCTTGTTCTTAATTAACTCACGGATATGTGTACTCGAAATTTCCAGGAGGGGTGCATCCAGTACAGTGAGCCTGGCGCCATGGGTTGCTGTTATTTCAAAGCCTGGTCTTTTGTAGATAAGCAGATCATAGTTTGCCAGCAGTATTTTATAATTCTTCCATTTTTCAATATTGCAAAAACTGTCACTTCCCATTATTACTGAGAAGGCATGAGCCGGATACTTTTCTTTGAGGTGGGTTAGTGTATCAATGGTGTAAGATGGTTTGGGTAAACTGAATTCAATATTGGAGGCCTTCAGATCATTTTCTCCCTCAATTGCCAATTGCACCAGGTGCAGTCGATGATATTCATTCAAAAGTTGGTTTGAATTTTTTAATGGATTATGTGGCGATACAATAAACCATACCTGTTTTACTGCAGTACTATTAAGAATATGCTTCGCAATGATCAGGTGTCCGTTGTGGATGGGATTAAAGGAACCAAAGTATAGACCAATATTCATAATTATTTAGTAGTCAATAAGATATGATTAAATTATCTCTTCTACCATAATATTTTCTGCTTCGTTTATTCTTAAGCTTAAATGGTAGCCCGCAATCCTTATTGAAATGGGGTCTCCTAATGGTGCTATCTGGTCCACCATAATTTTTTCTCCCGGTACACAACCCATCTCCATCAATTTTAGAAAGATCTCATCGTTTACAATTGATGTAACCACCACTGTTTTTCCCGCAGCAACCTCCGATAGTTTTATACCCATCCTGCAAAAGTATTCATTCGTAATTGTTTGATACTTTCGTTTTTAAGAAAAACATCTAATGGCGGTACATTTCTTTTCGGCAGATGCCAAGGCTCCAGTAATTCCAAGAACAAAACTCAAGCTGTTTATTAAGAACCTTTTTAAAAGTGAAGGGAAGTCACTGTCTGATTTAAGTTATGTGTTTTGCTCGGATGAATATTTACTTACCATCAATCGACAGTTTCTGCAACATGATTACTACACAGATATTATCACATTTGATATTTCAGATGATAGCAATGAAATCAAAGGTGAAATTTACATCAGTATTGATAGGGTGAGGGATAATGCACACCAACTAGGCCTTACTACTCAAACCGAACTCTTAAGAGTGATCTTTCACGGAGCGCTGCACCTTTGTGGTTATAAAGACAAGACAAAGACTCACCAATCCCTCATGCGCAAGAAGGAAGATTACTACCTGGCAAAGTTCCACAAGTAACAGTTTCATGGTGAAACTGTGTTTCGTGAAACAATGTAACTTTGTACCATGGCGACAAAGAAAAGGGCGACTCAAGCCGAACCAACAGCATCTCTAATAAAATTCAGGGAAAAAAGAAAGTGGCAAATTGCCCTTAGGCGCTATGTACTGGAAAAGAATATTTGTGTAGAGTATGCACCTTATTTTGGTCTTGACATTGAAAATATGCGCAAATGGTTTGAATGCCAGTTCAAGGATGGTGTAGGTTGGGATGACTTTGCAACCAAATGGCAATTTGATCATATAATCCCTGTGTCCTATTTTGATTTTGCCAGCGAAGAAGAATTGAAAATGTGCTGGAACTTTACCAATATCGGGGTTGAGATGATTGGAGACACTAAAGAAGGTTCCAACTTGTTGAACCTGGTGGCTGCAAAAAAGTATTTCACTGAACTATATAATACAACCGGTTATTCAATCTGTAAAAGGCAATTGAATAAAATTGACCAGATCGAGCAGTCTGATATTATTAGAACACAAGGACAAGAGGGTTTTATCAGGGAACATATAGATTATTTAAACCAGATCGAGCATTATACATCCTTTGAATTTGAACTGATAAACAGGGGAAGAAATATTGATGATGTGAAAAAGGAACTGGGGTTTTTAAAGAAGTTTGATAATACTGCACCGGAAGGCGATAATTTTGTAACCAATGTTTAAAGAATACGATGTAATAGTGGTTGGTGCCGGCCATGCCGGATGTGAGGCTGCCGCTGCTGCCGCAAACCTCGGTAGCAAAGTGTTGCTTATTACTATGAATATGCAAACAATCGCCCAAATGAGCTGTAACCCGGCCATGGGTGGTATTGCAAAAGGTCAGATTGTAAGAGAGATAGATGCCATGGGTGGTTACAGTGGTATTGTGACCGATGAGTCTATGATCCAATTCCGGATGCTGAACAGGAGCAAGGGACCTGCCATGTGGAGTCCCCGTGCCCAAAGCGACCGGATGCTCTTTGCTGCTAAGTGGCGACAAATGCTGGAAGAAACCCCCAACGTGGATTTTTACCAGGATATGGTGAATAGCCTCTTGGTAAAAGATGGCCGGGCTTACGGAGTAGTAACAGGATTGGGACATGAGATCAAGGCTAAGTCGGTAGTACTAACAAACGGTACCTTTTTAAATGGTGTAATACATATTGGGGAGAAAAGATTGGGTGGAGGAAGGATGGCTGAAAAAGCCGCCACCGGTATCACGGAGCAATTGGTAAGTCTTGGCTTTGAAAGTGACCGGCTTAAAACTGGCACACCTCCCCGTATAGATGGCCGAAGCCTTGATTATTCTAAGATGGAGGAACAGAAAGGAGATGAGGAAATTACGGGCTTTAGCTATACAGACTCAAAAAAAATACAGCCTGCAGAACAAAGAAGTTGCTGGATCACTTACACAAACCAGCAGGTGCATGATATTTTGAAGACTGGCTTTGACAAAAGTCCCATGTTCCAGGGAAGGATACAGGGAACGGGACCACGCTACTGCCCAAGTATTGAGGATAAAATCAATCGCTTTGCCGAAAGGGACAGGCACCAGCTATTTGTAGAACCGGAAGGTTTCAATACAGTAGAGATCTATGTAAATGGTTTTTCCTCTTCGTTACCAGAGGAAGTCCAATACAAAGCTTTGCAATTGGTACCGGGTTTTGAAAATTGCAGAATGTTCAGGCCTGGGTATGCAATTGAGTATGACTACTTCCCCCCAACGCAACTAAAATTTAGCCTGGAGACGAAGCTGCTGGAAAATTTGTTCTTTGCAGGTCAAATAAACGGAACCACCGGGTATGAGGAAGCTGCTTGCCAAGGACTTATGGCCGGTATCAATGCTCATCAAAAAGCAAGGGGGCTGGAGCCGGTGGTATTGAAAAGGAGCGAAGCATATATCGGTGTTTTGATAGATGACCTGATAAACAAAGGAACAGATGAACCATACCGCATGTTTACCAGCAGGGCAGAGTTCCGGACCTTACTTAGACAGGATAATGCAGATTTGCGTTTGACGGAACTAAGCTACCGCATTGGTCTTGCATCCCAGGAAAGAATGGAAAAGGTGAGAACGAAGGAAGAAGGTGTTGAAAAAGTGAAATCAATATTAAATTCACTGACGCTCGATCCCGCAGAAGTGAACCCTTTCCTGGAGAGTATCCAATCCGCTTCCCTTACCTTAAAACAAAAAGCTTCTCAAATAGTATTGCGCCCCAATATTAGTATTGCTCAACTACAGGCAAGTGTTGCAAAAATAGAAGCAGCATTAAAAGGAATAGAGGCAGAAATAGTGGAGCAGGCAGAAATTCAGATCAAATACAACACTTATATAGAAAAGGAAAGAGAACTGGTTTCAAAAATGAGCCAACTCGAGGACCTTGTGATACCTGATAATTTCAATTATGAAAAGCTTGTTTCCCTGAGCACGGAAGCAAGACAAAAGTTTAAAAAGATCCGCCCACGCACCCTTGGCCAGGCATCCCGTATTTCAGGAGTTAATCCAAGTGATGTGCAGATACTAATGGTATTTATGGGCCGTTAATTATACAAACAATTACTGATCATGTCATTACACTTTTCCGCTGCAACAGACAAAGCCACTGTTTTTGAAAAAGTAACTACGTATTTAAAAGAGCAAAGCCTGCTGGTTGATAAAAAAGATGACAGCCGTCCATGGGGAGGCTTTTTTGTATTAGACGAAGCGGAAGCTGAGAAATTCATTAGCCTTTACTTCCCACATCTTACAAAAGATGAATTGACTATATCGGGCAAGCTAAGCCCCAAGATCCTGGTAGTGGCACCCAACAAACGACTTAGCTGGCAGTATCACCACCGCCGTGCAGAAATATGGAAGCTGATTGGTGGTGTAGCCGGAGTGGTTACCAGCGATACAGATCATGAAAAGGAAACGACCCATCTTGCGATTGGCGATATTGTTCAATTGCAAAAAGGTGAACGGCACCGACTGATAGGGTTAGATGGCTGGGGAATTGTAGCCGAAATATGGCAACATACCGATGCAGACAATCCAAGTAATGAAGATGATATCGTAAGATTACAAGATGATTTTGGCAGATAAATATATTATATAATTCTTTTATATAAAGACTAGGCTGATTTCTTTATTTCATCAAATTCTCCCGTAACCCGGTAAGGTAGTTTCTTGATCTCTACAGGCGGATGTGTCACTTCCGTGTTTATTTCTTGTTCCAATTCAATTCTGCGGGCTATATCGTTTATGGAAGAAAGCCGCTGCACCAGATACGGGATCGTATCCAGACCGGAGGTGAATTTCAGGATATAACTGTAGATGCCAAACAGGCTTCCTGCCAGCATTGCCGGCTGTTGTATGTTTTTAGAAACGATCAATGAAACCGTGATGATCACCAGCACCATCAGTTCCATAAAACCAAAGTTCATTGCTTCTTTATTGGAGATCTTTATTTGCCATTTTCTCAGGTTGTTGTAGTGGTTCTGAATTTTTATTTTATTACCTGTTGAAATTACATCCACCTGCTTCTCCAGTTCATCATTTCGTTCTTTATTCAGCCTGTTCATTCTTTTTCCATACACATAACTAACCATACTAACAGGAACCAGTACACTCAAACATAAAAGGGCAATTGCCTTGTCGTAAAAGAAAAGAATAAGCAGGGAGCCAGCCAGGTTGTAAAACGCTTCTAGTACATACACCAGGTCCTGCTCCAGGAAGTCCACAAACTCCCTCGCCAGGGTAGAGTGGGCACTCATTTTAGAAACATCCTGCTTTTTCTTCCTGCTCAGCAATTTGGTTACAAGGGATGTGTAAATGGCAGTATAGGTCCTGGTGTCGTACATGTGCCGTATGGTACCTACAGAAAGATAAACAAGGTGAACTGCAGCCAATACAAAAAGCCCATTATAACTTCCTTTGATGATATCATTAACCGCCTCACCAAAAAAGTAAAAACGCAGTAAACCTCCAATGGTTTCTATTGTAAACAAGGCATAGGTAATAAAAAGCTCGTTCCTGTGCTTTGAAAAAAGATTCTTTAAAATTTTAAACTTAGCCATACTGTTACTCTCCGGATAATAAATGGTTACCCACGGCATAGCCGTAGAAAAAAATTCAGGAATGGAGTAGTAAGACAGAAAGCCTTCAGGATAGTTTAAGCTGTGGTTTATCTTCCCTTTCTGTTACGGAATTGTTGTCAATCCCGGTTATTAAACCACGGCAGTTGGGAGCGCCGCACTGGCAGTTAAAAGGCTCCATATTTTCATCCAGGAAAGAAGCATAGTCGAGGGTCAGTTCTTCGTCTTTCAAAATGTTCCTGGTTGCTATCACATTTAAGCCGTTGTATGCAGTATTGGGCGAACAGCTGTGATTTTGCGGAGCCCACTCACACGGATTATTATCCCACAGCAAAAATACCTCTTTGCTTAGAGGATAAGCGTATTTTCTAAAGATTTCCTTTTGGTTAACATCCCAGTTTTTTTCCACAAACTTTTTTGTGACAATACGTTGGGCCAGCTCTTCACCTTTGAAAACCAACTCATTGGCAAATATTTTTTCAGTGGCATAAATACCATAGCCTGCAATGGGACTGCCCTTTATATAGTATTTTTTTTGCTTTTGCCTGTAACGGGAAATGCCTTCCTTTATGATATGGCGTAAAAAATTGGATTGTCCATAGCCATCATATTGCAGGATATAATCCGCACTGCCTTCATATCCATCTTTATAAAAAACGGAACACGTAAAATTGATCTCTAAGAAAAATAGTTCGCCTGCCTCATTCATCCTGAAATCAAGCCGCCCGTATCCAACCCCGTTGAAGGCTTTGAATATTTTTTTTGCAGCATCCTTCAGTCTTTCGACAATTGTTTCATCGGCCACAGGAATATTGGCATTAGGATGAAGTTCTGATGTTTTAAGTGAGTAGGTCTTGTATTCAAATCCTTCAGGAAAAATATATTCAACCGGATGAAAAACGGTGGGCTCATCACCAGTATTGGCAGCGAGCATTACAGTAAACTCCCTTCCTTCCACATATTCTTCCACCAGCAAAGGCGCATATTCATCTACGATAGCAGCCACCTTGCTTTTCAACTCGTCTAAATTCCTTACGAGGCTGCTGTGGTCAACACCCAGGCTGTCACCGGCTTTGTGGGGTTTTACAAATAATGGGTA
This sequence comes from Bacteroidota bacterium, assembly GCA_029561305.1. Taxonomy (GTDB): domain Bacteria; phylum Bacteroidota; class Bacteroidia; order Chitinophagales; family Chitinophagaceae; genus Ferruginibacter. Next base: position 9,169 of record JAKQJG010000007.1, on the reverse strand, counting down.
TTGCAGCTTGCTGCAGGCGCTTTCGATGTTTTGGTCGCTGTTTTCGATCAAAACAAATTCAGGTGTGGATACATTTTCAGTATAGGCCACATATTTCATTAATTCTTTAGGCGGATCGTATAGCAGCGAAGTAGGGCCTGTAAAAGGAAGATTGAGCAGTTCTAAAAAGTAGATCACATCAATTGATGGCACTTCCCACTCAAGATAACCTTCGCAAAGGTTTACAAATATGTCATAATTACTTTTTTTTAATTCCTTCAGTTGCTTGTAGGTAGTAAGTTTATTAAGCAACACATGATCAAATGTAGCCGAAGGAATTAGATGAGAAAGATCTCTTGGTGGATCATAGTCTTTATAATCAACATTGGTAGTGGAATAATCGGGCTGCAGCACGCAGATCTTTAATCGATCCCGGTCTGGAGAAAATAATTCAGCTCCAGTTTGTTGATGGGGAGCTTGTTTACCTGGCATTGGATGTGTTTACTAAACTCAACAATTTTTTTCTTACAGGTACAGTGGATGAGTTATGTCTTTCAAGGGCATTGTTGATAATTTCCAGGACCAGTTCTGAAAATGATTTGCCGCTTACTTTTAATATTGCCCCGATGGAAGTAAAGTTTTCATCCTCGCTGATACCACACTGTGCATTTACTTCAAGTACGTATAGCTTTCCGGTCCGTTTATCTTTCCTTATATCAATTCTTGTATAGCCGGTGCCTTTTACCGATACAAAAGCCTTCCAGCTTAACTTTTTCACCTCCTCCGCATCAGTTTCATTTACCTCCGCATATTCATAAAAGTTTTCTTCGCCAGGCATGGCCTGCTCTTCCTCATAAATTTCCCATAACCTGTCAAAGCTTAAAAATTGTTCGTCCTCCGGTAAGGATGCATGAAAAACTCTTTCAACCGGTTCATATATTAATGTGCCGGCGGGCTTATCATGATCACCAACCAAAAAGCTGGTAAACTCCTGCCCGGGAATAAATGATTCTGCAATTAAGCCGTCAGTGGCAAGGTTCCATCCGCGGTAGCCCTCAAACATTTGTTTTATCAGTTGGCTTGCCTCTGCTTCGGTATACACAACATTCTTTGTGCCCACACCCATGCTGCCGCCTGAAACGGATGGCTTGATGATAACCGGTGTACCCAATCTTTCAAAAAGACCCTTTACAGAATGCTTTTCAGTTTTAATTGATTCCCATGCTGGTGTTGGTACCCCGGCTTTGTCAAACCGCTTCTTCATAGCGATCTTGGAAGTGGTAATATGATAGAAAAACGCTGCTGACCCGGTATAAACCAATTTTCGTTCTTGTAATAATTTTACAACAGAAATACCCGGCGTACCATTCACTTCATCGCCATCACAAATATTAAATACAATAGGAAAATAGGTATGGTTATCTCTTTCTAAAGCGATCTGTTCAATTACTTCATCATAATCATCCATTGTTACGGGCTGCCATTGCCATAGCAAATCCAATGCGGCAAATGTTGTAGTGTACTCAGCTATGCTTTGGGAAAAATCGTAGTAATAATCGATTGTTTCATCGTTGGTCTGTACAAGGGGTGCCAATACCCACACCTTCACCCGAAGATTTAATGGATTACAATGCCCGAAATGAAGTTCAGCCATGGATTCGAAAAGAACGAATGAATAAAATGGTTTAGTAAGAAACAGGTCAGCTTCTTTTCTTCTGTAGCGTCTTTAGATGAGTGATTTTAACCAGATAATAAGCAAAACCCGTTTGTGTAGTAAATGTAAGTAAAGGATGGAATAATAAAAAAATAAAACCGGTTTAAACAGATGATAAATAGCTTTTTAAGAGCAGTTAGTGTAACAATTTGAATAAAATAGCCAATTAACAAGATGGTATTTACCCGGCAGCAACCTGGGTAAAACTACGCAACCCTCTTCAGAAATTACCGACGATAAAAAAGGGCAAAACCGCTATAGGCGGGCATTCCAGCTTAAATTAACTTTACTGTTCAAACCAATATTATTATGAAAAACAATTCTTTTCACGGCAATGTTATTGCCAATGCCTTAAAATCAGTAGTAACTTTTTGGAGTAACTTGTTTGTTTCAAGTTCTACAAAAGAATTTAATCGTCTCAAGGACTTTATTGCATCTTAATTTTAAAGATAGTATACGCATATATGAGCCGGGCAACAGCCGTTGTCTTGTGATGGACTCATGCTAAATAATAAGATACTAAAGCCCAACTGCCGGCCTGTGGCTATTGAAGTTAACTTCAGCAAGGTCGATTACTTTCGCCTGTTTCAAACCTGATTCAACCTCTTCCAGTAATTGTTTTTTTATTGCCACATCCGTTAGCTGTGCAATGGCGCATGCCTTATCAAAATTGGTATGCATACCAAATGCTTCCAGCATCGGAGGAACGTTATTATATTCGGGTAATACAATAAACTTTTTTACAAAATAGAAGATCTCTCCCTGGACCTTTTTTGTGTAGCAGGTAAAATTTGTTTCCATAACGGTATCATTTAGGTTAAATAACAACCGGTTTCTCAAGTGGAAGAATACGGTAATGGAAATTCACAGGATTTGAGACAACGGATTCCAGGATAATGAACCAAACGGGCATTGGTTCTACATTTTAAAACGGGAACAATAGTTAACTGATCTTCTATGAGCTGCCTAATTAAAAAAGAAAGCGTTGATCCTTTTTGGGAATGAAGTAAACAAACCCTGTTGCTGATAAGCTGTCCTGTTTTTTTGCCGAAGGCCCTCCGCTGTGATCATAAACCCAAGCGATGGCAGGTTTGCTTTAACGCTTTTATATTTTACGGATACTGTTTTTTCATTGAATTCCATCACAGGACCGTCAATGATGCTGGCTTCTCGGCCTGCATCAACGAATGTTTTTTCCAGTTTGATCTCGGAATAGGTCTCAGTCACTTTTCTTACGATATCAATTTCACTGTCGCTAATAACGGCAGGTTTTGATTTCCAGTAAGCCAGCGTAGTCACCCATGAAATAGTGAGCAGGGATTTTATTTCTGCTTCCGTCACGTGCACAAATACAACAGCATCAAAGAGTGGCTGTTGTGAAAGTTTTTTATTCTCCCCCCTTCCTTCCTTTACGGAAACCAATGGACAGAAATTCTCGATCTTTTTCTTATTTAATACCGCAATAACCTTACGTTCTTTTTGCGGCTTAGTATAAACTGCATACCAATTACGAAACATCTTTGTAATAATTTTTGGTGTTGAAAACTGCAGTTTTTCAAAATTGTATTAGACGGTGTTTTTTCAGAGGAATGTGAGACTGTAACTAATAGAGGAACTTCAAACGGATATTATGGAAATACTTTACTAAGAAGTGTGGCAAACATACAGTTTTAATTCGAATAATCAACAGGTTTTCCCCATTTTATTTTTTGGAAAAATTGTATCTGCCTTCTATATACTATAAAACAGGTATCATGGTTTCGCCAGATACTATATTTTTGGGAAAATATGTAATATGGAAGAATTGAATCTTGGGGTGGGCACCCGTCTTCAGCATACACAATACGGTCCGGGTGTAATTGTGGGTGTCCGCTATGCAACCTACATTATTTCGTTTATCAACCATGGAATAAAAGAGGTTGATAAAAATGATACCAACCTGGACGAGATCATTGCTGAAAATGTGACCGTTGAAATTGAAACGGCCAGTGAGGTTGAACGGTCATTGTTAAAAATATTGAAGTTATGGGGTGGTTTAGGTGAAGTGGTGCCACTGGGCGATCGCTGGAAAGGGGGCACCATGCTTTTGCAGCCGTACGATAAAACACTGAAACCCAAAGAAATACCGGTTGAAGATTTCTTTCACAAAATTGTAATGCTGAGAGACAGGCTGCGGGTGCTGGAGCAAAACGTGAACAGCAATAAAAAACTATCAGACGAAGACAAAGTGAACCTGCAACAATATATCACCCGTTGCTATGGTTCGCTCACTACCTTTAACCTGCTGTTCAAAAATAAAGAACAGTGGTTTGTAGGAGATAAGAGCGACTGATCACTTTTTAAAAAATACGATGCCCCGGATACTCAAAAGCCTTTATGTACAGGTACTGATCGCCATTTTAACTGGCGTGTTGCTCGGGCATTTTTACCCACAATTTTCTGTGCAGCTTAAACCGTTGGGAGACGGTTTTATCAAGTTGGTAAAAATGATGATTGCGCCGGTTATCTTTTGTACCATTGTTACCGGAATTGCCGGAATGCAGAACACTAAAAAAGTGGGCAGCGTGGGATTAAAGGCCATCATTTATTTTGAAGTGGTAACTACGCTGGCATTGGTTGTTGGTTTGCTGGTGATCAATATAGTGAAACCCGGCGCTGGTATGAATGTAAACCCGGAAGCGCTGGATGCGAAAGCGGTGGAACAATACACATTGCAGGCCCATGCCCAAAACGGAAAAGATTTTATTCTCGATATCATTCCCGAAAACATCATCAGTGCTTTTGCACACAATCATTTACTGCAGGTGTTATTGTTCTCTTTGCTGATGGGTTTTGCACTGAGTAAAATAAAAGAAAAGGCAGCGCCATTATTAAAAGGGATCCAGTCACTCGAAGACGGTCTGTTTGCCATAATACACATGATCATGAAACTGGCACCTGTGGGTGCATTAGGGGCCATGGCTTTTACAGTTGGCAAGTACGGTATTGGCTTATTGGGCCCGCTGGCCAACCTGATGCTTTGTTTTTATATCACCTGTATCATTTTTATTGTGCTGATATTGGGCAGCATTTTAAAATTTGCAGGCTTTAATATTTTTAAACTGCTGGCTCATATCAAAGAAGAACTGCTGATTGTATTGGGAACCTCTTCTTCCGAACCAGCTTTGCCAGGCTTAATAGAGAAACTGGAGAAAGCTGGTTGCAGTGAACCCGTTACCGGGCTGGTAGTACCTACAGGCTACTCATTTAATTTAGATGGAACATGTATCTATCTCACCATGGCCGCGGTGTTTTTAGCACAGGTCACTAATACACCCATGGATATCACTCAGCAAATAACACTGCTTCTTGTGTTGCTTTTAACTTCCAAAGGTGCGGCTGGTGTTACGGGCAGTGGTTTCATTACTTTGGCTGCTACTTTACCAGCTGTAGGTCATATTCCTGTGGCGGCTATTACGCTTATTTTAGGAATAGACAGGTTTATGAGTGAAGGCAGGGCGCTTACTAATCTTATTGGTAATGCTGTGGCTACCGTGGTGGTGGCTAAGTGGGAGAAAGAGATTGATATGGAGGTGGCGAAAGACGTAATCGTATAATCCCGCCAATAACACCAACCCGTTTAAAAGTTTTACACAGGCGTTCATATCTCCCAGCCCCCATGCTTTTAATATGTACTTTTATAGCCAAATGAAAATAATGATGCAGCGTAGTGTGTGTAAAGCTGTCTGCCTGGTAATAGTGATGATGTTTAGTGGCATAGCCATGGCGCAGGCGCAAACCAGCCTTAAACTAAAATTTAAACGCAGCACCATCTTCGCCGGAATTGAGGTGGGCAGCAAGGGCGTTAAGATGAGCCTGGTGGAAATTGATAAAAAAGCAACCCGGGCTGGTTCCTTTCATTTATTAAAAGACAGTTCAGTTAATACAGATTTTATTTCCTTTAACGAATCATCCTTTCAAGCAACACTGGAAGGATTAACAGGATTGTTCAACGCCATCAACAACAAATACCAAATTCCTTCCGAAAGAATATTTACCGTGGTAAGCAGTGGCGTAAAAGGACAGGCCGAGAAAGATAACAAATCAGCCTGGATACAAAAACTGGCGGATTCATTTAAAATTAAGATCGGCGATCCGCAGCGAAAACTGGAAGTGGTGGATATCAAAGAAGAGGCAAGGCTGAGCCATATGGGCATAGTACCAGAAGAAAAGAGATACACTACTTTTTTAGTGGATATCGGAAGCGGTAATACAAAAGGCGGCTATTTTCCATTTGGCAACACCAATGAAATAAGGCTGTTCCAGGTCAATTGGGGAACCAAGAGTATCAGTAATGCAGTGGAGAAAAGACTGGAAGGAGATCAAAGTATGTCGAATTTCAGCCGGCAGTTGTTCAGGGTATTAAGCGGCGTGCCGAATACCGAAATCGAATATGCAGTAAATGTAAGTGGTGCCTACAACATGAGCGATAATATTGCCTTCAGCGGAGGTATTGCCTGGAGTGTGAGTACATTACTCTATCCGGAAATGGTTGATAACAGCGTAATACCGGTGACTTACGACGAAGTGCAAAAGTTCAGTGAAAGGCTGGTAAGAAATTATAGTGATTTTTCAACGGAAGCCACCATGAGAAAAGTTACAGACAACACCGTGGATAAAGCACTGCTTTTAAAAGAAGTGAAAGATGTAAACAAAGTGTTTGATCAAAAATCACTGGTTGCCGGCGTAGGCCTGTTGCTGAAAATTATGCGCCAGTTTGAAGGTGTGTATGAAAAGAAACAATTTTACCTGGTAAAGAATGGGCAGGTTGGATGGATATCTGCCTATGTGGATGAAGGTGCAATGGCACAATGAAACCAATGAACAATATGCTATGAGTATGAGTATGAAGGACAACAGATTTTACCCTCTTCTTACCTTATCGGTCCTCTTCCTGGTGGTGTCGTTTGTATTGCTGTGCATACTCGGGTACAATTTTTATACACAGCAAAAACCTGCAAAGACGGCCGCCATTGCTGTTTCTAAAAAAAATCTGACGCCTGAACAGGAAAAAACCCGGGATACACTGCGGCAACTGTATACCAACGCGGTAAATAGTATGCCCGCCGACAGTACGGTTGACACAACCTCCATTTCCATTAAAACTGACAGTTTGCAAGATGGTACTTTTAATAACAGTATTGGAGATGTAAACAAGCTTAAAACAGAGATCAATACTTTATTGAGAGACAGCTCCAGTACCACCGCGGATCTTGAACTGGCACGTTACAAAATTAAAGAGCTGCAGTTAAGGGTGGATGAGTTAAAGATGAGGAATGGGGATGTGGAGAAAGAAAACAGGCGGTTAAGGGCGCTGCTGGAACAGTTGGCCTTGAACAATAATCCCGTTTCACCAGTTAACAGCGCTTCAAATGAGCGGTCTTCAACAGCAGAAAATATCAATAGTTCGTCATCCGTTTTTAGTGCCAGTGATTTAAAATTATCAACAGCAAATGCAGATGATACAGAAGTGCTGAATGCAGACGAAACAGAAAAATTCGTTGGTTCATTAGTGGTGCGCAACAGCCTGGTGCAGGGAATGGGCGAAGTAATGCTGGTGCTGATACAGCCAGATGGAAAAATATTGCGTAACGCTTGGGAAAGCGGCAGTTTTGATACAGACGGTGGCAAGAAGATCTATAGCCGTAAAATAAAATTCGATTACAACAAGGGAGAAGCACGCCGCATTAATTTTTCAGTGCCGGCAGATAACATACAAAAAGGAACGTACACGCTCCAGGTTTATAGTAATGGAAAAGTGATTGGCAAAGTGGCGAAGTTGGTTAGCTAAGGGCTACAAGGATAAATAAGAAAAGAAGACAAAGAAGGGAACTTCACCGTTTCAATTCTCTTTTCATATTGGCATCTATTACCCTGTATGTATACCCTAAAATTGTAAAATGATTAGCGGCACACTTTACATGAACCCCGAAAAATAAATACATTTTCTGAGTTGCTTTTCTCTTTGTCCTTCTAGCCTAATACTTCCTGTTTCTCCTGCACAAATAGCTATGCCATAAAATAAATGCTGCAACGGTTCTGTAAGGCCTCCAGTTTTCTGCTATCATTAAAATTTCTTCCTTGCTTGTATGCTTTGGTAAACCCTTCACCTCTTTGATACTGTTGATCAAAGCTATATCACCCAATGGAAAAAGATCGCTGCGTTGCAATACCATCATCAAATAAACATCCACCGTCCAGTCGCCGATACCTTTTATTTTTTTGAGTTCAATTCTTACCTCCTCATCACCGGCAAGAGATAATTTTTTTAGATCAATTTGTTTACTGACTATCATATCTGCCAAATGCCTTGCATAAACTATTTTTTGCCTGCTGAAATAACAGGCTTTTAATTCAGCATCAGTAAGCAGCAAAATTTTTTGTGGCGTTACTGCACCAATTTTTTCTTTTAATATATTGAGTGCTGCTTTTGCTGATGCCAGGGACACCTGCTGCTCCAAAATGATATGGATCAATGTTTCAAAGCCGGGTTTCCGTTTCCAAAGCGGCGGATGACCATACTGGCCGATGATGCTTTTTAGATCAGTATCCAGTTTGCACAAACGCCGGCAATATGTTTTAAAATTTGTTTCGTTGATTGACCTGATACTGCTGCTGGTCGCCATGAACTATTTACAGTTTAATATTTTTCGCAGCTTCCTCTTCTTCAAACTTGCTATGAAGCTTTACCGGCGCCGGTGATTTTACTGTTTTCATTTGGATAACATCTACCAGCAGCGCAAAAGCCATCGAGAAGTAAATATATCCTTTAGGGATATGCACATCAAAACCTTCTACCAATAACGTGAAGCCTATCAGCATTAAGAAACTAAGTGCAAGCACTTTGAATGCCGGATGTTTATTTACGAAATTGCTGATGGGACCAGCGGCTACCAGCATTATGATGACTGTTACAATCACAGCTACATACATGATCCATAATTCATTTACCAGTCCAACAGCGGTGATGATGGAATCTACTGAGAACACCATATCAAGAATTAGTATTTGTCCGATGACAGCAGCAAAAGATATTGCTTTTTGAGGTTTGCTGCTTTCTGTTTCTCCTTCCATCTTATGATGTATCTCTTTTACACTTTTATATAAAAGAAACAAACCTCCGGCAATCAGTATCAGATCTTTTCCGCTAAAGCCCCTGTTAAAAAGATTGAAAAGGTCTTTATCCAGTTTCATTATGAATGAAACAACCGCCAGTAAACCGATACGCATTACCATCGCCAGCAGGATACCAATTCTTCTTGCTTTTGGCTGGTCTTTTTCTGGCAGGCGTGAGGAGAGAATAGAGATAAAAACAATATTGTCGATACCCAGCACTACTTCCAGTGCAATAAGGGTAAGTAAGGAGATGATGGATTCGTAGGTCATGGATAATATTTTGACGTGAGGAGAATTAAATACAGTGTTATGCTTTTTTAG
>JAKQJG010000433.1 GCA_029561305.1 Bacteroidota bacterium | reverse complement strand
TGGAAAAAACAATTTGCTATAATATATGCAGGACAAGCTTTTTCAATATTGGGTTCTGCCGCAGTGCAGTTTGCCATTATCTGGTGGCTTACCATCCAGACTGAATCCGCAATCACACTGACGATTGCATCCGTTGTTGCTTTTCTCCCCAATATGTTAATCGGACCATTTGCCGGTGTATGGATCGATAGATACAATCGTCGCTCGGTAATGATTGCAGCTGACGGCTTAGTAGCCGTATCCAGCATCATTCTTGGCGCAGCTTTTTTACTTTTACAGACACCGCCTATTTGGTTTATCTACATTGTTTTATTTATACGCGGATTGGGCAATACCTTTCATGGCCCGGCTATGCAAGCGGCTATACCAATGTTTGTGCCTACCGACATGTTGACCAAAGCAGGCGGTTGGGGTAACATGATTCAATCTGTATCTAACATGATGGGGCCTGTGCTGGGTGCTGCACTCATGGTATTTATGCCTATTTATGCCATTATGGTTGTGGATATACTGGGGGCTGCTTTTGCGATAGTTTGCCTTTTGTTAATTATAATTCCGGATATTCCGCAAGCCAGTGAAAAGATGAATCTATTGTCTGACATGAAGCAGGGTTTTATCTCAATGAAAGCAAATAAGCCTTTAATGGCTGTGTTTTTCCCCATGCTGCTGATGACCATACTTTACATGCCCTTAGGTTCTTTGTTTCCTCTGCTGGTACGTAGCCACTTTATGGGCGAAGCATGGCACAATGGCATTGTGGAATTTGTATTTGCAGGAGGATTGCTTCTTTCATCTTTGGTTATCGGTGTGTGGGGCGGCATGAAAAGGAGATTTTTCATGGCATCCTTAGCTATTGGCTTAATGGGACTGACTACACTAATTAGTGGGGCGCTTCCAATAAGTGGTTTCTGGATTTTTGTTGTATGCTGTTTCTTCTTGGGTGCCTCCGGTACATTTATGAATGTTCCAGTTATGGCCTATGTTCAAGAAAGCATTGCACCTGAAATGATGGGCAAGGTGTTTTCCCTCTTGATGACTGCCATGACTCTTGCTATGCCGATAGGTCTGCTTGTTGCAGGTCCGGTTGTTGAGGTCGTAGGTGTGAATACATGGTTTTTCTGGTCGGGTGTTGCGTTGATGGCAGACGCTATTCTTTGCCGCCTTCTGACAAGGCGTTATGATAAAGTTACAATGAGGCCGTAAGTGAAAAAAACGGCAAGGCACTCTACAAGAATTATACAACGTAGGGTGCCTTGTTTATTTTTAGCTTATTTATTTACATCCACCGTCACGCCGGACTT
>JAKQJG010000420.1 GCA_029561305.1 Bacteroidota bacterium | reverse complement strand
AAAGATGCTTTGTTTGCAACGCTCAACTGTTTACTTTCGCAGAAATAAAATTTGAAATATGAGCGAAACAGCACTCACTACAGGTGAAATCCACACCAACAAAGGCGTGATGAAATTTGAATTGTATGATGATGCCACACCAATTGCAGTGGCTAATTTTAAGAAACTGATCAGTTCAGGTTTTTACAATGGCCTTAGCTTTCATCGTGTGATACCAGACTTTATGATACAAGGTGGTTGCCCAAATGGAAATGGTACCGGCGGCCCTGGTTACACCATCCAGTGTGAAACAAAAGCGCCTAAGCAAAACCACGACCGTGGCGTACTTTCAATGGCCCACCGTGGACCTAATACAGGAGGCTCACAATTCTTTATCTGCCACAGCAGGAATAACACAGCTCATTTAGATGGTGTACATACTTGTTTTGGGAAAATAACAGAAGGGCTGGAGGTGATAGATGATATCAGGGGTGGAGATACAATCGAAAAGATCGTGATAAATTAAAAATGTACCCGGCACTTGCCAATGAAGTTTGCCAGGTACATTAGAGGGATATCAGATTACCGTTCGGGGAGTAAAGTTTTATCATAGTGTAAATGTAAACATGCAATTACTTTTGTTACTCCGCAGTTCCGTTAAAAAATTTGACTTTTATGTTAAAAGAAAGAGCCTGCACAAGTGCAGGCTCTTTTGGTTTTATAACAACACATTTATATTCCAGCCAGGAAATTGCCCGTGATATAGTCAGTTACTTCAGTTAAATTTTTATTTTTTTCATACACCCCCAGCTGCCTGTCTGCACCAGTGCCATGCTCTAAAATATTGTGTACATAGTTGATGGCATGTTTGCTGCCGAGGTGCGGCACCACGTCGTCTACAAAGTCGAGCAGTTCGTATATAAGCACCCTTGTATTTACCTCGCTTTCCTTGCCAAAATCTATCAGGCTGCCATCGATCCCGTAACGGCTGGCACGCCATTTATTTTCGTTTAATAATGCCCGTGAGTACATCATAAAGTTCAGGTTCTGGCTCTTTAGTTTATACAGTTTAGCACAGATAGCCTGGAACAGCGCTGCAATGGCAATGGTTTCATGCACCGTCATAGGAATATCACAAATGCGGAATTCCACTGTATTGAAGAATGGATGTACTCTTAAATCCCACCATATTTTTTTAGCATTGTCAATACAATTGGTCCGGATCAACAGGTTTACATAATTCTCATATGCTTCAATACTCTCAAAATAATCGGGTATGCCAGTACGGGGGAATTTATCAAACACTTTTGTGCGGAATGATTTGTAACCAGTAAGCCTGCCTTCCCAAAAAGGAGAGTTGGTACTGAGTGCATACACATGTGGCAGAAAATACCTGGCAGAGTTGGCAATATGTATCGCCATCTGCCTGTTTTCCATACCCACGTGTACGTGTAGCCCAAAAATGAGGTTGCTGCGGGCAGCTTCCTGCAGTTCGTTTACAATTTCGTTGTACCGTACATGGTCGGTTATCAACTGGCTTTCCCAATGGCTAAAGGGATGCGTGCCGGAAGCGCCTAGTTTTAAACCAAGACTGTCGCCAATGCCGCTGATAGTTTTACGCAGGGTGGAAACATCCATAAAAGCCTCATCCACATCCTGGCAAATATCGGTGCCTACTTCCACCACGGCCTGGTGCATTTCTGCCTTTACCTTGTCTTTGATGATCTTCTGCCCTTCGTGTACGATCTTTTGCTCATGACTTCTTAGTTCCCTTGTATTTGGATCTACCACCATGTATTCTTCTTCCACGCCAATGGTGAAATTTTTGTAGGATATGTTTGCCATTTATTGAATTGATAATTTATTGAATTGATAATTTATTAAATGATAATTGATAATTGTTCAATGTCAGGCTGTCTTAGATATTGCATACAGTAAAAACTGACATGCATTATCCATTATTCAATTATCAATTTTATCTAATTGATAATTGTTCAATGCCAGGTTGTATTCGATTTTGCATACCGTAATAACTTTGATGCATTATCCATTAACCAGTTATCAGTTATCCATTATACAAAGCTTCTTTCAACGTACTCCGCTTTACATATTCTCCCCAGGTTAAATTATCAGCCCCTGGTACCTGCGCCTGTGCTTTTTCTATAGCATAATTGGCGGAAGTTTCCACCACCCATTCAAAGTTCTCATCACCCACACTGGCCCTGTCGGCATCTGGTGCAGGGTTGCAGAAGTCAATAGCATACGGCACACCATCCCGAAGCGCCAGTTCAACTGTATTGAAATCGTAACCAAGGTATTTATTGATGCGTAATACAATATCAGTCATCAGTTTCAGCTTGGCCTCATCCGGTTTAAAATCTGCCACATAACGAAGGTGGTGTGGGTTACGGGGTTCGTAGCTCATGATGCGCACATACTTGCCTCCAATACAATAACAGCGGTAATATTCTTCAAATACAATTTCTTCCTGCAGCAGCATTACCAGTTCACCTGTTTCTGAATGTTTCTCAAAAAAGTCATCAATGCTTTCCACCCTGTACACATTCTTCCATCCCCCGCCGGCAAATGGCTTCATGTATGCAGGAAAACCAATATAGTTGAATATGCCGCCCCAGTCTAACGGGTACGATAAGTTGCGGAAGGAATCTGTTGATGTATCTGCAGGCAGGTCTCTTGAAGGAAGGATCACTGTTTTGGGGACCGGTACATCAATTTTTGTAGCCAGGCAGTTATTAAAAAATTTTTCATCTGCACTCCACCAAAAGGGATTGTTGATAACAGCCGTACCACATAAGGCAGCATTCTTTAAAAATGCCCTGTAGAAAGGAACATCCTGTGAGATACGGTCGAATATCACCGCATAATCTGCTGCAACGCCCTGCATCACCTTTTCGATATATACAGGTTCGGCTATAATACCTTCGATATTTTTACTGTTGATCCTTTCTACAAATGCTTCAGGAAAGGTTCTTTCTTTTCCGTGCAGGATGCCGATCTTTTTCATGTGTTTAATTTTAGTTGGTTTTGGCTTCATGAAATTTCCTGGAAAAGCGCTGGTTTGGCGGCTTCTGCAGGGCTTATTTCATGAGTATAAATGTTGAGAAGTGAAGTTAGTTTGGTTTCTATCCCATAAATATATTTTCATCAAATCTATTTACCAAATATTTATACTGCAGATAGTGATGCATCAGCTAAAAAGCCCATGAATACTAAACATGTAACAGTATGTTCTAACTATCAACTCCTCCAAACCCTCAACCCTCAACCCTAAACCCTAAACTTTAAACCTTAAACCTTAAACTGCCTTCCTCCTTTTTCTTTATTTTTGGAGAATATGCTTAGGGAACACGTTCACCACATTGCCGTAGAGCACCACATCATTGATTCGATCTATTTAAAAAGGGAAGTAAAAGTTGACTGCTATATGCCGCGGCATGTGGCAGAACATACACAAATGAGTTTACTGCTGGTCAACGATGGCCAGGACCTGGTAAAGATGGAATTTGAAAAAATACTGGAGCCATTGTTAAAGCATCATGAGATTGCACCCTTGTTTTGCGTTGCCATGCACTGTGGCCCGGACAGGCGGAATGAATATGCCACGGCTCAAATATTAGATTATAAAGGCAGGGGAAATAAGGCGCAGGCACATACCGATTTTGTGATGAAGGAAGTGCTGCCTTTTATCAGGAAAACGTATACGATCCAGTCTTTTAAAGAAAAGTCTTATGCCGGTTTTTCATTGGGTGCCCTGAGTGCGCTGGATATTGTTTGGCGATATCCGGAGGAGTTTGTAAAAATGGGCGCATTCAGTGGTAGTTTCTGGTGGCGGGACAAGGCACAGGAAGATGCAGATTTTGATGAGGAACTGCACCGGATCATGCACCGCCAGGTAAAAGAGGGAGGCTACTATCCCTGGCTGAAATTCTTTTTTGAAGTGGGCACACAGGATGAAACGGCCGACCGCAACAACAACGGTATCATTGATGCAATAGACGATACCATTAGCTTAATAGCCGAGCTAAAAAAGAAAGGGTACCACAACCACGATATAGAATACCTAGAACTGCAAGACGGCCGCCATGATGTACCTACCTGGGCCAGGGCTTTTCCTGCGTTTTTAAAATGGGGATGGGGAAGGGGGCGATAGGCAATTGACAAGGAGGCAAATGGCATAGGCTCAAAAATGCAAGTATCCGTAGATAGTTGCGCAAATTTACAAGTTACCAGCAGATGTTGGGGGCAAGTGTAACAGACGACAGTAACAACATACAACAATGCAAGACAAACTATTTGACTTTATATCAAAATACATTTCTCTGTCAGATGATGAGAAGAGCACATTGCTTTCGTTAGATATATTTCACTCTGTAAAGAAAGGAACGACTTTACTCAAAGAAGGGCAAAATTCGAAAGAAAGCTACTTTGTTTTGAAAGGCTGTATCCGGACTTATTACATAATTGACGGAGAAGAAAAAACAACAGCTTTCTACACAGAAATGGACGCCTTAACACCTCATTGTGTTTTAAGTAAAGCTCCTTCAGAATATTTCATCAGTTGTGTTGAAGACAGTTTTCTTACAGTTTCAAATTCTGACATGGAAGTGGAAATAAACAGTAAATTTCCAAAGTTTGAGATAATGTGCAGGAAATTGTCGGAAGAATTGTTAGCCAAAGAACGTTTCAATTTTGACGAGTTTAAAACATCTTCCCCTGAACAACGATATTTGAATTTATTGCAGAAAAGACCAGACTTAATTCAGCGTGTTCCACAACACCAACTAGCCAGCTATTTAGGCATCAAACCTCAGTCATTAAGCAGACTAAGAGCAAGAATTCTTGAAAAAAAGAGCTAAACGCATTTCTTAACTTAAGTGAACGGATTATTGTATCCCGCCAGTCCACTTTTGCAGTATCATTTAACAATAAAAAGAAGATATGCAAAAGAAATTTTTATGGATTGGACTTGCCTTAGTGTCAGCAATCAGTTTACAGGTGAATGCACAATATGACAAACAAGATAAAACTTATAGAAAGTGGTTTGTTGGGAGTTCATTTCTGATGTTAGGAAATTTTTCAAAAGTAAACAACCCTGAGTATATACAATTAAATGTTGGATATAGAATAACACCTAAAGATGTGGTTTCCTTTGAATTTAAAAGATCCATTTATTCCTGGCCAATCGGTATCCCTTTTGGACCATCATTTGATGCACCGGGAGAAAACTATCCTGGCCATGCACGCATACTTGCACCAACATTAGGATACCAGCGTTTTTGGTGGAAAGGAGTTTATACATCCATTCATGCATTGAATGCATTTGAAAAATATATGGATGAGAATAAAAAAAAGATTGGAAATGGATACACGTTATATCTGAACTTCCATTTGGGTTACCAGTTTAAGTTTTTTAAAAACCGGTTCTTTTTTGAACCAGCTATTGGATGTAGTTATTGGCCCGTAAGAACCAATGTTCCCGAATCTTTTAAATTGGTAGAAAAAAAATGGCCTAACTACTTTATTCAACCCGGGCTTCACTTTGGGTATAATTTCTGGTAATCATACCGGTAATTTAAACATCTTCCCCACACCAATTAGCAGGTTTTTTTAGGTATGAAACTATAATCACCAAATAGACTACCAGCAAGGATTTTTAAAAATAATAAGTGTTTATGGTGATTTCTTAACTTAAGTGAACGGGTTTAGGGAAGAAGCGAATCTAGTTTTGCAGCATCGTTAAAATAAAAAGGAAAGAAATGCAAAAGAAAATTTTATTCATTGGTTTTGTCTTGATGATGACAAGTACGCTCCACCTCAAAGCTCAATATGCTAAAACAGGCAACACTTACAAACGGTGGTTCGTTGGCAGCTCTATGTTTTTATTGGGTAATTTTTCTTCTACAAACAGACCCGACTTCGCTCAACTCAATTTCGGCTATCGTATTACAGGAAAAGATATAATTACAGTAGAACCAAAAACCTGGAAATATGCCTGGCCGAATGGTATTCACCCTTTTTTAAACAGCTCATACGGAAAGCCGCAAGAGCAGTTTCCAGGCTATATACGGGAGTATGGCTTTTCAGTGGCTTATCAACGATTTTTATGGAAAGGTTTATATGCCGAACTTAATGTAATGCCTGCCTGGCAGAGTTTTGTGAATGTTGACGGAGAAAAAATTGACAATGGATTTCAGATTTTCAATACTTACCGCGTTGGTTATCACATCAAACTTTTTAAGGACAGATTTTTTATTCAACCATCCATTGCAATTACCCACCGTGCTTGTCACACAAAAATGCCTGGCGGATTTAAACAGTTAGATGACAAATGGTCAAAATTTGTGTTCGGAGAACCGGGACTTCATTTTGGGTTTAATTTTTAGTTGATAATTTATGAATACACAAAATGCACTGAAAGACATCAAAGTCAATTTGAAACTGAAGCTTGCTACACTGTGGGCAAGTTTGATGTTTCTCTATATCTATGTTGATTATTTCGCCGTATATATGCCGGGTAAGATAGAAGATATTCTTACGGGGAGGGTGTTTATATTTGATATTACGCAAGGATTTCTGTTGGCTGCACTCGCCTCAGTGACCATTCCGGCACTGATGATTTTCCTTTCTGTTGCCCTGCCGGCTAAAGTAAATCGCTGGGCAAATATCATTATTGCTATGGTGTATATTCCCTATACACTGTTTAATTTGGCAGGTGAGGCCTGGATGCATATGGTGTTTGGCGCTGTTGCAGAAGTCATTCTTCTTTGTATAATTACGTGTTATGCATGGAAATGGCCCCGTACCCAGGCACCTGGCATTACAGACAGCTATAACAAATTTTCCAGTGAATAGAATAGTAATAAAACTAGTAAAACATTTTACTAAAAAAAAAGACATTTTTTCTTATTGATAATTCCCCAATATCACCCAACCTTTTTCGTTGTATGCAGCTCCATTTTCAAATGAAAACTTATCAATAGGTCTTCAACAAATCTCTATCAGTTCGTAATTGTCAAATTACCCAATACTCTAAATACTTTACCTTCTG
>JAKQJG010000410.1 GCA_029561305.1 Bacteroidota bacterium | reverse complement strand
GTTTTGCCAATATCTTTTGGATGCTTGAGTGTATGCCTTACTGATTTGATGGCGTCAAACTCTTCTTTGATAAAGGCTTCTGCAGATTGGCCACACAATGCTTCTATACGGCGAACACCAGCCGCCACCGCACTTTCACTTCTTATTTTAAAAATGCCCAACTCACCGGTACTGCCCACATGCGTACCACCACAAAGTTCAATGGAATAAGCAGGATCCATGATCACCACCCTTACCGTATCGCCATATTTTTCTCCAAATAAAGCCATGGCACCCATGGCCACGGCTTCATCTTTGCTCATTTGTTTGATCAGCACCGGCACATTCTCTCTTATCTTTTCATTCACCATTGTTTCCACTTGTGCCAGTTCTTCATCCGTTACTTTGGCAAAATGGCTAAAGTCGAACCGAAGGTGTTCTTCATTGACCAAACTGCCTTTTTGTGCTACATGTGTGCCCAGCACATTCCTGAGAGCTGCATGCATCAGGTGGGTCACACTATGGTGAACGGTGATGGCTTTTCTTCTCAACGAATGCACTTTTGCCACTACTTCCTCGTTTATAGCCGATGGCAGTTTGTCTGCAAAATGAATGATGAGGTCATTCTCTTTTTTTGTATTGGTGATTTCAATGGCCTCTTCGCCAAAATACAAAGTCCCTGTATCACCCACCTGGCCGCCGCTTTCTGCATAAAAAGGTGTTTCATCCAGTATCAGCTGGTAAGCTGTTTTTCCTTTGGCAGTTACTTTCCTGTATTTAACGATCTTGCTTTTTGTTTCTAAAGCATCATAGCCAGCAAACCTGTTGGTTACATTGTCGATCAATGTAATCCAGTCATCCGTTTCCAGCGCTGTGGCAGCTCTGCCGCCATCCTGCTGTACTTTCCTTGCTTCTTTGTATCCGGCTTCGTCCACAATTAAGCCGTTCTCCTGAGCGATCAGCATAGTGAGATCTAACGGGAAGCCGTACGTGTCATGCAGTTTAAAAGCGCTGTTGCCATCGATTACTTTAGACGTCTGCGAAGCAGCTATCACTTCTTCTATTAATTTTAAACCTTTGTCCAGTGTTCTTAAAAAAGCTTCTTCTTCCTCTTTGATCACTTTGGCAACAAAATCTTTTTGTGCTTCCAGTTCGGGAAATACCTGCTCAAACTGTTTGGCAAGTACAGGCAGTAACTGAAACAACAGGGGATGTTTATAATCCAGGTAAGAATAGTAGTACCGCACCGCCCTTCTCAAAATCCTCCTGATCACATAGCCGGCACCGGTATTGGAGGGTAATTGTCCATCTGCAATACAAAAACTAATGGCTCTGATATGATCAGCGATCACCCGGAAAGCTACACTTGGCTTATCATCCCCGGCGGTATATTCTTTGTGTACTATTCTTTCAGTAGCTGCAATGGTGCCGGTAAACACATCGGTATCATAATTACTTTTCTTTCCCTGTATCACTCTTACCAGCCGTTCGAAACCCATGCCGGTATCCACATGTTTAGACGTAAGAGATTCAAGCGTGCCGTCTTTTTTGCGGTTGTACTGGATAAATACATTGTTCCATATTTCGATCACTTGTGGATGATCTTTGTTAACCAATTCTCTACCCGGTACTTTGGCAATTTCTTCTTCCGTTCTGCAGTCAACATGTATTTCAGTGCAAGGCCCGCAGGGGCCTGTATCACCCATCTCCCAGAAATTATCTTTTTTATTGCCAAAAATGATCCTGTCTTCCGCCACTATTTTTCTCCATTCGGAATGCGCAATCTGTGAAGGCGGCAGGTTTTCTTTGGCATCCCCTTCAAAAACGGTCACGTATAAACGGTCTTTTGGTATTTTATATACTTCCGTCAGTAACTCCCAGCTCCAGGCGATGGCTTCAGGTTTAAAGTAGTCGCCAAAACTCCAGTTGCCCAGCATTTCAAACATGGTATGATGATAGGTATCCACACCCACCTCTTCCAGGTCGTTGTGCTTACCACTCACCCGTAAACACTTTTGTGTATCCGCAGCTCTTTTATACGGTGCTTTTTTGTTGCCAAGAAAGTAATCTTTGAATTGATTCATGCCCGCATTGGTAAACAGCAAGGTTGGATCGTCCTTTAAAACTATGGGCGCAGAAGGAACGACGGCATGTCCCTTGGATTTGAAAAAATCTAAAAATTGCTGTCTTATTTCAGCACTTGTCATCATAACCAGTATCTTTTGGGTTGATTTTTGAGATTTTACAGTCTATATTTGTACGCTATGGCTGGCGTGGGCGCAAAGGTAAGGAAAACCCCCTCCGCTCCGTTAGCCAACGGAAGAACCAGAAAGAGTTGAAAGCTTTGATGTCATTTCCAGGAGGCGGGTGGAAGCCAACACCAAAGAAGAGGAAAATTGAATGGTTTTTAAAGAGTTCAATTGCCTGCTGCCGGAAATAAAAAAATGACCAGTAACATAAGACCAATATTTTATAAAAAACCTGACGGAAGCTGATCCGCATGAAAAAAATAAAATACTTCTATAACACCAATACGCTCCGGTACGAAAAACTGGTAACGCCTTTACGGGTGAAGTTGTTGAGGGTATTTGGTTTTTTTAGCGCCTTTTTGGTTACCGCAGCCCTGGTGATCTGGGTGTACACCAGGTTCATCCCCAAACCAGCTGATAACGTGGCGTATGAAAAGATGCGGATGATGAGGGATGACTACAATAATCTTGCTTCCAAGCTTAAAGCGGTAGAGGAAAAAATGGCAGAATTGGAGAAGCGTGACAATGATGTGTACCGGTCTATATTTGAAGCCAATCCCCTGCCCGACAGCGCCCGTGCAAAACTCACCGAAAAGTCAAAGGAATTTGAAAAGGTGAATGCGATGAATGACGAACAGTTGAGTAAAGATATTGCGGCTCAACTGAATAATATCAACGCCAGGATCACCTACCAGCGCACCAGTTATGATGCCATTGAAAAACTGATCCAAAACCAGGATGAAAAACTGGCGAGCATTCCGGCCATACAGCCAGTTAGCAACAAAGATCTTTCAAGGGTGGCCAGCGGTTTCGGAATGCGCATTCATCCGATTTATGGTATACCTAAAATGCATAGTGGGTTGGATTTTACTTCACCGCAGGGCACACCGATTTACGCCACGGGTAATGGCCGGGTAACCACTGCTGGTGGGGGAACCGGTACGGGCAACCATGTGATCATTAATCATGGTTATGGATACGAAACAGTTTATATGCACATGGTGAGGATAAAGGCCAGGGTGGGGCAGCAGGTAAAGCGGGGAGAAGTAATTGGGTGGGTGGGCAGCACCGGCGCCAGTACAGGACCGCACCTGCATTATGAAGTGCATATCAACCGGTCGGCTGTTGACCCGGTTTACTTTTTCTTTAACGACCTCAATGCTGAGCAATATGACAGGATGCTGAAGATAGCAGCCACGGGAAGCGCAAAAAGTTTTGATTAATGATTGTTGAGATGTGAAGAAAATTTGCCGGGGTTAAGTTTATACTTGTTTATTTTTATTGTTGATAATGTCTGACCATACACAAACCTCTTTATTTTTATTTGATGAACCGGCGCAACAGGCACCGGTAAAAAAGCCTGTTGCAAAAAAGCGAATAGCGCCACCACCGCCTCCGGTTGTAATTGCTGCGCCAGTACCTGACAAGAAAAAATCAACAAGAGGAAGAAAAAGCATCAAAGAGCTGAGCGAAAACGTAGACAAAGTAGAAGTACCGGAAGATGAAATCCTGTATCAAAAAATGTACTACTCCATTGGAGAGGTGGCGGGTTGGTTTAAAGTAAACCCCTCACTGCTGCGGTTGTGGGAAAATGAATTTGATGTGCTTAAACCTAAAAAGAACGGTAAAGGCGACAGGTTGTTCCGTCCCGAAGATGTTAAGAATATTCAATTGATCTACCTGCTCACAAGGGAAAAGAAATATACACTCGAAGGCGCTAAAGATTTTTTTAAGAATAATAAAAAGGCAGAGGAAAAATTTGCCTCTATTGAAGCATTAAAAAAGCTAAAGGGCTTTTTACTTGAACTAAAAGCCAGCCTTTGATCACCCTTCCCTGTTTTCTTCTTTAATTACAATATTGCTGGAGTCACCTGCGAACGAAACTTTATTATCTTCCAGTAACTTTTTTACCTGGAGAACGATGTCGTTTTTTTGCTGAAAAAAATCTTTTATTGGTACCGGCGGTGTAAAGTATTCAATAATGATAATGACAGCGTCCCGTGAAATATCCTTTATAAAAATTGTATGGTTTGACACCTGTTCGCCGTAAGATTCAATGACTTTCTTCAGCCCTGGTACAAGTGACTGTAATTGTATTTCCTCTGTGCCCGAAGATAATTCCAGTTTAATTTCTGCCCTTCTTTCGGTACGCATGCTCCAGTTATCCACCGCACTATCCACCATTTGTTTATTCGGCACGGTTACCAGTGTCTTATCTGCTGTGCGTATCCTGGTGCTGCGAAGCCCAATGCGTTCTACCGTGCCTGTTATGGCATTTACTTTTATGGTATCGCCCGTAAAAAAGGGTTTGTCAAAAAAGATGATAAAAGAAGCGATGAGGTTTTCCAGGCTTTCTTTAGCGGCCAGGGCCAGGGCTGCACCCACTAAACTCAGGCCTGTCAACACATTTCCTATCGGCTGGTGAAAACATGCTTTAATGATGAGGAGCAATCCAATAATTCCTATAATAACCTTTAAAAAATCACGGAAGAAAACAATGAGCTGGTTATCCCTTGTTTCTGCTGTGAGGTTTGCTTTTCTTTCGAGTACAAGGGCAACAAAATCGATCAGCCGCAACAAGAGCCAAACAAATGTGATAATGATAATTCCAGGCCCAACCCTTGATAATATATCTTTTGCTTCGTGACCATAGATCTCAATATTCAGCGCCGAAGGGAAATTCAGTTTGTCAATGGCGAAAATTGAAATTACGATCGCTAAAAACCATTTCACAGGCTCCACCACCAGCGCAAGAAAACTGGTTTTATCCAGCGTTTTCCAAAAACGCTTGGCTACTTTATATATAAGTGATACAACATATTGTGACAAATACCTTTTTACAATCAGCACAAACAGTATAATGCCGGCTACCACGAGGTAACTTCTCACACTGTTGTCAAAATAAATGCTATCTAAAAAATCCATGCGTAAAATTAGTTATTTGCTGTTGTGGCGTTGATGGTAAATTGCTGCAGACCTTTTTCAGTCAACAAATAGATCTTATTGTTAGCAGCTTTTATTTGAAGCGCATTATTAAAAACTGCCGGCAGTTGGTATTCTTTTAAATTGAGCGTACCTGGCTGGTACTCATATAAAGTGCTGTCTGCAAAACCATACAGTGTTTTATTGATCGCTTCCACATTTTTCCAGCCGGTGAATGGAAGTTTACTTTTTAAAGCGCCATAAATATCAAAAATATAGAAGCCTTTAGCCGGATCGTACAGGTTTACAAAGCCGCCTTCATCAATTATCTGTGTGGGTGAGGGAATGGTATCAAAGATCAGCCTGCAGTCTACCGTTTCAGAAAGCAGGTCGCCGTTTTCGCCGATCTTTTTCAATTTGGCATCGCCTTCGTCAAATACCCAGATATTATTGTCATAAGCATTGGCGATCGCTTTTACATTAAAGATGTTTTGTGTTCGCAGGTTGATCACATTGCGTACCATTAAAAAACGGTCGAGAACAACAATAGTGGAAAAATTCTGGTAGTACAGCAACAGCTTTAATGGATTGGTTACATCGATGTAAAACAATTTTCCGTACTTGCGCACATCGTTGAATATGCCCACAGAATCGCCGCGGCTGTTGAGTTTTTTTAACTGGTTTTGGTTGTTTACCAGGTATATATTATCCAGGTTGTCTACATTGAAGTAAGTAAAATCGCCGCTCATGTTTTTACTGAATTGCAAAACAGAATCTTTTTGGGCGAATAGAACGGCAACTGACAGCATACTGACAGCAAAGAAGAGCCATATTTTTTTTGCCTGCATCATTTTTTGTAACTCAATAACGAAGTGCTGTTGCCATCAAATACAGCATAGCTGTTAAAGTTGATCCATTCCCCCAAATTAATGTACTTACTGTTATCACCCAGCGGAAAATCAATGGGTAAATGCCGATGGCCAAAAATGAAATAATCAAAATGTTCTTTTCGCAAAGTTTCTTTACTATAGATGATCAGCCATTCATTTTCTTCCCCTAAAAATTTTTCTTCCACGCTTTTATCTGCCAACCTGCTTTTACGGGAAAAATAATTGGCCGTACCCATTCCAATAGCAGGCGGTAAAATACCAAACAACCATTGACAAAGCGGGCTGCGAAAGATCTTTTTCAAAAATTTATACTTATGATCACCTGGTCCCTGTCCGTCGCCGTGCCCAACTAAAAATTTTTTTCCGTTAAATTCAAAAGAGGCGGGTTCAAAATACACTTTCATATTCAACTCCTGCTGAAAGTAATTTCTTACCCACATATCATGATTGCCTACAAAAAAGTGTAGTTGGATTCCCTTGTCAGACAGTTCAGCTAGTTTGCCAAACAACCGTACAAAGCCTTTTGGAATAACCGTTTTGTACTCAAACCAGAAGTCAAACATATCACCCACCAAAAAAACTTCGGCTGCATCTTCTTTAATACTGTCTAAAAATGCCACGATGGTCTTTTCTCTTTGCAGGCTGGAAGCAGCATCGGGCGTGCCGAGATGGAAGTCGGACAGAAAGTAAACCTTTTTATTGGTCGGTAGCGTCAATGATGAATATTTAGATTGATTCACTGTTTTTACTGATTGTAGCTGATACAACGTGAGTTAATTTGATGGGAAACCCGTTTTGTCGTATCAATCCGCTCGATCTTGTTTTTATTTATTCACTTATTATATTATAGCATTTCAAAAATAACCAGTTTCAGTTAACTTTTATATTTTGTGGGATAATGGTATTGATTTATTCGCCAGTCAGCAATTCAAGATTACAATACACCTGTTCTTTTATTTTTAAAGAACAGCTGCAGGTGGGCTTTGACATCACCACGGATGCTGGAAAATTCGCAGCGTATGAAGGGGTGAAGATCAATTACTCTAACGAAGCCATTTCAACCAGCGAATTCAGAATTGGCAGTGTACAGCTTCTTTTTGAGAATTCCATACAACAGCAGCAGATCAATTGTTTTGAAACAAACCAATATAAGGCGTTTTTTAAAAGGGAAGGAGCTGATCTTTCATTTGACATTTTAGCCGCCACTTTTTACCTGGTGAGCCGCTATGAAGAATACCTTCCGCATGAAAAAGATATGTATGGAAGATATGCGCATGAAAATTCATTGGCCTTTAAAGAAGGGGTTTTAAACTTACCCTTGGTTAATATTTGGATAAAAGCCTTTGCAGATAAGCTTGAAGAAAAATTTTCACCCTTGCCAGCCGGCAGGGAGGTTTTCAAATTGAAACTTTCAACTTTCAATTTTATCCCTACATATGATATCGATATTGCGTATGCCTACAGACACAAAGGACTTGTCCGCAGCCTGGGTGCTTTTTTAAAATCGCCGGCAATAGAAAGAGTAAAAGTACTGGCTGGTTTACAGAAAGACCCCTTTGATTCCTATGAATGGATGGATGCTCTTCATAAAAAGTATCAGTTAAAACCGCATTACTTTTTTCTAGCAGCACAAAAAAATGGGGTGTATGATAAAAATATTTTGCCCGGCACAACTGCTTTTTCTTATTTGGTAAAGCAGCATGCTGATAAATATGAAACAGGCATTCATCCAAGCTGGCAAAGCGGTGATGATTTTAGGTTGCTGCAGCAGGAGAAAAAGATAATCGAACATATCACGGGCAAAGAAGTTAAAAGATCAAGACAGCATTATATTCGTTTTAATCTCCCCGCAGGTTACAGGCGCCTGCTGGAAGCAGGTATTACAGATGATTACTCCTTGTGCTATGGCAGTATCAATGGTTTCAGGGCTTCTGTAGCAGCTTCTTTTTATTGGTTCGACCTCGAAAAAGATGAGCAAACATTATTGCGCATACATCCATCTTGTTTTATGGATGCCAATTCGTTTTACGAGCAGCATTTTTCTGCTGAGCAGGCCTATGAGGAGGCCATGCATTATTTAAAAATTTGCAAAGAAGTAAATGGGCAATTGATAACGATCTGGCATAATAATTTTTTAGGAACCGCCAAACAGTTTGCGGGTTGGCGTGCCTGTTATGAAACATTCATCCAGCATATAAACCTATAAGGTTTATATCTCCGGTTCTGCCATCACCGCTTTTTTGTTTTTGCGGATGCTGTAGTTTACAATAAATACGCCCACCAATGTCACAATGGCACCCCATAGAATATTCAGGTTCAGCTTTTCCTTTAGTAAAATGCCCGCAACCACCATCGCAACCAATGGATTGATATAAGCATACAAAGAAAATAATGCAGGCGGCAATGTTTTCATTGAATAAACAAATGCAGCGTATGCGATCAGCGATCCTGCAATCACAAGATAGCATACTGCCATCCAGCCGCTGCCCGGAACCTGCGCCAGTGGTATGTTTTTGCCCGACACCAGGGCAACCAGGTACAGCAAGCCAGAACTGATCAGCATCTGCCAACCGATGGAATAATAGGGATTGATCTTAATCGTATTTTTAGCAATGATGATGGATCCGATACTCCAGGTAAGCATGGCAATAAAAGATAAAAAAACACCAAAGAAAAACCCTTCAGGCCGTACTCCATGAAATGCATTTTCATAAAAAACAATGAACGTGCCGCCAATGCCCAGCAGCAATCCCACAAAAGTAAGAATCGATAAATTCCTGTTTTTAAAAAAGATCATTTCGATCAGTACAACACTTAAGGGATACAAGGCTCCGATCAAACAGCTTAAACCTGTAGGAATATAATCAAGACTCCAGGTACTGAGTCCATTGGCACCAACAAACATGAGTATTGAAAGGATAAGTAAAAAGGCAAATTGTTTTGCAGTGGGCCATTTCATTTTTTTGTACAACATAAAAAACAGCACAAAAGAAAGACCTGCCAAAAACTGGCGGATAGAGGCCATTTGAAAGGCGGGTATTTTTGACACAGCAATTTTGCTGGCCACCCAGGTAGTGCCCCATACAATACTCGTGATGCTAAGTGCAATGTAACCGCCTGTTCTTTTTTGATTCAATTGAAAATGTTCGGGTGGGTCGCTTCCTCAGAGCGGCTCACCTTGGTTATTATTAAAAAGTGGTGTGCTACTTTTTTAAGAAGTGACCCACCCAATATCTCAATGTTTAAAATGCCGCATTCCTGTTATCACCATCGCCAGGTTATTGTCCTTACAATACTGAATAGAATCATTGTCACGGATGGAACCACCCGGTTGTATAAAAGAAGTAACACCTGCTGCATGAGCGATCTTTACACAATCATCAAAAGGGAAAAATGCATCGCTTGCCAGTACGGCATCCTGCAGGTCAAAATTAAATTGCTTTGCTTTTTCGATCGACTGGCGGAGAGAATCGATCCTCGAAGTTTGGCCGCAGCCTTTACCAACCAGTTGTTTATTTTTTACCAGCGCAATGGCATTGCTTTTTAAATGTTTGCATACCAGGTTAGCAAAAACTAAATCTTCTTTTTCTGCAGCAGTTGTTTCCCTGCCGCCGGTTTCTTTCCATTCTGCAAAGTTACCCTCATCAACCGACTGTATCAATACACCATTCAACAAAGATTTGTATTGTGCAGTGGCAGCCGGCTGGGATTTCAATTGCAACAATATCCTGTTCTTTTTCGATTTTAAGATAGCCAATGCATCTTCATCAAATGCGGGAGCAATCAATACTTCGAAAAATATTTCGTTGATGGCTTCTGCTGTTGCTTTATCAATCGTACTGTTACAAACCAGTACACCACCAAACGCACTTTCATTATCACCTGCCAACGCAGCATCCCAGGCAAGTTTGGCGGATGGCCTTACAGCAACACCACAAACATTAGTATGTTTGATAATGGCAAACCAAACTTCGGCAGGGTCATTCTGATCTCCGCTGAGAGAGGCTTCTCTTATTAATTGCACTGCTGCATCCACATCCACCAGGTTATTATACGACAATTCTTTTCCGTTCAGCTGCGTAAACAGTTTGTTCAGGTCGCCATAAAATACACCGGCCTGGTGAGGGTTCTCACCATAGCGCATTGGTTTTGGATTGGTAACAGATTCTAAAAAAAACAAAGCATCAGCAGGATTAAAATATTTTGCGATCGCCACATCGTAGTGGGCCACCACTTCAAAAGCCAGTGCAGCAAAATGTTTTCTTTGTTCTAAGGATGTTTGACCGGCTTGCGACATTAAAATTTCTTCCAGCCTGCTGTAATCTTTTTTTGCAGCGATCACCGTTACATCTTTAAAATTCTTTGCAGCGCCCCTTATCATACTGGGTCCACCAATATCTATCTTTTCTATTATTGCGGATTCCTCTTTTGTTGACGCAACCGTCTCTTCAAAAGGATAAAGGTCAACGATTACTAAATCAATTTCAGGAATATGATATTGTTTCATCTCTGCCATATGTTGCTCATCGTCTCTTTTGCCAAGTATGCCGCCAAATACAGAAGGATGCAATGTTTTTACACGGCCACCCAGAATGGAAGGATAAGTTGTAAGTGACTCAACTGGTACACAAGGCACATCGAGCTCTTCAATAAATTTTTGTGTACCGCCGGTAGAGTAGATCGTTACACCTAACTGGTGAAGTGACCGCACAATATTTTCCAGCCCATCTTTGTAAAAAACAGAGATGAGCGCCGATTTAATTTTTTTGTTCATTGAAATATGAGGTTTACAGGTCTGTTACGAATGCTCCTTGCTCCGGAACTGAATGATACGGCAAATTTAATTTATCACAGTCTTGTTTCCATTTTTCAATTTTCCACAAACTGTTAGACGCATCAAAAATAAATTTGTTGCAGTTAAAAGTTTTTGTCAGTTGAGCAATATCAAGTTGGGGATTTTTTGAAAGTATAATATAATCAACATTCACTGTTTTGCCGGATTCAAAATGAGCAGTTTCGTCCAGTACTGCAATTTTTTTATTACCAAACTGGTAAAATCCATTTTTGTCAAAACAGGCAGACAAACTTTCCACTTTTTTATTTAATTGCAAGGCAATTCTTCCCGGTTTCAGGTGAAAATTTTGTAACAATCCATCGATCAGCAGGATGCTGTCACCAACAAAACGATAATTATTTCCTTCTATAAAATCTATGGCCTGGTATTGTGGTACATTGTAAACAATAAATTTTTGCTGGCTCTTCACTTGCCAGGCAATACTGGTATGCAATAAAACAAAACCAGCACAAAATGCCAATCCCCATTGCATCATTGATTTGTTTTTATTCATGAGCCATCCTGCAAAACAGATCACCATCGCATATAAAAGCCAGGTGGTAAAAATATTCGACGGTATTTTATCCCATACAGCAAAAGGTAATTCATTTACCCATAAGATAATTTTATTCATAAGCGTCAGCAGCCACCCGGTTAATTTACCAGTATACAACCCAACAACCGGTATCCAGGAACAGGCTACCAGGAAAATGGCTGCATACAATACAACGGTTGAAAGGGGTACTGCAATAAGATTGGTGAAAAGAAATAACACCGGGAACTGGTGGAAATAATAAATACATACGGGGAAAGTAAGTATTTGTGCTGCTGTGGTTAATGCAGCAGCTTTCCACAACATATCTGCGTATTTATTTTTTATGTAGAAGCAATTGTAAATGGGTTTTTGAAAAGCAACAATTCCAACAACAGCCAGGTAGCTTAACTGGAAACCAACATCCCACAAATAGTAAGGGTTGATCAACAGCATTACAAAGGCGGAGGCTGCCAATGAACTGTAGATAGAAGCCTGTTTAAAAAACATGCTGCCCAATGTGATAAAAGTAAACATCACTGCAGAACGGATCACTGAGGCAGAGCCGCCTGTAAGCAGGGAGAAAAGCCAGAGACATCCGAGAATTAAAATTGCCTGCGTGGCTTTTGATCTTTTTACCAGGGGTATTCTTGCAAACAACCATAGCAGTATTCCATAGATCAAACCTAAATGCATACCCGAAATGGCGATGATATGCACCACACCTGTATTGCTGTATGCCTGCACCAGGTCTTTATCAAGATCATTGGTGTAGCCGATCAGCAGCGCTTCCGCAATACCTAATTCATCTTTGCCGGCAGTGATATTGGTTTGCAATGCACCGAGGATATTTTCCCTGGCTGAAAATAAAAAAGCTTTGAAAGGATGTACGTTTTTGCCTTCCAGTTTTACCCAGTCACCTGGTTTTAAATATACATTGTGAAAGGTTTGCTGGAATGCGGCATATCGCTGGTAATTAAAAGCACCGGGATTACCGGAGTTTTTAATTGCCACCAGTTTTTTGCTGATGAGGATATTATCTCCATATACAAGTTCCGGTATAGTGGAATCTTTTGAAAAATACAGCAGCAGTTTTCCTTCTACTGCAATGGCCGTATCATTTCTTATGAGTTGCTTAACAGTGGCATCTGCTTTATAAGATTTTGTTTTTTCAACCAGTGGTTCATTAATGGTGGCAATAAGAAAATCACTTTCTTTATAAAAATTACCATACCAGTTATGTTGGTGCCGGATATCTTTATTCCAGGTTACCAGCATACCAACGTTTAGTAACAGCAATTGAAGCAGAAGGCCTTGCAAAAACTGCAGCTTGAATTTTTGGGCTAAAGACAAAAAAGAGAATATGAAAAAGGCAATACTGAAAACTGCAGTGAAAATGATGATCAACAACAAAGGCACTTGTAAATACCATTGTAATAAAATGCCAATGATAAAAGGAATGAGCAGCCTGATAATGGGCGCCGTTTTCCATATTGGTATGTTCAAGGGTTTTGACACACCAACAAGTTAATAATTTTTTTGAAATTATTTTAAAATGGAAAGATCTAATTCGAAGCCGACCAGCACTTTTTCACCGGATAATTTTTTATTAAAACCCTTTACAATTTCAATACTTCCATCGGCCCGATAGATATGGGCCTCTTCTTTTTCCGGAATGATCAGCCATGCCAACAGGCACCCATTTTCAATCCATTTCAGCATCTTGCTTTTAAGATATCGAAGACTGTCGGACTTGCTTTTTAAATCAATGACAAAATCAGGACATATACGGGGGAATTGTTCTTTTTCATTTTTAGATAACCTGCTCCATTTGTCATTTTTATCCACGACGCATCAGGAGATTTTACAGATTTATCATTTAGCGTAAAACCAGCAGAAGAATCAAAACAAACACCCGTTTTCTTTTTACTGCTCCAGTTGTATAGCTCTCCCGCAATTTTGAAATTTTGGTTACTGCCCGATGCATTTACTGGGGCCATAATAAAGATTTGACCGTTTTCGTCCCTTTCTATTCTTTGGTTATCATTTTGGGTGCAAAAGTTAAAAAACTCTTTATCGGTCATGTCATCCGACAGTTTCCCTTTTAATTCAATATCTATATCCTGGTGCATGATTCTCATAACCCAATTTACGGATTATTTACTCAAATGCATACTTCTCTCCTTATACAACTGCCTGAAATAAGGATCTCTCAAATCTTTGATAAAACGAATGGCTTCTCCCGTACTTTTCATTTCTGGACCCAGCTCTTTATTTACACCAGGGAATTTATTAAAAGAGAAAACAGGTTCTTTAATAGCAAAGCCGGTGAGTTTTTTCTCGAAGGTGAAGTCGGTTAATTTATTTACCCCCAGCATTATTTTGGTGGCGATGTTGAGGTAAGGGATCTGGTAGGCTTTTGCAATGAATGGCGTAGTCCTGGATGCTCTTGGGTTGGCCTCAATTACAAACACATTGCCATCTTTAATGGCAAATTGAATATTGATCAACCCTTTTATCTGCAATGCCCTTCCTATTTTTTCAGCATACTCTTCCATGGTATGCACAATCAATGGTGATAAATTAAATTGTGGCAATACTGCATTACTATCGCCACTGTGTATCCCGGCAGGTTCAATGTGTTCCATCACACCCATCACATGAAAATTTTCTCCGTCAAAAATGGCATCTATCTCAGCTTCCTGGCAGCGGTCGAGAAAATGATCAATTAATATTTTATTGCCGGGCAAATGTTTTATCAAACTCAATACCCCTTTTTCCAGGTCCTCATCATTTATTACGATGCGCATTCTTTGCCCGCCCAGTACATAACTGGGTCTTATCAAAACGGGATAACCCACCTGTCTTGCCACTTCAATCGCTTCGTCTGTATTGTATGCCGTACCATAGTTTGGATAAGGGATGCCCAGTTCTTTCAGCATATCGCTAAAGCGGCCACGGTCTTCAGCAATATCCATATTGTCGTAACTGGTGCCAATAATTTTTATTCCTTTCGCATGCAATTTCTTAGCCAGCTTCAAAGCCGTTTGCCCGCCTAACTGAACAATAACGCCTTCCGGTTTTTCATGTTCAATGATCTCCCACAAATGTTCCCAGAACACGGGCTCAAAATATAATTTGTCTGCAATGTCAAAATCTGTAGATACTGTTTCAGGATTGCAGTTGACCATGATGGCTTCAAAACCGGCTTCTTTAATGGCCAGCAAACCATGTACACAGCAATAATCAAATTCAATACCCTGGCCAATCCTGTTAGGTCCACTTCCTAAAACAATTATTTTCTTTTTATCAGACACCTTGCTTTCGTTAGAAAGTAATGGTGCCGGCCCGGTTGTTTTTGCCTCAAAAGTGGAATAGAAGTAGGGCGTTTTTGCTTCAAACTCTGCAGCACAGGTATCCACCATTTTAAAAACCCTTGTAAGACCCATTGCTTTTCTTCTTTCATAGATCACTTCTGCATTTTCTTCTTTCATAATGCGGATGATCTGCTCATCGCTGAAGCCAAGGTCTTTTGCTTCTCTCAATAGTTCATCAGGCAGGGTTTTAAAATCATGCTTTGCAATCTCTTTTTCGCAATTGCAGATCTTTTGTATCTGGTAAATAAACCAGCGGTCGATGCCGGTGCTTTCACAAATGCGTTTTACACTTACGCCCGCCATCAGTGCATCTTTAATGCGGAAGATGCGGTCCCACTTGGGTATCTTAATATATTCCAGCAGCTCATCCGATTTCATCAGGCTCTGTCCATAGTAACCCAAACCAACCGCTTCGTTCTCTAAACTCTGACAGGCTTTCTGTACCGCTTCTGCAAAGTTTCTCCCTATGCCCATCACTTCACCTACGCTTTTCATTTGAAAACCCAACGTATCATTGGCACCTTTGAATTTATCAAAATTCCACCGGGGCATTTTTACGATCACATAATCAAGGGCTGGTTCAAAATACGCTGAAGTGCTTTGTGTGATCTGGTTTTTTAATTCATCCAGGTTATAACCAATCGCCAGTTTTGCAGCGATCTTAGCAATAGGATAACCCGTAGCCTTACTCGCTAATGCGGAAGAACGGCTTACCCTTGGGTTTATTTCTACAACGATCAGTTCTTCCGATTCGGGATGCAGGGCAAACTGTACGTTACAGCCGCCTGCAAAATTGCCCAGGTTACGCATCATGCTGATAGCGGTATTGCGCATTTTCTGGTAAGCGGTATCGCTCAATGTCATTGCAGGCGCCACAGTTATACTGTCGCCTGTATGCACACCCATCGGGTCAAAATTTTCCACCGTACAAATGATGGCCACATTGTCTGCATTATCCCTTAGTAATTCCAGTTCATATTCTTTCCAGCCCAGCACTGCTTTTTCCACCAGCACTTCGTGGATAGGGCTTGCCGTTAGTGCCCTGTTGAGTGCTTCATCCAGCTCGTCTTTTTTAAATACAATGCCGCCACCCGTTCCTCCCAAAGTAAAGGATGGGCGCAGTACCAATGGGAAGCCTATTTCCTGTGCAAATTCCTTTCCTTCTAAAAATGAGTTGGCTATGTGCGCAGGACAAACATTGATATTCATCTGGATCATCCATTGCCTGAATTTTTCCCGGTCTTCTGCTTTATCTATTGCTTTGATATCCACACCGATCAGTTCCACGCCATATTTTTCCCACACGCCCAGTTCATCAGCTTCTTTACAAAGATTGAGTGCTGTTTGGCCGCCCATGGTTGGCAACACAGCATCAATTTTATTCTCTTCTAAAATCTGTTCAATGCTTTCAACAGTCAATGGTAAAAGATACACTTTGTCGGCCATCATCGGGTCGGTCATAATGGTAGCCGGGTTGCTGTTGATGAGGATCACTTTAATGCCTTCTTCCCGGAGGCTCCGGGCAGCCTGAGTGCCGGAATAATCAAATTCACATGCTTGTCCGATGATGATAGGGCCACTTCCGATAATGAGTACTGACTGGATGGAGTTATTCTTTGGCATATTTTTTCAAAAACGATGATTGAAAATGTGCCACGGAGACGTTGTTTTTCCGAAGCGGCCAAAGGTAAAGAAAAATGAGGTTTGGAATTTTTTGTTTTTAATGTAACAGCTGTAAGTTCACAGGTAAATCATTTACACAAGCTCTAAAAAAGAGAAGTATACATTTTTTTTAAAACCAGAATATAATAATTGCAGAAATTGCATTTGATCAGGTGCAGAGTAAAGATTTTTGATTAAAATAGTTTGATGGAGATTGGGCTAATTTTTATGCCAGTTAAAAAAATAAAAAGATTGGCAGATCACCGGGTTGATCAAACCAGGATAAACAGGGATATTGAACTGCATAGCCAGTAGAACTCCTGATCAGTCTTCGCCCGGTTCATTAACCTCCTTCTTCTCCACCACTATCTTATGCTCAGGCTGCTGTTGCAGGTCTCCTTTGTTCTCCACCTCAATATGCTTTACAAACACCGCATATTTATTGGGAAAGATGTGTCTCCCTGTAAACTGTGCATGTACTTTTGTAAAGCAGGCGCCAAAATATAATATCATGGCTGAATAATACACCCACAGTAAAATAATAACCAGCGAACCAGCTGTACCATAAGTACCGCCGGGGTTGCTTTTACCGAGGTAATATCCAATACAGAACTTACCTACCATAAATAAAATAGCCGTTATGAATGAACCCTGGCGCACATCCTTCCATTGCACTTTGGCATCGGGCAGCAATTTAAAAATTACGCCGAATAAAAAGGAAATCACAATAAAAGTGAGTAGCATGTTAACGCCATAAGTGATCCATACCGAACCTTCGGGCAGGATGGCTAGTAATCTTTTCAGCAATATTTCAAGGAGTGTGTTGGCCAATAACGAAACCAATAAAATAAAGCCCAACCCCATTACCATAGAAAGACTCAAAATACGGTTGAGTAAAAAATACAACCAGCTTTTTTGCGGTTTGGCCTTTAATTGCCAGATTGAATTGATAGAACCCTGTATTTCTGTAAAAACTCCGGTGGCTGAAATGATCAGCACCACAACACTTACAATAGAAGCCAGTTTGGTTTGCTGCGATTGCGTGGCATTCCGGATGATATCCTGTATTTGTAAAGCGGCTTCATCACCCACAAAACTCTTGATCTGCCCAAATAAAGTACCCTCTACCGCTTGCCGGCCATAAAATACGTCCGCCACGGTTATAATGATCAGCAGGATAGGAGCCATAGAAAACAAGGTATAATAGGATAAGGCGGCGCTCATTCTTGGCACGCTATTATCAATAAAGTCAATACCAGATTGTTTTAAAATGTCCCAGCCGTTTTTTATTCTTCGCATCGCCAATAAAATTAAACCTTATTGTTAAAACCTGCAAACTATGGAGTAAAGACTAAAGTGTGAACAACATATAGAGTAAAACGTTATTTTACTTAATTTAAGCGCCTTACAAATAATAATGAAAAAATTTCTCTCTGTTTTAATACTGGTACTGATTTACATCAACTGTACAAGTCAGTTGCCGTACAGCCAGCGCCGATATGGTGTTGTAAAGGAGGCTGATATTGTAGTGGGAACAGCCCTGAATTATTGTGGCAGGATGGATACCATAACAGTTAGCATATTTAAACCCGTTGGAGACAGTAATTTAAAGAGACCCGTGGCCATTTTTATACATGGAGGTGGCTTTACTTCCACGGATGATGCCAATGACGAAGACATGTCTTTTTTTGCAGAAGAATTTGCTAAACGGGGATATGTGGCGGTTTCAGCCGATTACAGGGAAGGTTTTCACTTATATCCTTTTGCACCGGGTTTGCCGGGACCTTACAGCAACGAACCAGCAATTGTTGATTTTTATAACAGTTTTGATGGAGGTTTTTTTGCCGCCGATTCGGCCGAACTGGTAAGGGCAGCCTACCGTGCCCAACAGGATATTAAGGGAATTATCAGGTGGCTAAAGGGCCGCAACCTGCAAGACAGTACCAGTACCTGTAAATATTTTATTGGCGGCCATAGTGCTGGAGCCATTACCGCACTGGCTGCCGTACTGTTGGATAAACCGGAAGAAAAACCAACGGCAGCAGGTAATTTGCCTGATGCTGTTAACCCCAATTGGCAGGATACGGTGCAGCAACTGGCAGGTCCTGCAAATAAAGATGATGAGGATTACAGGGAACATAATCCGTTGCCATTTAATTATGAAAATCCTGCCTGTTATAAAAGGCCCGATCTGGGAGATATTAATGGGACAATCAGCAAGAACAACGGGTTTGATGAAAAAGTAATGGGGGTAATGTGTTTAAGTGGAGGGATAGCTGATACTGCTGCATTTGACCAAAATGACAGTAGTCCGGCGGTTTTTTTGTACCATGTACCCACCGACGACATGGTGCCTTTTGATGTAGGTAAACCACTTGACAGGATTGGGAACACCTTTAATGTATCACCAGCCTCTTTTGCCCCGGTTGTATATGGTGCCAACTGGATCTGGAACAAATTGGAGCGCATAAATTATCAGCAGTTCAGGAGAAAACTTTTTTACGAAGACCCGTTTGCAAATTCACCTCACGATATACTTCCTACCCTTGGTGTGGTTTGTGATTCAGCAGCGAACTTTTTTGCAGAGGTACTAAACGCTGATCAATCCTGCACCGAATTTACAGAAGCATTTGTCTTTACCGGTAACGGCAACTGGAACAACCCGGCTAACTGGGCGGGCAACAGGTTACCACCGGCAACTGTATTGTCCGGCACACAAATATGGGTTCGGCCCCAGCAGGGTTCAATTTGCATATTAAATGTACCCGTCACCGTCAGGCCAGGTGCCGCGGTATTTATTGCTGAAGGAAGCGATTTTCGAATCAATGGAAACTTGATCCTGCAATAAAAAGAACTGCCATCCTGGGACGGCAGTTGAATTTTTATCAATTATTTCAGCAGTTGATCGAGAGGATCTTTCAGGTTGTTGAAACAACAGAAAGACTTTGGCCCGGATTGCAGCTGGCTATGCAAATCAAAATGGTTTTACCAGATTTTTATCCTGTCTTCCGGTTTTTTATATAGCTTATCTCCAGGCTTCACATCAAATGCTTTATACCAGGCATCCATGTTTACGGGTGCGCCAATGGTGCGGTATGGGCCGGGTGAATGTGTATCTGTAACTAATAATTGAGCAGCGGTTTGTGGTAAAATATTTGAACGCCACACTTGCGCCCAGCTTAAGAAGAACCGTTGGTCTGGTGTAAAGCCGTCGATCAAATCATTACTTTGACCTTGTTTTGTCATTTTGAAAGCTTCGTAAGCCACATTTAATCCTCCCAGGTCGCCTATATTTTCACCCATGGTGAGTTTTCCATTTACATGCAAGGTGTCGAGAACGGTGTAGGCGTCAAACTGCTTACCAAGATCAACGGTTTTAGCAACAAATTTCAAACTGTCTTCCTGTGTCCACCAGTTACGTAGTGTGCCGTCTGCATCATATTTGCTGCCATTGTCATCAAAACCATGACTCATTTCATGCCCTATTACAGCACCAATGCCACCATAATTGATGGCATCATCCGCGGCAGGATCGAAGAAAGGAAATTGCAATATGCCTGCTGGAAAAACGATCTCATTTAGTGTAGCACTGTAATATGCATTTACAGTTGGTGGCGTCATGCCAAACCTGGTTCTGTCAACGGGTTTACCTAATTGACTTATCATAAAATCATAACCCCACTTACCGGCATTCACTACGTTTTCAAAATATTTATCCGCTTTTATCTCCATGCCTTCATAATCTTTCCATTTATCAGGGTAACCAATTTTAGGACGGAAGGCAGCCAGTTTTGCCAATGCTTTTTGTTTTGTTTCGGCACCCATCCAGTCGAGGTTATTAATGCGGTTGGCAAATGCTTTCCGCACATTACTGATGAGTTCAGACATACGGGCTTTTGCTTCCGGCTTAAAATATTCTTTTACATACAACTGGCCAAGTAGTTCTCCAATACTGCCATCCGTTAACTGGGAGATACGCTGCCACCTGGGTGTCTGTACTTTTTGACCGCTTAGCACCTGGTTAAAATTAAAGTTAGCATCAACGAAAGCCGAGCTTAAATGCGGCGCCGCACCTTTAAGCACGTTCCATTGCAGGTAAGCTTTCAGGTCTTCCAGCGAAGTGGCGATAAATATGCTGTCGAGTGAAGCAAAAAAAGAAGGATTGTTCACCAGCATACTGTCTTCACCCTTTACTTTCAGCTCATTCATTATTTTTTTCCAATCAAATGAAGGAGTGGTTTTGCTGAAATCCGCTACTAAAAATTTGTTATAGGTTTTATAAGCATCTCTCATTTCTACCCGGCTTTTTTGCGCAGCAGCTATTTTCTTTTCGAGTTCATAAATGCTGTTGGCAATTTGCGCTGCTTTTTCAGCAGGGTTTCCAACAAGTGTAAACAAAGTGGTCATATATTTTTTATACGCTTCCTGTATGCCGGTACTTTTAGCATCGTTCTTTAAATAATAATCCCTGTCAGGAAGCGTAGTACCGCCTTGCCCTGTTTGTGGCACCATGTGCTCTACGTTCTTCCTGTCTTGCCCAATAAAAAAAGAAAAGAATCCGCCCCCAACAGATTGCGTCCTCAGTTCGTTGGCCTTGCTTATAATCGCTTCTTTATTTTGAATGGCAGCGATGCTCTTTAAGTAGGGCATCACGGGACCGGCCCCACGATTTTCAATGGCAACGCTGTCCATGCCGGCAGTATAAAAGTCAGCTACTCTTTTAGCAACAGAACCGGCCTGGGCGTTTTTATCAGCGGCAGCAGTTTCTAATACTTTTCTCACTGCATTGATATTAAAATCCCTGAGGATGTTAAAACTGCCCCACCGTGTTTCTTTGGCTGGCACAGGGTTGTTCTTTAACCAGGTACCACCAGCATAGGTATAAAAATCATCTCCCGGCTTTACTGTAAAATCCATGTTAGCCGGATCAATAAACCTGGTAACCGTTTGTGCACCGGCGCCGGCACACATTATCAATGAAAACAGCAAGAAGGCTGCTTTTGTCATACTTTGCTTCATAATAAATGGTTTGGGCAACGAATGTATTGAAAAAGGGTTGGGGAGAAATGCCCTTGGTCATCAAAAATTGATTTTTACTGAATGTCGTTAATTTACATTAAAGATTTTTGTATGATAAAACTTCTGCAGGGGGATATTACAAAAATACCGATGGAGGCAATCGTAAATGCTGCCAATAGTTCATTGATGGGTGTGGGTGGTGTGGATGGCGCTATTCACCGGGCTGGCGGATCAATGATCCTGGAAGATTGCAGAAAAATTGTGGCAAAACAAGGCAGTTGCAAAACAGGTGAGGCGGTTATTACAAGAGCGGGAAATCTGCCTGCGAAGTTTGTGATACATACGGTGGGTCCGGTATGGAACGGCGGTGGTAAAGGAGAAGAACAGCTTTTGGCAAATGCTTACAAAAACAGTCTTACACTGGCAGCGGAAAGCAATATTACCTCCGTTGCATTTCCTAATATCAGCACAGGTATCTATCATTTTCCAAAAGAAAGGGCTGCTGAAATTGCTGTATCAACTGTGAAGACATTTTTGCAAAGCAACGAAGTTGTAAAGGAAGTGCTGTTCGTTTGTTTTGACGAGGAGAATTATTTATTGTATAAAAGATTGCTTGACATATAAAGTTTAAAATTGCCTTTATTATGAAATATACCTGCCTGGTACTGGTTGCATTTATTTTTTCCTGCAACACAAAACAACAAAATGAAAACACTGCTGCTACGGCGCCTGCCGATGTTCTGGACTGGTACAGGTTTTCAAAAGTAGATAGCATCAATCCGGTTTTACAACCTTCTTCCGGGGAAAAATTTCTTTGTCCTGTTTCTGGCGACACCGTTTCGTGGAGTGAGAAAAATGTACTGAACCCTGCTGCTGTGGTAAAAGATGGTAAAGTTTATTTGTTGTACCGGTCGCAGGACAGTGCCATGACTTCCCGGCTGGGCCTTGCCGTTAGTGAGGATGGACTGCATTTTACAAAAATGCCGGCGCCTGTTTTATTTCCTGCGGAAGACAGTATGAAAAAATATGAATGGAAAGGAGGTGTTGAAGATCCAAGGATCGTTGAAAGTGAGACAGGAGAATATATACTGACCTATACATCTTATGATGGCAAAACGGCAAGGCTTTGTTTGGCGGTTTCAAAGGACCTGCAGCATTGGACAAAAAAAGGCCTCGTACTCAATAGTGAAAAGTATAAGGACGTATGGTCAAAGTCGGGCGCCATTGTTGCAGAAAAAAGAAGCGATAAAATAGTGGCTGTAAAAGTAAAAGGAAAATACTGGATGTATTTTGGCGACACCAACCTTTTTATGGCCACTTCTGATGACCTTATACACTGGACGGTTTGTGAGAACGAAGAATCAAAGAAGCCTATTGAAGTATTACATCCACGAATGGGTTATTTCGACAGCAGGCTGGTGGAGCCGGGGCCTTATGCATTACTGGACAAAAATGGAATTGCATTAATCTATAACGGCAGTAACGCCGCTAATTACAACGACAGCACAGTGCCCAAATTTACCTACAGTGCAGGCGTGGCATTGTTTGATAAAGACAATCCTTACAAATTGCTCAACCGTACCAGCAACTCCTTTATCAAACCAGACAAAGAATACGAGAGGGTAGGTGAAGTAAATGAAGTTTGTTTTGTAGAAGGGCTGGTGTTTTTTAAAAACAAATGGTTTTTGTATTATGGCACAGCGGATTCAAAGATTGCCGTGGCGATAAAAGAATAACATTTATTCATCCCCGGTAAACAGGCCATTGGTGATGGTATAACTTTTTCGGCCAATGGTAATTGTTTCACCTTCTTTCATAGCCGCAAGGTTGTTGATGTCCTGTTCTATCAGGTGCAGCGAGCCTTTTGTTTTCAAGGCCAGGTTGAGGTAATCAAGATTTACATCATTGTTTCTTACACCACAAAGTATCACCATCACCGGTTTTTTTAACTGGTATATTAATTCCTTATCTCTTATGGCTGCCCAGTTATCCGCTATCAGCATGGTACCCTCTGCTTTAGAAAATTGTCTTTCCGCTGCGATCAGTGCTTCCACTACATTTTCAGGAAAATCACCTCCCGTGCCTTTTTCCATTGCCAGCTTTACCAGTTCTTTCACCTGTTCGTAGTGTACACACTGCTGAAAATAAATGCCGCCTGTTCGTCCAATCTTTTTCTTTTCATCAGGTCTGTCATTGCCGTCATTAAAAAAAACATACTGGTAACCCAGGTGGTTGAGCGAATACATCTGCAGCCATACCAGCAACTGTGCTGTATAGGGGTACATGCTGCCTGTAACATCTCCCACCACGATGGCATTTTTCCAGGTGTTTCTTTTTAGCACTTCCAAAACGGTTGAGTCGGGTAACTGGTTCTTTTTTTCTTCTCCCGTGTCTTTAGTGGCGTAACTTTTGTCTACCGGGATGATCTCTGGCAATGGTTCGTACAGGGTGAGATAACTGTAACGCTTATCCTTAAATTGTTGTGCGGTTCTTTTTGTAATCAGCTTTTTTTTCTGCGCTGATTTAAAATCAAACACCGGCACAGAATCAGGCATGATGAAGTGGCTGAACAGGTAGGCTGTGTCGCCAATGATACAGGTGATCCTTTTGTTATCAAGGTTCATGGAAGGATCGTTATAGGGTACCCTGCCAAGCGAATCGGGTTTGATCTTCTTTTCGGGCTTTATGTAATAGGTAACCGGCGAATAGCTTTCTCTCAATGATGCCCTCCTGATATCCGGCACCATTGTAAGCAGTTTTTGCAGTTTTTGCCAGTCGTCTTTTACCAGGTTTCCATTTTGCGACACCCGCCAGCGCACCACCACACCATGAAACATCGGCTGTGCTTTGTCCCGTTCAGCACCGCCTGTTTGCCGGTAGTAATGTACACGGCCAACCTCCGAACGGTCAATAAATGGGAAAGTGCTGTAAAAAGCTTTCAGGCGGCTGGCATTTAATTTTATTAGTGATTGTTCTGGCGGATAATCCGTGCAGATAATATCCACTGTTACTTCGCCTGCCTTTCTGAATGAAGCTGTGTCACCAATGATCTGCTCAACCGAAAATCCGCCAAAAGGCATTTTTAATACAAGGGATTTTTCGGTATCGTTGTCTTTAGGAAGTACATACCTGCCAATCCTTATCTGGTGAGATTGTGATGACACTGCTGTTACAGTAAATACAAAGGAAAGGAGTAAAAGGATATTTTTCATACAACAACGAGGCTGTAAGGTAAACAAACCCTTTTACACCTGCAAATGGAGGCTGTGGGCTTTGCAGGTTTATTAACATATTGGTTGTAAATTTTGTAGTGTTAAGTATGGGTTAGCCTTTACTTTTGTTTGGATGATAAAAGCATTTAGAAAAGCCACCACAGTCTTATTTTTTATTTTGCCCCTGTTCATTTCGGCACAAATATTTCAGCCTAAGAATTATCCGCAGGGCTATTTTGCATGGCCTGTAAAAGCTAAAATTGGTATTGCTGCCAATTTCGGGGAATTAAGACCCAATCACTATCACATGGGAATTGATGTGAGAACAGATCAAAAAGAAAATGTGCCGGTGATCGCTTCAGCAGATGGGTATGTAGCTAAAGTAAAGATTGAACCCTATGGATTTGGAAGATGTATCTATATCAACCATCCCAATGGGCTTACTACGCTCTATGCACATTTAAATGATTTTTATCCTGCACTGGAAGCATATATCAAACAGGAACAATACAAAGCCGAAAGCTGGAAATTGTTTATAGAAAATATACCGGCTAATTTATTTCCGGTAAAGAAAGGCCAGTTGATTGCCTATAGTGGCAATACTGGTGGCTCACAAGGTCCGCATTTGCATTTTGAGATAAGGGATACCCAAACAGATAAAGTATTAAATCCGTTGCTGTTTGGTTTTCCCATACCGGATAATATACCGCCTGTGGTAATGCGTTTAGCCGTGTATGATAGAACAAAAAGCACCTATGAACAAACTCCCAGGATGTATCCTTTAAAAAAAGTTAAAGGCGTTTATACAACAGTGCCGGCTGTACTTTCATTACCAACTGATAAAGTGAGTTTCGCCATCACGGCAGTTGACAGGTACACAGGCTCTACCAACCAGAATGGAATTTATGCAGCTGATTTGTATGATAATGGTGAACCGGTGGTGGGTTTCCAAATAGACAGTATCAGTTATGATGAAACCAGGTATATGAATGCCCATGTGGATTTTAAACTAAAAACAAACGGTGGCCCCTGGGTGCAGCATTTGAGCAGGCTGCCGGGCTATACAAATGGTATTTACAAAGAAGTAAATGGTGATGGTGCTCTTGACATCAGCGACCAAGAACCACACAATATTAAAGTAGTAGTAAAGGATACCGAAGACAATCAAACTGTAATTGAATTTACTGTGAAGTCTGCTGGCCCAGGCGCT
Source organism: Bacteroidota bacterium (assembly GCA_029561305.1). Lineage (GTDB taxonomy): Bacteria > Bacteroidota > Bacteroidia > Chitinophagales > Chitinophagaceae > Ferruginibacter. The sequence goes on along the minus strand of JAKQJG010000410.1, from coordinate 9,868 downwards.
GCGCCACCAAATAACGAAGCGGAACTTTTTAAGCCAGGTTTTGTAAATGTGTATGAAGACAATAACCTCAGTTTTTTTCTTGGTGAAAACCAGTTGTATGATTCAGTACATTTCAATGTTCTGAAGATCGCCGGTACACATATGGGTGCTGTAGCTTACAAGATGCATGGTGGCGATGTACCCTTGCATACTTTTTATAGTCTTCGGATGAAAAACAGCACAACCACCAATCCCGACAGGATGGTGATGAAACGCTGGTGGGGCAGCAAGGATGATTATGCAAAAGCGGAAAAGGAACCTGGTGGATGGTTTAAGTCATCTTTTAAAGCGTTGGGCAATGTGGAATTGTACCTGGATGAAACGCCACCCACCATAACACCGGTTGGGTTTAAAGACGGTATGAATGCGGCTAAACTAAACCGTATAGCCTTTGTTATAAGAGACGAAACAGACGAACTAAAAAACTTCCGGGCAGAACTCGACGGTAAATGGCTGCGTTTTAGCAACGACAAGGGCAAAACATTTATATACAAGTTTGATGAGCATTGCCCGCCGGGAGCGCATGAATTGAAAATTTACGTAGAGGATTGTGCAGGGAATAAGGTGGAGCGGAGTTATAAATTCACCAGGTAGGTTATTAGTTATGAGTGACAGGTTATCAGCATGGAGGCTGATCGTAATTAGCTCTGTAAGAGCGATAGATGGGTAGAAAGCAAAAAGAACATTAAAAGTCCCGTAGGGACGAAAGACGAAAAAATATGGCGACAAATTTAAGTGAAGGACAAAAAGCACCGGCGTTTTCCGGCAAGGATCAAAATGGAAACAAAGTTTCTTTGTCGGATTTTAAAGGGAAAAAAGTGGCTTTATATTTCTATCCGGAAGATGATACACCCACCTGCACCCAGCAGGCCTGCAACCTGCGGGATAATTTCGCTGCTTTAAAAAAGGAAGGTATCGTTGTGCTGGGTGTAAGTCCCGATGATGAAGCCAAACATAAAAAGTTTGAAAACAAGTTTCAGCTTCCATTTACATTGATAGCTGATCCTAAACATACTATCCTGGAAAAATATGGCGTGTGGGGACCAAAGCAAATGTTTGGTAATCACTACATGGGTGTACACCGCACTACTTTTTTGATTGATGAAAAAGGGCTTATCAAAAAAATATTTCTAAAGCCAAAGAGTAAACAGCATGCGGAGGAAATTATAAAAGCGTTTAAGTAATTGCCTGATGAACATTTCACGATAAAGCAAAACTCCCTTGTGGCCCGGATAGCCGCATGGAAATTAAATGCTTCCTCGGTAGCCATTGTATTTGGCAGCACCATTCATTTGTGGAACAGCAGCAAAGAAGACTTTCTTAAAAACGAGAGATGGCTAAAGCATGAGTTATGCCATATACGACAGTATAAACAGCACGGCTATGTTGGATTTATTGTAAAATATTTGTGGGAGAGCTTGAAGAAGGGTTATCATAATAATAAGTTTGAAGTGGAGGCGAGGAAAGCGGAGGTGGAATAGTTTTGTTTTGGTATAAACGTTAACCTGCGTTTCTGCGGCTATATACAGAGGAACGGCCCTCAACAAAGTTGAGGGCCGTTGTATAAATATTTAGCAATTCATTATGGCGCTACCAGCCTGAAGCCATTGCCATGTATATTCACGATCTCAATATTTTCATCTTCTTTTAAATACTTACGCAGTTTAGCAATATACACATCCATGCTGCGGCCATTAAAATAAGTATCGCTGCCCCATATTTTCTTTAACGCAGCTTCTCTTGGCAACAGGTCGTTCTTGTACTCACTCATCATTTTCAGCAATTCGTTTTCTTTTGGAGAAAGTGTTTGCGTTTTGCCGTTTACTGTCAATTCCCTGAGTCTTGGATTGAAATGATAGTTGCCCAGGTCAAATTCTGCATTGGCTTCTTCCTTGTGCAGTTCTTCGTTTCTTTTGAGAATGGCTTTTATTTTCAGCAGCAACACTTCGCTGTCAAACGGTTTGGTGATATAATCATCAGCGCCCAGTTTGTAGCCCTGGATGATGTCTTCCTTCATTGTTTTTGCAGAGAGGAAAAACAAAGGCACGTCTGGATTGATATCCCGGATCTCTTCTGCCAGGGTAAAACCATCCATGTTGGGCATCATTACATCCAGCAGGCAGATGTCAAATTTTTCCCTTTGGAATGCAGCCAGTCCAAGTCTTCCGTCCCTTTCGAGTGTAACATCGTAGTCGTTCAGTTCTAAATAGTTCTTTAATACCATGCCGAGATTGGTGTCATCTTCGCACAAAAGTATTTTTGGTTTGATCGTTGCTTCCATAATATTTAAAGTTTACTAACAAATAAAATCATTTCGTTATTTAATAAAGCTAATATAGGCACTAATTTTTTGTTAAAGGTAATTTTGAAAGACAGCAGGTTTAGTATTCAACGTATGCTTTAAATACGAAAGCTGCCCTCTACAGGCAGCTTTCATTAAAAAATCGTACCAGTTATTTTTGCTATTTGAAATCTTCTGCAGTTACGCCTTCGTTCAGTTTATAATCTGAAAATTTGAAAGGAATTTCCTGGCCGGCCATGTTCCTCACAACTTCTGAAGGAAGCATGATATTGCCCACTTTTACATAACTCTTATATTCTACCACTTCTGTCACTTCTTCGCCCTCTTCTTTTGAGGTTGATTCCTCCTTCAATAATAAGCCAGATTTTTTTGAGTACTCCTGGATGGACACCTTACCGCTTGGCATGGTTACTTTAAGCCTGTACGTATCCTCATCTCCTGCCTTTCCAGTACCCAGGTAATCTGTTTTGTATGAAGTGTCAGTTGCGTAAAACAACTGTGGAATAACCGCTTTTTCGTCCCTGGCCTCTTTTATTTCCTGCTCGTCCATTTCCTTTTTTTGTGGTCCCTGCATCTGGTAGCCCTGGCCGCCGTCAAACACAGATTTCATGATCGTCATGGCACCCATTTTCAATTCTACTAATTGCTTATCCGGGTTCATCCTTTTATAATTACCCGTAAAAGATCTGCCCATCATGTCCAGTGAAATAACAGCAGATACTGATGTTACCTTTTGAATCTCTTCCTTTCCGCCAACGGCTTTCAGGTAGCTGTTGATGATTTCGAATGCAGAAATATTTTCTGTTGTTTTGGAAGTTTCAGATGCATTTACATCCAATGGCTTTTCAACAACCGGTTCTGCATACCTGTCATATTTTTTTATGGGGTACCCAAACTTCATCAACTTGGGGATTATTTTAGACGCATTACCTGCAATCACGATCCTTGAGCTGCTTTCGCTAAAATACTTTCTTGATACCTCTTTAATGTCTTCTAATGTTACAGCATTTATCTTTTGAAGGTACGTGCGGTAATAATCTTTTGGCAACCCGTTGATAAGGATGTTGGTGGCATATTCTGCGGTTTTTGCAGGGTCTTCCATGCCCATCGCAAAGGTTCCATTGTATTTGGCTTTTGCGTTGGCAAGGTCATCTGCAGTTATATTACCGTCCCGCATGTTCAAAATCTCTTTGAACATTTCTGTAGTGGCACTATCAACCTTGTCGGTACGTACCGCAGCACTTGCTGTAAACTGTGCCGGAAAGCGGCCACTGCCTACCCTTGAATAAGCGCCATAAGTAAACCCGTGTTTTTCTCTTAGGTTCATAAATAATTTAGCTTCTGCACCACCACCCAAAATATAGTTGGCTAACAATAATGCATGATAATCCTTACCGCCCAATGGATTGTTAACGATATTACCTACCCTCAATTCGCCTTGTACTGCAGTGGGGATATCTACAAAATCAATTTCAGTGGTAGATGGATTTTGAACAGCGCCTACTGTTGGAACGGGAAGTTTAGTGCCTTTCCAGTTGCCAAATGCTTTTTCTGCTAATGCTTTTGCAGCTGCTGGCGTAATGTCGCCCACGAAAGTGAGATACGAACGTGAGGGCGTAATGTAATTTTTGTAAGACTCTTTTATATCTGCCAGTGTAAGACTCTTCACCGTTTCCTCAGACGTGAATTCACCCATCGCTGTATTCTTCCCAAAGCTTAATGCATTGTACACCCGGGCGGCAATGGTGGGTGTGCTTTTTTCTTCTGACTTTAAGCCGGTAATGGTCATTGATTTTAATTTGTCAAACGACTCCTGGGGAAAAGCAGGATTTTTCAGCGCATCTGCCATCAGGTTAAAAGCTTTGTCGAAATATTTGGTCAATGCGCCAGCCGAACCGCCGCTTGCACTCAGGCTCACATCTGCACCGATCATATCAACAGCTTCATCAAATTTATCTTTTGGCAAATTGGTAGTTCCTTCTCCCAGCATTCCACCCATCATATCAAGTGCACCGGCCTTGCTGCCTTCTTTTACCGGGCCGTAGTCAACAAAAAACGAAGCCCTCACTCTTGGCAGTTTGTGGTTTTCAACCACCAGCACGGTGATGCCGTTTGGCATAGTGAAAATAGCTGGGTCTTTAATGGAAATAACTGGTGCCGGACCTGCAGCGGGTTTCTTGCTGCGGTCAACAGGGCCTGCAACTACTGATTTAGCAGTAGTTGCTTTTTTGGTCGTCTTTGGTTTAGGTTGTGCAATACCGTATTGAATACAAAAAACACCGGTTGCAAGTATGATCAGTTTTTTCATTGTATAAATAATTTAAACTTGGTTCAATAAGATGGTAAACATTATTTTGTTTTAGGCAGGTAATATAAAACCACCCGCTGGTTTTTATTCAGGTATTTTTTAGCAGCATTCTGTATATCCTGCCTTGTTACTTTTCTTATTTCATCCAGTTCGGTGTTTATATAGTTGGTGTTTTTATTGTGGAAGGTATACCCTGCAGCCAGGTTTTCTGCCACGCCCAGCATCCTGCTGTTAGCGCCCACAAAATCATTTTCAAACTTGTTTTGCAGTTTAGTGAATTCTGCTTCACTGATAAGCGCAGTTTGCAGTTTGATAATTTCTTCATCCATGTCTGCAATCAGCGTATCAAGGGGCGTTTCATTGTTGGGCAGGGCATAAGAAATATAAGCACCATAATCTTCCAATGCATAGTTGAATGAACCAACCTGAACTGAATTCTTTTTATCATCCACCATTTTCTTATACATACGGCTGCTGTTTCCCTGGCTTAATACGGCAGAAGCCATTTCAAGTGCCTTAGATTCACTACTCGTCATGCCTGGCACACGGTAGGCCGTTAATACTGCAGGCAATTGGATATTGGAGTCATAAGCTGTGTCAATCATTTCTTTTGTAATGGGTTCCTCTTTTACAGAAACACGTGGTACCGGGGCGCCGGCAGGTATTGGGCCAAAATATTGCTCAACCAATGATTTTGTTTTCGCAATATCAATATCACCTGCAATTACCAGCACCGCATTATTCGGTACATAGAATTTTTTATTAAAAGCCTTGAACTCTTCCAATGTGGCAGCATCCAAATGTTCCATGCTTCCGATGGGGGTCCAGGTGTAGGGATGTTTGGTAAACAGGCGGCTCATGGTTTCTGCAATGAAGTTTCCATAAGGCTGGTTATCCACCCTCATTCTTTTCTCTTCCTTCACCACTTCATTTTGTGTTTTTACGCCTATTTCGTTGATCACCGGGTGCATCAGGCGCTCGCTTTCCAGCCAAATGCCCGTTGCCAGTTGATTAGAAGGAAATACTTCATAATAAAAAGTACGGTCCTGGGAAGTATTGGCATTGTTCTGCCCGCCATTACTGCTAACTAATTTCATAAACTCACCCCGTTTGATGTTTTCACTGCCTTCAAACAACAGGTGTTCAAAAAAGTGGGCAAAACCCGTGCGGTCCGTCTGTTCGTCCTTGCTGCCCACATGGTACATCACACTTACGGCTACCACAGGAACTGTTTTGTCCTGGTGCAATACCACGTGCAGGCCGTTCTTAAGATCGTATTCTGTAAAAGCTACTTTTTGTGCCGAAGCTCCAATAGCCAGCATCAAAAAGGAAATGGAAGTAATGATTGGTTTCATAATTTTTAATTGAGTGCCAAAAATAGGCAGTTATACAAATGGAAAAATAATAACCAGAACTAATTTGATGAATGGTCAGGTGTCAATGGACTATTTAGTAGCAGCTGTGTGCCAAAAATTACAAAGGGCTGTTGTTTTTTTAAACGAAAAGAAATTTGACGTCATGTAATATCTCTGCATCAAGTGCTACTAATACCATGTTGATGGACATGAAAAATGGATTGCAAACAAAATTGGTTAAAAAGCATTATATGATACCCAAACTCCTTTTATCAATCAATAACAAGTGAACGAAGCGCAATTTTTAGCACAGGTGAGCGCAAGCCAGGGCATTATCTACAAACTGGTGGGGGTATATGCCAACGACAGTGAAGAGAAAAAGGACCTTTACCAGGAAATTCTTTTACAAGCCTGGAAAGCGCTGCCTTCCTTTAAACAGGAAGCCAAATTCAGCACATGGCTCTACCGTATTTGCCTGAATACCATTTTTACTTACCAGCGTAAACGCCACCGGGTTCAGTACAAAGAATCATTGGAGCATATTTCTCCAACAGTTCAGAACAGCGGATTGCAGAAGGAAGATACCGTGAGACTGCAGCAGGCCATTCGCCAATTACAGGAAACCGACAGGGCCCTGGTATGTATGCACCTGGATGGATACGAAAATGCGGAAATAGCGGCGGTGCTGGGTATTTCGGTGAACCATGTAAGCGTAAAGCTGCACCGCATCAAACAACAATTAGGTAATTTTTTAAAATCTTCCTTATGAGTGCAGAACAAATTTGGAGTGATATGGGCAACGATAAGGACAATGACCTGTCCTCATTGATAAAGGGGGCCCGCCTGTCGGGTCGCCCTTCAAAAAATCCCTTGCAAAAGATCAAACAGGGGCTGTTAATGAATATAGGCTGGGGCATTTTTATCTCTATAGGTTATTTGGCTGTTATCTTTTACTTTCCTGTCTGGATCGTACAGCTCTGTATGAGTGTTGTACTGATGTTCACCATCTGGGCGGTGTATACCGCCTGGATACAGTACAAAAAGATACAACTTTCACAAACCGCAGCCGGCACCTTACTGGAGGAGATGCGAAACCATCTTGATTCTGTTACCGGATGGATGCAGACCCAGCAACGAGTGGCCTTATTTATTTACCCCGTAAGCGCCGCCGGAGGTTTTTTCCTGGGGGCGGTATTGGGATCAGGAAAGCCACTGGAATATTTTTTGGGCAAACCATTTTTTATCATAATGCTTGTGGTTTGTGTGGTGGTACTTGTGCCGGTGTGTTATTATGTAGCCCGTTGGCTGTTTAATTACAGCTTTGGAAAATACCTGCGTGCCTTGAAACAAAATATTACGGCACTGGAAGAAGAAAAATAGTTTGTGGCTACTGTAATTATTTTGTCGTTATGGATACCAATATAAAAAAGCAATATGGAAAAGCAAACAGCCATAAAAAAGCCGGCTAAAAATTTAAACAAGCCTGCTTATATTATTTTTTTGGCGGCAGGTATTGGATTTTTAGTTACAAAAGATCTGTCGCAGGCGGTTGTTTTCTGGGGACTGGCGCTGGTATTTGATCCCTTTAATATCAACCAGCCGTTTCAAAAAAGACCGTTGTACCAGCGATGCTGGCTGATAGTACATCTTGCCATTACCCTTGCGCTTTTTGTTTTACTGCTAATGGGAAAATAAAATTTCTGTTGCAAAACCGGCTTTACTGTTAAAGGCCATTTGTATCTTTCGGAAAATTTTATCATGGCAAATAGAGAGGCCTTTATACAGGCTGTTAAAGATGGTTATCATTTTAAAGGCGAAGCAGTACAAATTGGGGCCGGGGTATTAAACGGAGAAACCATTGCAGAAGCTGCGGTGAGACTACCCTTGAAAACAATGAACCGCCATGGTTTGATTGCAGGGGCTACTGGTACGGGCAAAACAAAAACCTTGCAGGTGATCAGCGAAATGCTCAGTGATGCAAGTGTGCCGGTGCTGGTAATGGATATTAAAGGCGACTTGAGCGGTATTGCGGCGATGGGTGCTGCGAATGAAAAAATAACCGAACGGTACCATAAGCTCAACCTTACCTACACTCCAGCCTTGTTTCCGGCGGAATTGCTGACGCTTACCGGTAAAAATGGTGTGCACCTAAGGGCCACCGTTAGTGAGTTTGGCCCGGTGCTGTTGAGCAAAATTTTAGAACTGAACGATACGCAGGCTGGTTTTGTGTCGATGATTTTCAAGTACTGCGATGACAACAAAATGCCCTTGCTGGATCTGAAAGATTTTATAAAAGTGCTGCAGTTTGTAAGTGATGAAGGCAAGGCAGAAATGGAAAAATCCTATGGTAAGATATCCACCACCAGTACCGGCACTATTTTGCGTAAAGTGATAGAACTGCAACAGCAGGGTGCCGATATTTTCTTTGGTGAAAAGAGTTTTGAAGTAGAAGACCTGATGCGCATTGACCAGCAGGGAAGGGGCATGATCAATATTTTACGGGTGACCGACCTGCAGGACAAACCCAAATTGTTTTCCACTTTTATGCTGCAACTGCTGGCAGAATTGTACGCAGTTTGCCCCGAAGAAGGCGATCTTGACAAACCCAAACTGGTATTATTTATAGATGAAGCACACCTGATATTCCAGGAGGCCAGCAGTGCTTTGCTGCAACAGGTAGAAACCATCATTAAACTCATCCGTTCAAAAGGCATTGGCATTTTCTTCTGCACCCAAAACCCTATGGATGTACCGGCCAGTGTATTAGCGCAACTGGGTATGAAAGTGCAGCATGCCCTTCGTGCATTTACTGCTGCTGACCGTAAAGTGATCAAACAAACGGCAGAGAATTATCCCGAAACAGAATATTACAAAACTGAAGACCTGATCACACAACTCGGTATTGGCGAAGCACTGGTAACCATGCTGAATGAAAAGGGCATACCCACTCCCTTAGTACATACTATGCTCTGTGCCCCCCGCAGCCGCATGGATGTGCTGGAGCAACATGAGATAGATTCCATCAATGCCAAATCAAGACTGGTAGCCAAATACAACCAGGTAATTGATAGCCACAGTGCCTATGAAATATTAACCGCCAAACTGGAAGAGGCTGCAGAGAAAGGTGCCGAAGAAGAAGAAAAAAAATCCGCAAAAAAAGAGAAAGAAGAACCTTCCACTTTTGAAAAAGTGGCGAATAATACTGTTGTTAAAAGTATGGTGCGTACGGCAGGAAATACCATTGTACGTTCCTTGCTGGGAGCGCTGGGTTTAGGAGGCCGGAGCAGGAAGAGCACGAAGGGGAAGAGTTGGTTTTAAGAAGGCAATAATTATTCTGGTTTAAATTAATCAATGGGGAATTTTACTGTTGCAGGAGGGCTGTTTATTAAAGTAATCGTAATTGGATTGCCTGTACTCCTTTTATTGCTGCTTTTCAAAAACAGACCAAACAAATTCTCCGCTATTCTTTTGTCAGTATTGCTTTTATTGACAGTAACAATAGGATTGTTCTTTTTTTTAGTCGGAGCAAAAGAAAGAAATAAGCTTTCGAACAAGTTTGTAGGATTTTATAAGTTAAATAAACTGAATTGCGAAGAATGTATTAATTGCAGAATTGAATTGCATGAAGATTATCGGTATGAAATTATTCAAAATAGCAAGATCGTAGGTGATGGTGAATGGAGTGTTGAAATGAACCCTGAAACAGGCTACTTTTTAAAAATCGAAAACGGGCCAATCTATATCAATCATGAGCCCGAAGGTGAAATCGAGTATATCGGTACCAAAGCATGCAGGTAAACAGCTCAATAAATATATTCCGTACAAGAGTGCGACGCCACCGCAGCCTAATAGATATTCCAAACC
>JAKQJG010000384.1 GCA_029561305.1 Bacteroidota bacterium | reverse complement strand
GCCTACTATGTTGTTCCCCGTAAAAATGGCAGGATTACCATTTTTATCCTTCACGGAAGAGAGTGTTTCATACAATTGCTCTATGTCCTCATTATTCTCCAGCATGTCCAGCGCATTGTAGGGACTTTTATCAACAGGCAGACCCTGCTTTAACAAATTTTCGTAAGCAGCCATCCCCGACGAACGTATGGTTCCCCAATCATCAGATTCGATCACCACAATTTTCCTCCTTGTTTGCCAGCCACGGACATTCAGCAGGTTTCTTGTAATTGTCTTTTTGATCTTCATCAGGTGGAAAACCTATTTTATTATATCGTTTAGAGAAAGATTATAGTCTGTAAGCATAGCAAAAAAAGGGTTGCCAATAATAGTATTTACACTGATGGTATACAGGCCATTTCTGAGCGACACAAGGCTAAACAACATAAGCAGCGGCAGCACAATGGATGTAAGCTTAGAAATATACTTTTCCCTGTCCTGGTTCTGCAGGTAAAAAATAATCACTGATACCGTCAGTAAAGATGCGATCATCTTATACCGTTCACCTGACGGAAGCGACTGCATAATATTACCTGCCCCAAACAATAAAAGACTCAGGCAGTATCCATTAAGCAACCATTTACTTCCTGCAAATATGTTCTTTCCAAATATATACATCCCTATAAGCAATACAGTGAGGGACCAGTAAAGGCAGCGAGTATAATATACCGCATACCAGTTCTTTTTGATGAACCTGCCCGTTTCCCGCTCAACTTTTATAGATATATCGTGTTCCCTGAATTCATCCACCCTGTCTTCTTCCCGGTAGTTTTTTGACCTTTCCAAAAAAATATCGGGCAGGTTCTGCTCCATGAAATTATTAAACTGGCCGATGTTAATATTGCTGATAAAAACAGATACAATAAAAAAAAAGAAATACACATTTTTCCTGTTACCGGCAAATATGTAAATGATAAGGAAGGCCAGCGGGAATAAAAATGAGAAGTGAAACAGTATGGATATAAAACAAAATACCAGCCTGCTTTTTTTATTTTCATAAAGGTATGGCAGCGCCCCATACACAAACACCAACGTTGCTGTATTGAACCTGAAGCCGTTAATATTCCAGATAGGGTCAATTAAAAAAAACACCAACAGGAAAAATATAACGATCCCTTTTAGCCGTCCCTTGAGTCTTTCCAGCAAATACCAGATATTCCTGGTAAAAAAAAAGCCAAAAATAAATCCATAAACGGCTGTAAGTACCGAGGAACTTTGGCTGAACCTGGAAACTATTACTGCGATAAGTGTACGAACGATATCTGCTTCACCGCTTTCTTTGAATATGGCCAGTACATCATAGAAGCTGAGCGACCGGCCATACAATTCTTTCAGGTCATCAACGTACCGGTTAATATCGGCTGTATCCAGGCTTTCTTTGGCACTTGCAAAAGTAAAACCATAATATACTATAAATGCCCACACCACATTTTTAGCCCAGTTAGCCCTGTAATTTTTTAAGGCGGTAAGGCTGGCAAAAAAAGGCAGCAACAGGAAAATAAACCAGTGCGAATCTGATGTCTGCAGTTTTTTTCTTTGTACTACCTGCATAATTGTAAAAAGGCTGCGGTCACGTTTTCAATCTTAAACCTGTCCATGCTTGGGTATTTA
>JAKQJG010000371.1 GCA_029561305.1 Bacteroidota bacterium | reverse complement strand
GCAAAAATATTGATGCGTTTAGTTGGCTTATACGCAGCACTGATCAAATAAGTAAAATTATTTTCGTCCGCTGATATGGCATAAGACTGGCTGCTGTACACACCATTTTTGAGCGCTATCAATGCTGCATTGTCAGTTTGCAGACCACCATAGGCTGTTCTGTTATACGACACATCTTTTTTGTCGTAGTTAAAACGAATACCCGGCGTTATATGAAATGCCTCGGTTATTTTCCAGTCTGCATTGGCAAACAATGCCGCACTGGTAGATTTAATAGATGCTTTTGTTGCAATGCCATAACCTTCAAAAAGACCGGGTGTCTGCCATAAGTTACTGGTGGAACTTTGTGAGAAACGCCATTGTGCAGCGCCTGATTCTTCTGTGCCATCGATTGTTACTTCCTGGTTGATATAGAACAAACCAACAACGCCACTTAACCGGGATGAAATTTCACCCGCATACCGTATTTCCTGCGACCAGTTGCGATGCTTAGCAGGATTTTGAGATTTAGCCAATACCGGGAGACCAGTAAAATCCCTGTCGTTGGAAGGTCCCCAATCCCAAAAACGCCATGCAGTAGTGGAAGTTAGCGTACCAGGACCTACCTTACTGTCAACCGTTAGTGAAGCACCGCCCAAATCATTGTCGGAGTTCCATGGTGTGTCATGATCTATCACCCTGTCGAATGCATTACGGCTTGGTAACTGGTAATTTAATGCTGCAATGATGGAATCGAACTGGCGGTACCCGGCACGCTTTGTCCTTACCACGCCTGCCACCACCTGTGCGTAACCATCAGGGCGCTGGCGGGAAAGATCGCCCCGGAGTATGATCGACGTTTTATCAGAAGCATTGAAAAGCAACTGTCCCTGCAGGCCAAGATTATTGATATCATTGGTTGCTTTAAGTGTACGGATATTGTCCACTACGCCATTGCGTTGGGTTCCTGAAAAAGACAAACGGGCAGCCAGCTTTTTGCTAAGCGGACCAGTGATGGAACTCTTTGCCTGTACGAATCCATAATTACCATAACTCACTTCAAAAATACCACCGGGTTTGAAACTTGGTTTTCGGGAGCTGATATTGATGGCACCAGAAGTGGTATTTTTTCCAAACAAGGTTCCCTGCGGTCCACGCAACACTTCTATTCTTTCCACGTCAATAAAATCAATCGTAGCTGCTGCGGGCCTTGCATAATATACACCATCCACATAGTATCCAACACCAGGGTCTAGACCATCGTTGGTTAAACCAAATGGCGAACCAAGTCCACGGATATTTACACCCGTATTACGTGGATTGGACGTATATAACTGTAACGAGGGTACGAATTCCTTCACACGGTTCACATTAAAAGTGCCGGCATCATCAATTTGCCTGGCACCGATCACAGAAATGGGGATAGGAACATCCTGTAATACTTCTACCCTGCGCCGGGAAGTGATAACCACCGTATCACTTTGAAAGAGTGCTTTTAGTTGTATTAATAAGCCGTCAATTTTACTGTTATCCTTTACAACAAACTGCAGTGTTGCAAAGCTTGCAGAAGAAACAGAAAGGGTAAAGGGAAAAGGCTTGTTTACTAAAAGTGAAAAACCACCCGTGGAATCTGTAGCAGTACCACTACCAGCTCCTTTTACAACAACGCTTGCAAAAGGTAAACCACGGTTGCCTTCATCCACTACCCTGCCGGAAACATTTACCTGTGCAGAAGTAATAAAAGGAAGAATAAATAAAGAAACAAATAAACTTTTTTTCATTGTGTTTTAAATTATTAGTTTGAAATAAGGGCAGCACATCGTTATTGAATGACTCATTTTGGGTTACTGCTTTAACAAAGCATGGGAATAACACAACAACATCGGTATTTAGAATATTTAATGAACATTTATATAAATTTAGTCTATCATTTTAGTGGACTATATATGCAAAAAATTTTACAGCAACTTTGCCAGGATTTTTAAACTCCAGATAATAACCAGGATGCCTAGTAGTATAAAAGATGTTTTGCGTGGAAGTTTGCCAGCCAGCTTTGCAGCTAACGGAGCGGCAATAAAACCACCAATGATCAATGCTACAATTGTCTGAACATGTGAAACCCCCAACAGGATAAAAAAGGAAAAAGCACTGGCGAGTGTTACAAAAAATTCAGTAAGGCTGACTGTACCAATTACAAAACGTGGGCTTCTGCCATTAGTGATGAGTGTAGTGGTAACAATGGGTCCCCAACCACCTCCGCCAAAAGAATCCAGGAAACCACCTGCACCAGCCAATGGAATAAACTTACGGAATTTCTTTTGCGGATTGGCCACACGGAATGCATTGAGTAAAATTTTACCGCCAAGAAACAGCGTATAACAAGCCATCACAGGTCTTATATAATTCGAATATTTCTCTCCCAAAAACACCAGCAGAAATGCACCAGCGATGGCACCTATCACACCTGGAATAACCAACGCTTTAAATAGCTTTTTATTAACATTACCGAATTTGTAATGACTGTAACCAGAAGCCCCACTGGCAAACATTTCTGCTGTATGAATGCTTCCGCTGATAGCCGCAGGATTAACACCAGTAGATAACAGTATAGAAGCACTTGTTACACCATAGCCCATGCCCAATGCTCCATCTACTAACTGTGCCAAAAAACCTGCTACCACCATCCAGTGAAAATTCTCATCCAAATGATTATAAATATTCACCGCACTGTCAGATAAATTTTGAAACGGGATATAAGAAAAAATCCAATGGCCAATCAACATTAGTGCAAATCCAATAACAGAAAAGGTAGCTATTTTTTTCCAGTGCTTTTGTGCAGGCTTTTCAGATTCATCAATTTTATCTTTATTCACCAGCACTTCCGTCAGTGCATTCAATTTTTTTACCTTGACTTCAAAACTGCCATCAATCCCTTTTCTTATCTCCTGGATATTATCCAGCACATTTTCCATTTCATCAGGAATCATGGTGCCAAATACTTCTTTTAATCTCTTGGCTATAGTAGGGGATTTACCATTGGTGGAAATAGCAATTTTGATACTTCCTTTTTGCACAATGGAGGATAAATAAAAATCACAGAGATCTGGCTTATCCGCCACATTTACCAATTTCCCTTTTGATTTTGCATCAGTCGCCACCTGTTCGCTTACACTACGGTCATTAAGCGCTGCAATCACTATATCCGCTCCATCAATATCAGATGACTGATAAGGCCGCTCAATTAATTCAACAGTATATTTTTCTGAAAAATCCCTGATAGTATCACTTATCTCTGTTGCAACAAGCCTCACGGTGGTACCCGGAGAATTTTGCAGCACGGCGGTCAGTTTTTCATTACCCACATACCCACCACCCACAATCAATACGGTTAAATGCTCCAGCTTAAGGAATACAGGAAATAAATTATTACCGTTCGTTGATAACGGAGATAAGTCATTCGTACCTGGTAAAACTTCCCTTTTGTTGGTCATAATTCAGCGATGGCTGCTTCAGAGATAATTACTGAAAAACAAAAATAGGGGATTTCCTACTAATTTAGTGGACTAATAGAAAAATATTTTTTATTGCCCTCGGAAAGGCGTTACTTTTAAGGGACTGGCACCGTGATCTCGGCTAAGCTTTCTTTTGTTTTTGCGATGGTTTCATCCAGGTCGGCATAAGTAAGGGCATTGTTGAGGAACCAGCTTTCAAAAGCAGAAGGCGGCAGGTAAATTCCTCTTTTAAGCATGGCATGAAAATATTTATTGAAAAACTGGTTATTCGCTGCCGCAGCGCTTGTGAAATCAACAACAGGAAAATCGCTGAAGTGAACACTTATCATTGAACCAAAACGGTTGATCCTGAAAGGCTCCTCTCCCCATTCAGTAAGCGCATCCTGCAAACCTTTGTGGAGGTATTCGGTTTTGTCTGCCAGTTCAGTATAAATGGAAGGATTATTCTTTAGCTCCGTCAGCATGGTAAAACCAGCGATCATGGCAATGGGGTTACCACTTAAGGTACCAGCCTGGTATACGTTTCCAAGCGGCGCAATGTGCTGCATGATTTCTTTCTTGCCACCAAAAGCACCAACTGGCATACCACCTCCAATTACCTTTCCGTAAGTCACCAGGTCGGCGTTGATATTTAAGGCTGCCTGTGCACCGCCGGCGCCTAAACGAAAACCGGTCATTACTTCATCAAATATGAAAACGATACCTTCTTCATCACAAAGTTTTCTCAAGCCTTCATGAAAACCGGGTTCTGGTAATACGCAGCCCATGTTTCCCGCAACAGGCTCTACAATGATGGCGGCAATTTCTCCCTTGTGTGTGGCTACTAATTGCTGCACCGCTTCCAAATCGTTATACGGTGCCGTTAGTGTATCGTTGGCAACTCCAGCTGTAACGCCAGGCACCGTCTGAATATCAAGTGTTGCAACACCACTTCCTGCTTTCACCAGAAAAGAATCCGCATGACCGTGATAATGCCCTTCAAATTTTATGATCTTATTTCTTCCGGTATATCCTCTTGCTAAACGGATCGCACTCATACAGGCTTCTGTTCCACTGCTCACCATTCTTACCAGGTCAACATTGGGTACCATGCTGATGATGAGCTCTGCCATTTCAATTTCTAACTCGGTTGGCGCACCAAAAGAGGTGGAGCCCAATGCCTTTTCTTGTATAGCTTTTACAACGGGCTCATACGCATGGCCTAAGATCATCGGTCCCCAGGAGGCAATGTAATCGATATATTTATTTCCATCGGCATCGTAGAGGTAAGTGCCTTTGGCAGATTTCATAAATACAGGTGTGCCGCCAACGGATTTGAAAGCCCTTACTGGTGAGTTTACACCGCCGGGAATTGACTGCTGCGCTCTTTCGAAAAGTTCTATGCTTTTAGTATACATGTTTGTGAATGGTGAATGGTGAGTGGTCAATGGGAGACTTTGGAATCAATCAGTCCACACAAAATTTTAAACGTCCTGATCATAGTTTCTCCAAGAACCTTGGTATCATATTTTACTAAGTATTCTAAATCTACTGCTATGTCAAGGGCTGCATCTATCTCAACAATTGAACCTCTCGACATCTCATAATATCGCTTCCTTTCAACTTCAGATTTCCGGGAAGCGCCTTCGGCAATGTTAAGATGAACAGATAATGCTGCCCGCCTTATTTGTGAGATCATACCAAACTTCTCCTCTGGGGGCAAGGTCTTACTTAGTTTATAACATTCAAGGACAAAAGTTCTTGAAAATGTATAGATGTCCAATTTTTGATGATTGAGTTTAAGAAACATAGTCAAAGATTTAGGTTATCACTTCAAGATACAAAGAAATCTTAATCTTCGAATACACTATTCACCATTGACCATTCACCATTCACGACAATAAGCGTACTGCATCCTTCGCAAAATACGTCGCAATCAAATCCCCTCCTGCTCTTTTTATGGAAGTCAGCGTTTCCAGTATCGCTTTGTTCTCATCAATCCATCCTCTTTGTGCTGCCGCTTTTATCATCGCATATTCTCCGCTGATATTATACACACTCACTGGAACGGTTACTGCATTTTTTACTTCTCTTACAATATCCAGGTAAGGCAATCCCGGTTTTACCATTACGATATCAGCGCCTTCTTCCACATCCATCAACGCCTCTTTCGCTGCTTCGATGCGGTTGCCATAATCCATCTGGTAAGTTTTTTTATCACCAAAACCGGGAGCACTGTCTAACGCATCCCTGAATGGTCCATAAAAACAAGACGCATATTTAGCGCTGTAGGCCATGATACCGGTATTAATAAAATTGTTTTCTTCCAGTCCTTTTCTTATGGCACCGATCCTTCCATCCATCATATCACTGGGTGCCACCATATCTGCACCCGCTTCTGCATGGCTGATACTCATCTTTACCAATGCCTCTACTGTTTCATCATTTACAATTTGTCCATCCTTTACAATTCCATCATGACCATAGGAAGAATAAGGATCTAAGGCCACATCTGTCATCACATACATTTCCGGCACTGCATCTTTGATCGCTTTGATGCTGCGTTGCATCAGGCCATCTTTATTCCAGGCTTCTTTGCCGGTATTGTCCTTTAATTCATCTTTTGATTTTACAAACAGCAATACACTTTTCAATCCCATCCCCCACATTTCTTTTACTTCTTTCACCGTTATGTCTAAACTATTACGGTAATAGTTTGGCATAGAAGCTATTTCCGTTTTTATATTTTCACCTTCATCAATAAAGAGCGGAACAATAAAATCATTTGGAGTCAGAATTGTTTCTCTCACCATATCTCTGATGGCAGGTGATATTCTTAATATTCTGTTTCTTCTTTGCAAATACATACAATAACTTTTATTAAAACCTACCGCCCCTACGGGGCTTTTGTAAACTCAATTTTATTTTCTACTAATATATCGTTCCTACGGAACTTCAAACCTGCTTAACAAGTATTGGAACGCCGTGCCCATGCAATTCTTTCTTCTTCCGTTATTTCATTCAGCCAATCTTTAGGATGCAAACAGGCTTCTTGTAATTTATATTCTTCTGTTCCGTATTGAGGCTGATAATTATATTCAAACCTTACTGTTGGTGGCAAGCTCATTAAAATACTTTCTATCCGTCCATTTGTTTTTAATCCAAATATGGTTCCCCTGTCGTGTACCAAGTTAAACTCCACATACCTTCCTCTTCTGATTTCCTGCCAGTGTTTGTTCGCCTCCGAATATGAAGCAGTCTTTCTTTTTTGTACAATAGGGATGTAAGCATCAATAAAAGCAGCTCCGCAGGTTTTCCCAAAGTTCATCCAGAAATCTACATCCTGCTTTTCATTCGCTCTTTGGTAATCATAAAATATACCCCCAATACCTCTTCGCTCTTTATTACGATGCCAGTTCACAAAATAATTATCGCACTCTGCTTTGAATTTTGGATAGAACGACAAATCAAATTTATCACAGGCATTTTTATAGGTTTGATGAAAATGTCTGGCATCTTCTTCAAATAAATAATAGGGCGTTAAATCGGTGCCACCGCCAAACCACCTGTCTATCACTTCATCTTCCTCGTTATACAATTCAAACATTCTATAATTGCAATGCACAGTCGGTACAAAAGGATTTAACGGATGAATCACAATGCTCATACCGCAGGCAAACCAATTTACACCCCTGTCCGCTAAAGGGGAACTTTTAAGCTGGCTCCTCATTAAATCCGTAACCTTACCAAAAACGATTGAAGTATTTACACCTCCCTTTTCAAAAACATTACCATTGGCGATGACTCTTGTCTTTCCCCCACCACCTTCTTCCCGCTCCCATTTATCCTCAAAGAATGTTGCCCTGCCATCAACAGCTTCCAATGCAGCACAAATATTGTCCTGCAGTTGGTGAATGATTGCTATCCATTGTTCTTTTACGGTCATCGTTTGTCAATTGTGAATTGTGAATTGTCAATAAAGCAGTTCAAAATTTTAAGAACCATTGACTATTCACAATTGCCTATTCACTATTTACCCCTGTATTCCTTCACCGCATCCACAAAAGCCCTTGCATTATCAACCGGCACATTTGGTGTAATACCATGTCCCAGGTTGGCAATATAATTTTGTGTACCAAACGCATCGATCATTTCTTTCACTTCTTTCTTTATCTGCGGTATAGTACCCAGTAATTTGGACGGATCGAAGTTACCTTGTATGGTGATCTTATTTTCGGTTAATTCTCTTGCTGTATGTGGCGCTACACACCAATCGATACCAACCCCCGCTGCACTGCTGTTAGCAATATCTTTCAATGCATACCAGCTTCCCTTGGGAAACAAAATTACCGGTGCATCCTCTTTTAGTGCATCAGCAATCTGGAATAAATACGGCTGGGCAAATATTTTAAAGTCGCCAGGACTCAAAGCGCCCGCCCAACTGTCAAATACCTGCACCGTATCAGCACCAGCTTTCACCTGCAATTTTAAATATTGAATAGTGATATCTGTTATTTTTTGCAATAAAGCATGCGCCAGTAACGGTTGAGTATAGGCGAATTGTTTTGCTTTATCCCATGTTTTGCTTCCTTTGCCTTCCACCATATAACACAATATGGTCCATGGTGCCCCGGCAAAACCAATCAAGGGCACACGGTCATTCAGTTCTTTTTTTGTCAGCGCCAATGCATCATACACATACTTTAAACTTTCTTCTGCACCGGTTGTGATCAGGGCATCAATATCAGCCTGGGTTTTTATTGTCCTGGGCAATGATGGGCCTTTGCCTTCTTCCATCAATACTTCCAGACCCATTGCCTGTGGTATCACTAAAATATCACTAAAGATGATGGCTGCATCCACCCCTACCTGGTCAACGGGCTGCAAAGTAATTTGTGTAGCGAGTTCAGGTGTTTGGCAACGGGTGAAGAAATCATATTTCTCCCTTAGTTTGATATAATCAGGCAAATACCTGCCTGCCTGGCGCATCATCCACACAGGGGGACGTTCCACTTTTTCTTTTCTTAAAGCCCGTAAGAGTAAATCGTTTTTTAGCATCTAGTGTCAATTGTGAATAGTGAAAATTCAATGGGCAGCTTTCGATGCAATAAGTCTACTTAGCATTTTAAAGCAGTTTACCATTAATTCACCAAGTTTTTTTGTGTTATAATCAGTTAAATAATCCAGCCCATTTGCAACATCAAGGGCTGCATCTTTCTCTATCATTGAACCTCTTGAAATCTCATAGTATCTTTTCCTTTCTATCTCTGATTTTCTGGAAGGACCTTCAGCAATATTCAAATGAACTGATAGAGCTGCTCTTCTGATTTGCGAAATCATTCCAAACTTTTCATCAGGTGGCAATACCTTAGTCAACCCGTAACATTCAAAACAAACTCTCCCGAAAAGGAGCAGATGTTTAACTTTTGATGATTTAATGACAAGAACATAGTAGTTATTTTTAGTTTAAGAAGTGAAACTAAAGTTAAACAAAGATCTTATCTATTAAAATACACTATATTGGCTATTCACCATTGCCTATTGACTATTCACCTCCAGTAAAATATTCAATCATCTTTTGCACAAGATTCTCTTTCCCGGGTTCATCGCTGATGATAATTTTATTCGCTGAAAACTGCTGCACCTCTTTGGCTGTTGTACTGCCAATAGCAAAAACGATTGCTTTTTCTTCCAGTGTATTCAGTTTAAAAAAACTTCTTACCGCACTTGGACTAAAAAACAATACCCCAAAATATTCTTTTGAAATTTTATGCGGCACTTCAATTGTTTGATAGACCACAATTTCATTTACCTCAATATCATGCTGCTTCAATATACCAGGCAATTCATCCCTCCGCTGATCTCCACAAAAGAAGATTACCTCATCTGTAAACCTGTCTTCAGCAATCAGTTCAGCCAGTGCGGAAGCGTCATTAGCCGTTCCAGCAATTCTTTCTTCACCAAAATATTCTTTTATCAATCTTGCTGTTGCTGTTCCTATAGAATAAATGGTCCACTCTGGTTGATGCCCATCTAAAAAAACGGTGACCGCATCCACTGCATTCATACTGGTAAAAACAACCGTGGCAATCTCAGTTGATACCAGTTCTATTTCCTGCTGTACTTCCACGGATAAAATACTCTCAGTTTCGATAAAAGGTATTTCATCAATCTCTATTCCTGCGGCCGCAGCTTCTTCAATCAGCGCTTTGGTTAAAGGCCTTGTGCATAATATGGATACTTTATTTTGCTGCATCAATCTGTTCTATAATTTAAAAGTGCCTTCCAAACCTATAAGGTTTGGTTCCCGGCCGGCCAGCGCCTAAAGACCTTATAGGTTTTTAGCAGCCGCTATGCCTTCCATAATTTTATCACCCCCGTTACTCAATATTTCGCCGGCGGCTGTATAACCTAACAACAATGAGTCCTTTATGTTAACTCTTTTTTCAATTTCCACTTTTTCCTTCCCATCAACCGATAAAATATTTCCTTTAAAGCTTAATTCTTCTCCTTTTAATTCAGCTAAAGCACTAATGGGTGTAGAGCAGCCACCGAGTAGTTTTTTTAAAAAATCCCTTTCGATCTTGGTGCACATGGCAGTTGCTTCATCATTAAAAATGCTGCATGCGCTTAAACAAAAATCATCCATTTCCCTGCAAACAACGATGATGGCGCCTTGTGCAGGTGCAGGCAGCATCCAGTCTAATTCAATACTATTCTGTGGGCGTAGATGGATCCTTTCCAAACCGGCAGCAGCAAAGATGGCACCATTCCAGTTGCTTTCTTCCACTTTACGCAATCTTGTATTTACATTTCCCCTGAGATTTTCAATGGTATGATGGGGATAACGGTTAAGCCACTGAGCTTTACGGCGGATACTGCTGGTGGCGATAGTGAATGGTGAATGGTGAATGGTGAATGGCTCTTTCGAACTCAAAAGCTCATCATTGACAATTGACAATTGACTATTGACAAACTCAGCGTCCTTATAAACCAACAAATCTTTATAAGAAGCTCTCTCCAGCACAGCAGCCTGCACAATCCCTCTAGCCAGTTGTACCGGTACATCCTTCATGGAATGAACGGCAATGTCTATTTTATTATTGAGTAAAGCGATGTCAAGGCTTTTTGTAAAGATGCCTTGCACACCCATTTCATATAAGGGTGTCTGTAAGTCGATATCCCCTTCGCTTTTGATGTAAACTAACTCAGCGGAAATACCATGCTGCTGTAATAACTGCTGAACCTTGATAGCCTGCCAAACGGCCAGCTGGCTTTCCCTTGTTCCGATTCGTATAACCTTGTTCATGATTAATTGGTGCCCGTGGCAATAAATTCATTGATAGCGGCAATAAAGTTACAACCAGGCTTGCTATCTGTCCTCATTTTAACTGCCATGCCACTGATCACTTTCTGAATGGAAGTTGCTGTAGTTAGAGGAGCGTTTACCCTGCAGCTGTATGCAATATACATTTCGCAATGATGCATTGCCTGCAGTTTGGTTTTCATAGCTTTTAGTACAGGTGCGTTTTTGCGCATTGCCTGCCAGTCTAAAAACTCGTTGATATGATGGGAGATGATGGAATTGGCCTTGGGTATTTCAGCACGGCGGCTTTCTAATGTAGCATCTTTTATTTTTGACAACTCATCTACATTTACCAAACGCACATTGTCCAGTTCAGCAGCAGCCGTTTCCACATTATAAGGTATAGACAGATCGATCACTAATTTTTCGCCGGCATTTTCAAGGTGCTTTTTCAACAGCACGGGTTCAGTTGCACTGGTAGCCACCAAAATAATATCTGCTGTTTTCACTTCACTCATTATCGCATCAGCATTTGCTGAACGCAATCCTAATTCTGCAGCCAGGTCAGCAGCTTTCTCTTCCGTTCTGTTGATAAGGGTAATGTTCTTTGTTTCTAAATAATCAACCAGGTTCTTACAAGTGTTGCGGCCGATCTTACCAGTGCCTACCAACAATATTTTTTTATTGGCAACCTGCTGTATATTTTCTTTGATAAACTGTATTGCTGCAAAAGAAACTGATACTGTACCACCGCTCAAAGCTGTATTTGTTTTGATTTCTTTAGAACACTGAATCACAGCATTGATCAAACGCTCCAGGTTAGCACCAACAAAGCCTGCTTTTTTTGAAAACTTCACCGCCATTTTTATCTGGCCTAAAATTTCATAATCCCCTAATATCTGGGAATCCAGTCCGGCTCCCACATCAAATAAATGCTGTATCGCCTTCTTATCTTTTTTAATATATGCAAGGCTTTCAAAAACAGCTGCATCGCTTTTTGTTTGTGTACATAACAAATCGATCAGTGCAGCAGCATTTTCTGCAAATCCATAAATCTCGGTACGGTTGCAGGTTGACAGAACAAAAAATTCTTTAATATTGAATTGGGGTGCAAGTGCCAGCAATTTTTCGTATTGCTCATTGGTAACAGCAAACTGGCCACGGATGGCAGCATCCGTTTTTTTATAGTTGATGCCGGCAATAAAAAAGTTGGTTATATCTCCCCTGGTTTCAGGCATATTTTTTTCAGATCAATTAGGCCACAAAAATACTTTTGGAAGCTGCTGTAACCTAATTTCTTTGTCATGGAACTGTCATTTTGTTGTATGAGTTGCATCAGACGAAAAGTTGATATAAGTCATGGCGAACTATTAATCCAAATGAACGTTTATTTTTGCTGCCGGGCAATTGATCCTGAACTGAACAAAAGAAGATGGGGAATAGTTATTTTTCATGGCAGTAAGACCTGGATAAATGCGCTGCTTCCGATCTGCTATCGTTGACAGTATTGAACTGGTGCCGTTAAACTAAACTTATACATAACTATCCCTAAATTATGGCTGCAAAAAAAGGAATTGTATTAATGAACCTGGGTTCACCAGATTCTACAGAAGTAAAAGATGTAAGACGCTACCTGAATGAGTTTTTAATGGATGGCCGGGTGATCGATGTGCCTTACTTGCTGCGTTTGCTGATCGTAAAGGGCTTTGTGGTTCCATTCAGGGCACCCAAATCTGCCGAAGCATACAGCACCATCTGGACAAAAGAGGGATCACCGTTGGTAGTACTGACAAAACAATTACAAGAAGCCCTTCAACAGCAAATAGAGGAACCAATTGAAATTGCGATGCGCTATGGAAGCCCTTCTCCTAAAGAAGCCTTTGATAATTTGCTGCAACAGCATCCACAAATAGAAGAAGTGATTGCTATTCCGTTATACCCACACTACGCAATGGCATCTTATGAAACAGCAGTAGAATATGCCAAAGAAATTTATACAAAGCATAATTATTCTTTCAGGTTATCCTTCATCAAACCGTTTTATGATGAGGCCAACTACATCAATGCTATGGTGGAAAATATGAAACCCTATTTAAAAGAAGCTTATGATCACATTTTGTTCAGCTATCATGGTATTCCTGCAAGGCATTTGGTTAAAGTAGACCCCACTGGATCACATTGTCAAAAAGTGGGAGATTGCTGTAACGTAAATTCAGCAGCACATAAAACCTGCTACCGTCATCAATGTTTTGAAACCACCCGGCTGGTTACAGAAGCGTTGAATATTCCGAAAGAAAAATTCAGTATTGCTTTTCAATCAAGATTGGGCAAAGGCTGGTTACAACCGTTTACGGATGTACGCCTTGAGCAAATGCCAAAAGAAGGCATTAAAAAACTGCTTATCATATCACCCGCTTTTGTGAGTGATTGTTTAGAAACACTGGAAGAACTGGAAGAAAGAGGCAAAGAAACTTTTATAGAAGCAGGCGGCGAAACGTATAAAATGATACCTTGTTTAAATGTTCATCCTTTGTGGGTGGAAACACTGGAGAAATGGATAACGGATATCAGGGAGGAAAAGAGGGAAATGATAATATGAAGAATGTCGGATGTAGGATGGCGGATGTAAGATTTTGGAGAGCAAAGCGTGTTGCTATTTATGTTACCTTTCTAAATGGTGAGTAAATTGATCGCTTTAATCTAAATCAAACAAACTATGACCCGAAAAGAATTACAAGACAGAACACGGAAATTCCTTGTAGATGTGATAAAATTATGTGGACAGTTCCCAAAAAATGCAGCAGGCTATGAAACTGCAAAACAGGTAATCAGATCAGCAGGCTCAGTAGGTGCAAATTATCGTGCCTCTGTAAGAGCAAAATCCGACGATGATTTTACTTATAAAATCGAAATCGTATTAGAGGAAGCCTATGAAAGTCACTATTGGTTACAAGTAACAAAAGAGGCTGCACTTATAAATAATCCTGAAGTTGACAGGCTTATAAGTAAGGCAAATGAATTGACTGCAATTTTCGCTGCAACCGACAAAACAAACAAACTAAAAAAAGAGCAAAAGAAATAAAAGGCATGCATTGACCATAGAACATCAGACATCATACATCCTACATTAGACATTTGTACATGTACCAATACGTAAAAGCCCTACATATCATCTTCATCGTTACCTGGTTTGCAGGTATGTTCTATATTGTAAGATTATTTATTTACAATACAGAAGCGAATGAAAAATCCGAGCCGGAAAGATCTATTCTTACAAACCAGTTTTCTATTATGATAAAAAGGCTCTGGTATGGCATTACCTGGCCTTCGGCGATTCTCACATTAATTTTTGGCACCTGGATAGCGTTCCTTTGGGGCAGTGTTCCGTCCTGGCTTTGGATAAAGCTTGGCTTTGTAGCTGCCCTGTATGCCTATCAATTCACTTTGCAGAAAATTTATAATGATGAGATGAAAGGCATTTTTAAATACTCATCCAATCAATTGCGTATCTGGAATGAAGTGGCTACTATTTTATTAGTTGCAGTCGTTATGATCGTTACTGTAAAAAATAGTATGAGCTGGATATATGGACTGGCGGGACTGGTATTATTTATAATTATATTAATGAGTGCGATTAAAATTTACAAAGCTATCCGAAATAAAAATCAATTGTAATACTTGAAATTGATTAATCATATTAAATGTATTCCCTTCATTTTACTGTCGCTTTTACTGTATGGATGCCCTGCAACACACTATAAAATTTTTGTAAGGAATTACCATACGGATAGTGCGTATATTACAATTGACTTTAAAAAAGATCTAATTGAATATTATCACAAGCCATGGGACAGTGTAAAATTCAGTAATGATATTCTTGAAATAGATAAACATACACTAGCTCAGCTAAATAAAACTTTACAATTTTCGGCCGACAGTACCAAAGCAATATTGATAATACCCCCTCAATCAACTGCCTATATTACTCCATTTATTGAGTATCCGTACCAATTTGCTCAGAAAAAATTAACCATTAAGACTAACGACAATACGGATTCGATGGATATTAAATACCCTTACAAAAATATAAAGTGGACTACAACTAAAAGAGGAAAAAGTACTTACATCCATAAAACCATCTTTGGGTATGATATCAAATAGCCCTGCTGAATGTTGGGCCTGCAACTTCCCTTTGTGTACGCAACAGATGCAGATCAAAAGCGCGGCAAACATTTCTTACAAAATGATTACCCAACTCCGTTAATTGCAGTCCTCTTTGATTCCACAACACCAGTTTGTCTTCTTCCAGTTTATTCAATTCAGTAAATACATACTGGTTCAGCATAGGCAGATCTTCTTTTTTAAAAAATGTCTTTCCATTGCAACTGATATCAAGAATATATTTTTTAAAAGCAATATCCTCCTGATTCAAAAAGAATCCCCGCATAACAGGAAGTTGGCCTTTCTGTAATATCGCATAATAGTCATGAATGGTTTTTTCGTTTTGTGCATAAGCCACACCGATATCACTGATACTCGACACACCCAGTCCAACCAGCAATTTCGTTTGTTGTGTGGTATATCCCATAAAGTTCCTGTGCAATCTTCCTTCTTTCCTGGCTAAGTACAGGTCATCAGTGGGCAACGCAAAATGATCCATGCCCACATCAACATAGCCATGGGCAGCAAACAGTTGTTTACCCAACTGGTACAATTTCATTTTTAGTTCGGTTGATGGCAGATCGTTTTCATCAAACAAGCGTTGTCCCCTGCTTGTCCAGGGCACATGAGCATAACTGTAAAAAGCGATACGGTCAGGTTTCATTGCAATGCACTGCAAAATGGTTTTCTCTAAACTTTCTTCTGTTTGTAATGGCAATCCATAGATGAGATCAAAATTTACCGATTGATAACCGATTGCTCTTGCAATATCAGTTGCCCTTTGCACATTTTCAATTGGCTGAATCCTGTTGATAATGCGCTGCACTTCAGGATCATTATCCTGCACACCATAACTCACCCTCCTGAAACCCAGTTCATATAAAGCCTGCAGGTGTTCTTTACTGGTATTGTTGGGATGACCTTCAAAACTAAACTCATGTAAAGGATGGATCTTTGATTGGGAGAAAATTTTCTCCAGCAGTTGTACTAAATGTTCGGGTGAAAAAAAAGTTGGTGTTCCGCCACCCAGATGCAGTTCCCTGATGACCGGTGCTTCATCCATCAACTGCAAATACAGTTGCCATTCTTTTTCGATAGCAGCCATGTATTCTTTCTCCACGCCATGATTGGCAGTTATTTTTTTATTGCAGCCACAATAAGTGCAAAGCGATTCACAAAATGGCAGGTGCAGGTAAAGACTTATTCCGGCAGCAGTGTTGTGAATGCTAAACTGTTCATTAAAAACATTTTTCCACTCCCTTTCATCAATCGTTTCATTCCAAAAAGGAACTGTTGGATAACTGGTATACCTGGGTACAGGGATATTGTATTTTTGCAGTAATGATGAAGGAATATTCATAATGGCAAATATATTTTTTGCCTCAAAAAGTTGAACTGACCATTATCATGAAAAAAATTGATCTTGCTCATTCTGGACAGTCCCACTCTGACAGGAGCAGGATGCCGCTAAAAAAAGGCACCTCATCAAAGATGCCAATACTTTTAATTGTTTTCCTTTTACACCAGTTGCCGCCGCATCACAAAGTCACCAAAGCGCTCTCCTTTAACTCTTTCATTTTTATACACAGCGAATAATCCCTCCAATGTGGTCAGAATATTTTTCTCATCCAATGAATCTTTATATTTTATATTCAGCCTTTCGCCCTGGTTGTCGCCGCCGATATGAAGATTGTACAAACCGGGACCCGTGCCAACAAAACCAATCTCAGCAGCATAAGGTCTTCCGCAGCCATTGGGACAGCCCGTCATACGAATAACAATATTTTCATCATCAATACCATATCTTTTGGTAAGTGGTTCTATCTTTTCCAGCAAAGATGGCAAATAGCGTTGCGCCTCTGCTAATGCAAGGGGGCATGTTGGCAATGCAACACAAGCGATGGAATTTTTCTTTATTAATGAAGCGCCTTCAGTATGCTCAATAATTTTAAATTGCTCCAGCAGTAATTGTATGGCCGCTTTGTCCTCTTCCTTTACATCTGCAACAATCACATTTTGCGTTGCTGTAAAAAGGAAATTACATTTACCTGTCTTTGCAATTTCCAGCAGTGCTGTTTTCATTGCCAGTTTCTCATCATCCAGCACACGGCCATTTTCAACAAACACCGTATAATACCATAAATTGTTTTCTCCCTGGTGCCAGCCGTAATAATCACTCCTGGTAGTAAAAGTATAAGGCTTTGTATCATCTAAAGTAAACCCACAACGCTTTTCCACTTCAGCTTTAAAGTGATCAATACCCATTCTGTCAACCGTGTATTTTAATCTTGCCAATTTACGGTCGCTTCTGTTTCCAAAATCCCGTTGGGTGGTCACCACTTCATACACCACTTTCAGCACTTTGTCCAGTGGTGCATACCCTATTACAGTTGCAAGCCTTGCATAAGTTTCTGCATTGCCATGAGTAGTGGATAACCCTCCGCCTACTGCCACATTAAATCCTTTCAGTTCATTGTTTTCAATAATGGCGATCAAACCCAGGTCATTTGTAAACACATCGCTGTCATTATTCGGCGGAATGGCGATGCCGATCTTAAATTTCCTTGGTAAATACTTATCCAGGTACAGGGGATCTTCCTCTTCTTTTTTATCCACAATTTTTTCTTCATCCAGCCAGATTTCATAGTATGCTTTTGTTTTCGGCATCAGCAACTGGCTTATCTTATCAGCATACGCAAATACCTCTGCATGTACAGCCGATTGTTTGGGATGAGAAGCGCAAGTTACATTGCGGTTGATGTCTCCACAGGTGGCAATAGAATCGAGATTGGCTTCATTAAAAGAACTGATGGTTGGCTTGATATGCGATTTTAAAATACCATGCAACTGTACTGTCTGTCTCGTTGTAATCTTAATTACGCCAGTGGAATGTTCATCCGCTGCATTGTTCATGGCGATCCATTTTTCTGGTGGTAAAAAACCACCAGGCAGGCGCAACCGGATCATAAAAGAATACAACCGGTCTAGTTTTTTTTCTGCTCTCTCCTCTCTCCTGTCACGGTCATCCTGTTCATACATGCCATGAAATTTTATCACGGCTTTATCATCCTCACGGATGGCGCCGGTAATTTCATCTTTCAGGCTTTCGTTGATGCTGCCCCTTAAGCCATCACTGGCTATTTTTATTCCTTCTATTGCAGATGGTTTGCTCATGTTGCCCTATCCCCTAAAGGGGGACTGCTTTTTATTTTTTGTTACGAACATTTTTTCTTTGGTCAACTGCATTGGCGTCGCACTCTTGTACTTTACTTCTTCATTCATCTTCTCCCACATTGTATTGTTAACGAAAGCTTCGCCATCGTCCCTCGTCATTCATTTTCTCTTTTTTATCGGCGGGTTTCACCCGCCGATACCAATATATCGCCCCTACGGGGCTTAGTGCATTGAATAAAATGTCTGTACATTCTTCGCTAACTTTCTTCTTTGGTTCTCCGTTAGCTAACGGACGGAGGGATTAATACACATCCTTCTCATACCTGCCGCTCTCTTCCAGTTCTTCTAAATATTCTTTTGCACCTTCTGGTGTTTTGTTACCATACTGCTCTATGATACTCAACAATGTTTTTTCTACATCACTGCTCATGGGATCCTTTTTCCCGCAAACAAAAAAGGAAGCACCAGCTTTCAGCCAGTTGTATAATTCTTCTCCATGTTCCAGCATCTTATGCTGCACATAAATCTTTTCTTGCTGGTCTCTTGAAAAAGCAAGGCTTACTTTTGAAAGTACACCTGTTTCAAACCAATTCTGAATTTCTGTCTGGTACAAAAAGTCGGAAACAAAATGTTGCTCTCCAAAAAATAACCAGTTTCTTCCACTGGCGCCTGTTGCATCCCTTTCTGCCAAAAAAGACCGGAACGCTGCAATTCCAGTACCCGGCCCCACCATGATCACATCTTTATTTTCTGCGGGCAATTTGAAACGCTTATTCGGTTGAACGAAAAATTGCTGCTTTTTCCCGATCTTAAATTGCCCGAGAAAATCAGAACAAAGTCCCACCCTTTTTTTACCATTAACTTCATAAATATCCTTTGCAACAACAATGTGCATTTCTCCCTCATGCGCTGCCGGTGAAGACGCAATGGTATACAATCTTGGAGACATCCCATTAAGACCAACAATGATCTCTTCAAACTGAGCCACATTTTTTACCGGGTATTTTTTTACGAGGTCAAGCAAATCTGCCCTTCCGGCAGGAATGGCATACCCTGTAACAGTTGCATATTGCTGCACTAAACGCTCGGTTAAAAAAACTATGTTCACTTTACGCTTCAGCAATTCATACACGGTCACTTTTTCTTTTTTGAACTCAACAGATTTATTTCCATCTGCATTGGTTACCTGGATAATATCCGTCACCATCTGTGCATCATTCTCTGGTAAAATACCGATAGAATCACCACATTGATATTGCAGGTTGTCTGCGGTCAGCTCAATATGCCAGGTAGTTTTATTGGAGCCCCGGTCATTTAAATTGATGTGGGCTGTAACAGTTCCTTCATATACCTGCTTGCCTGTTTTCCTTGCAGGCAATGGTATACCTGCGGGCACCGAAGCAATTTTTGTATCCTTTTTTGATACAGTCAGCTCCTTTAATACGTTACTAAACCAGTTATTCGCTTCTTCTTCATATTCAATATCACATTTCTGTATCGGTACAATTCTCTTTCCGCCGAGTTTATTCAATTGCTCATCCACATCTTCCCCGGTTTTGCAAAACAACGGGTAAGAGGTATCTCCCAATGCCAGTACACTGTATTTTAATTTCTCTAACCGGAAGCCATTATTATGAATGTGGTCGTAAAATTTCCTGGCAGCCAAAGGCGGCTCACCTTCACCGTGAGTACTTACCACAGCAAGCAAATACTCTTCCTTTGCCAAGTCTGCCAATTTATATTGATCCATCCCAACAACTTTTGCTATGATCCTGCTTTGTTTCGCTTTCATTGCAAACTCAGTAGCCAGCCGTTTTGAATTACCGGTTTCGGTTCCATAAACAATGGTAATTTTATTTACTGCAGGAGCTGCGGCTTCCGCAACAGCCACCGGCGAAGCAGACAGGATTTTTCCCTGTACTATTGCATTCAAATAACCATTGATCCATATCAATTCATCTTTTGTAGAAGTATTGATTAGATCCAGGAATGTTTTGAGTTTACTATCTCCAAGCATTTCAGTGTTGTTGGTTTTTATTGTTTGTGTGTAAGCTGTCGTTGATCAGTTGTTCGAACTGCAGGTCTTCTGCGGGTTTGAAATACTCCTCTGTTTCCTTTGCATTCTCCACCCATGCAAATCGTTCCTGTAAGGCCACCACTTTGCCGATCATTACCAGCGTTGGTGAAGCAAAAGCCTTTCCTTTCAATATATTTTCATACCCAATCAAACTGGTTGTATGCACTTGCTGCATTGGTGTTGTAGCCTGTTCAATCACAGCCAATAATTTATCTCCGGTGATTCCGTGTTTTAATAAATTCTCCACCACGCCGTCTAATGTTTCGGACGACATGTAAAACACCAGGGTGTCATCTGTATTCGCCAGTTCTCTCCAATAGGCTTCCGTTACCACATCATTCTTATAAAAAGTCAGTAACCTCACTGCCGTAGAATAACCCCTTGCGGTTAATGGAATACCAGCATATGCTGCTGCCCCCATGGCAGCAGACACACCCGGTACAATCTCATAGGGAATATTATTTTCAACAACTGTTTCCAGTTCATCCAGCACATTCGAGAATAGGGAGACGTCGCCTCCTTTTAAGCGCACTATCAATTTCCCCTCATTGGCAAACTGAACAATCAACTCATTGATACTTTTTTGCGGTGTACTGAACCCACGGCGGCATTGCTTGCCAACATAAATAATTTCTGCATTCTTACTAACATAATCTCTCAAAATGTCCTTACTCACCAGGCGGTCGGTCAAAACCACTTCTGCTTCCTGCAACCAGCGGACAGCTTTCACGGTGATCAGTTCCGGATCGCCACAGCCAGCACCAACTAATATAACTTTCCCGATTTTGTTTTTCATAACCCACTGTTTAGTAAAATAGTTATTGCGAAAATTTTTGTTGTTTGCTTAGTACACCTGCAGGAACCGGTTAAAACAAGCCTTCTATAGATAAATATCTTTCGCCCGTATCGTAATTATATGTCAGCACCCTGGAGCCAGCAGGCAATTCTGGTAATTTTTTTGCGACTGCGGCTAATGATGCTCCCGTTGAAATGCCAGCTAATATGCCTTCTTCTTTTGCAAAGCGTTGTGCGTAGGAAAATGCTTCGTCTTTACTTACCTGTATCACTCCATCAATAATACCTTTATTTAAGATAGATGGAACAAAACCAGCACCAATACCTTGCAATGGATGCGGACCAGGTGTGCCACCGCTCAGTACGGGGGACAATTCTGGTTCTACTGCAAACACTTTCAGACCAGGAAATTTCTGCTTCAACACTTCTGCCACACCTGTGATATGTCCGCCGGTACCAACACCGGTAATTAAATAATCAATTCCTTCGGGAAAGTCAGCCGCAATTTCTTCTGCGCTGGTTTTGCGGTGTACGTCAACGTTAGCAGGATTATCAAACTGCTGCGGCATCCACCCACCTGGCGTGGCGGAAGCTAACTCAGTTGCTTTTTCGATAGCGCCTTTCATTCCCTTCTCCCTTGGCGTGAGTACAAACTCGGCACCGTATATCGACATTAATCTTCTTCTTTCAATGCTCATACTTTCCGGCATCACCAGGATAATTTTATAACCCTTCACTGCCGCTACCAATGCCAAACCAATGCCGGTGTTGCCAGAAGTTGGTTCAATGATCACACTGTCTTTATTGAGCAATCCTTTTTGTTCTGCATCTTCAATCATCGACAGCGCAATGCGGTCTTTAATGCTTGCACCTGGATTGGTTCTTTCCAATTTTATCCATACTTCATGTGTGTCGCCAAATAATTTGTTGATACGCACATGCGGTGTATTGCCGATCGTTTCTAAAATACTGTTTGCTTTCATGTTGTTGATTTTATTTTTTTACAACCATTTAATCGTTAAAGGTTTTCGTTGGTGCAGTTTACATCGGGGAACGAGACGTATTCTTGCGCATTCATTCAACATTTACCTATTTCCACCTTTTATTATGCAACGATGGCTTCGCCATCGTCCCCCGTCATTTATCTTTTCATTTTCACGGCGGGATTCACCCGCCGCTACCAATATTACGCCCCTACTGACTGAAAGAACTTGATTTATTTTAACTCAATCATATCAATCCTACAATCAAAATAATCATCATCCAAATTGCAATCATCATCTACAATCTATATCACAAAATTCAACACATCCGGCATGGGCTGATGCAGATCTTTTATGGTTGATTCACTCTTATGATATACAATTGATCTTGGCAAAACACTGTTTGTTAGCCAAACATTTCCACCGATCACACTGTCTTTTCCAATCACTGTATCACCGCCTAAAATGGTGGCACCTGAATAGATAACAACATTGTCTTCAATCGTTGGATGCCGCTTTGACTTCGATTCACTTTTGTTTACACTCAGCGCACCTAACGTAACGCCCTGGTATATTTTTACCTTATTTCCAATCACGGTTGTTTCCCCAATCACTATTCCAGTTCCATGGTCAATAAAAAATGATTCTCCTATACTGGCACCAGGATGGATATCTATGCCCGTCTTGCCATGAGCATATTCAGAAAAAACCCTGGGTAAGATCTTTACACCCTGTTCCCATAACTGGTGACTCAAGCGGTAAACCGCCGTTGCATAAAATCCCGGGTACGCAACCAAAACTTCTTCAATGGACTCAGCTGCCGGATCAAATTCTATGATGGCTTCCGCATCTTTTAATAAAGCATCAAATATCTCCGGTACTTCATCAAAGAATTTATTTGTTATTTCCTGCGTTCTGTTTCCATCCCCAATCACATCATAGATCAATGTAGAGAGGTGACTTTTGTAAGATTCCAGTTCTTTGGACAATTCAAACTCTGAATGTTTTTTCTGTCTTTCCGGAATAAACAAAAATTCAAAAAAGCCATCAATAAACTCTGCCGACAATGCCTTGTCAGGAAAGGTCTTGCTTGATTTTTGATGCTGCTGGTACAGTTTGCTTATAAAGTTGGCGCTCATTTTTTGGTCAATGGTGAATGGTGAATAGTCAATGGTGAATGGTGAATAGTCAATGGTGAATGGTGAATAGTCAATGGTGAATGGTGAATAGTCAATTGTCAATGGTGAATTTGTTCCTCATAATTTCTGGTTTCTTCTTGCTTTTTCAAATTATCATTGTTTATAATAGTTTTGCCTCTTTGCTTTCTTGCCTCTTTGCTTTTTGCCTCTTTGGTTCCTTGCCTCTTTGCTTTTTGCCTCTTTGCTTCCTTGCCAGTTGCTCATTGCCTATTGCCTATTGACAATTGCCTATTTCCCACTGACAACTCCTTCAATCATACACGCTCCCACCGTTACGTTGCTGGTTTCATCTATCAATATTGCCCCACCGTTGGCCCTTAATTTTTTATAGGAATCAAAAGGAATAGACGATGCTGTCTTGATAGTGGCTTTCACAATATCATTCAGCGATGCTTTTTCCGGCGCATCCAGTTTCAGCAATGAATTTACATCCAGTTTGTACTCGATCTTTTTTACAACTGCTTTTACCAAACGG
>JAKQJG010000355.1 GCA_029561305.1 Bacteroidota bacterium | reverse complement strand
GAAAATCTTACCGACCAGGATTATACGCTGGTGATTGATTGCAGCAATGGGCATAGTGGCACTGTGTACGTGTACCTGCCGGAAGCCTCAGCAAGAAAAGGGAGGATCTATCATATTACTACCGTTGCATTACCATGGTCTTTAAGTGGCAGGAGCACGGTACTTGTATTGTATAATAATTCCCCTGTTACGGAGTTGTTCGCTTACCAGTCGCTTGCAGCCAATACCGTAGATGAATCAGAACGAAAATCATGTACGCTGCAAAGCAATGGCAGCAAATGGCTTATGATTGATTCCGACTATTTCCGTTACTCAGACACACGATAATAAATTTCAACAACAATAAATACATCATGAAACAGCTATCAACTTTCGCTGCATGTTTATTGGCGATAATAGTAATTAATAAAACCAGCATTGCACAAAGCGTGGGCATCGGTACCACTACACCATCCAGCAGTGCCATGCTGCACATCAATAGTACCAACAAGGGCTTATTGATACCAAGATTAACTTCTGCACAAAGAACCGCCATTGCAAGCCCGGCTGCCGGCCTGCAGGTGTATGATACAAATACGAATAGCTTTTGGTATTATAACGGCAGCGGGTGGATTGAAATGGGTACCGGTGGCAGTGGCGGCAGCAGTAACTGGTCGTTAAACGGAACCGATATTTACAACAACAACAATGGAAGGGTAGGTATTGGCACATCCACCCCGCTGGCGCCTCTTTGTGTGGTGGGTACCAGTACCTGGGGTACCGCGTCATTCACCGGTGATGCTTTTACTTCCCACTTTAACTATCCAGGTACAGGAGGCACCCAAAATACGTATATCCGGGGTGGTAATGCCGCTTCGCATGTTATTCTCAACGACGAAGCTGGCCTGGGTAATGTTGGAATCGGTGTTTCCAATCCTGCCAGTAAACTGGAGGTAAATGGCAACCTTTCTGCTATTGCCAACGCAATGGATATTTCTGGTATCATCGGATTTAACGGTGGGGTATTATCACTCACCAATAAAAATGGCAATGGGCAAACCATTACTATTGACGGCAGTAATATACAAGGCCACACCTATACATTCAGTGGTACTTCATTCAGACCGGTTGTATTGAATCCTTATGGCGGCAATGTAGGCATTGGCACCAACTACTCACCCACTTTTGCCAAACTTGAAATACGGGTGGCCAATGAATCTGTTGGCTGGGCAGCGGGTACCTCCACATACAATCTCCATACTTTCTTTGGTGGAAACGGAAGGAGTGCCAATAGTGAAGGCTGTTATGTTGGTACAGGCGGCATCGTTAGTAATGGGGCCGGGGCACCGCTTCACTTTTTCACCGCATCCCAATGGGCACAAATGACCATTCTGCCCAATGGAAATGTCGGTATCGGCACCACAGATCCTACTTACAGGTTGTCTGTAAATGGAAATATCCGGAGTAAAGAAGTGGTGGTGGAAAGTAATTGGGCCGACTATGTTTTTGCAAAGGACTATAAATTAAGTTCATTGGAGGAAGTGGAAAAATTTATTCAGCTGCACAAGCACCTTCCCAACATTCCGGCTGCTGAAGAAATTGAAAAGAACGGCCTGCACGTAGGTGATGTGCAAAAGCGCATGATGGAAAAAATTGAAGAACTCACTTTATATGTGATCGGTTTGAAAAAAGAATTAGCCGAAATGAAAAGGAACGCTTACCAATATAAAAACTAAAAAAAATGAAAAAAGTATTCCTTTTTTTATCGTGCTTCTTTTTTGCTTTCATTCATATCGGTTCAGCGCAAAAAAGAATAACAGCCTGGAGAACAAAAGCAGTTGTTTCCTTAGAGGGCTATGGTAAGTTTGAAGAAATAATTATTGACAGCACCGCCATTAATGAAGTGTATAAAAACAAGGTCCCTTTTATTGAAATTACCATACCAGATAAAAATAATCAGCAGCTCACCGCTGTTCTTGCTGAAATGCCCATGAACCATGTACGGGTAAAAACCAATAACAAGGACTATATAACAGGCATAGAGTTACCAAAAATTTTCCGGGGCAAAATAGCAGGGCTACAAGCCAGGCATGATGTACTGCTCACCCTTGCACCGGACTATATTTCCTTTACTGCGTATTTACCGGGAGAAACCATTACCGTAGAGCAGGATTCAAGACAGAACGGAGCTTATGTTTTATTAAACTCTGCTGATCTTGTATATAAAACCAATCCTTTCACTTGTGGTCTTTCCGATACAAAACCCGTTGATAAAACGGAGCAGCAACATTTTTCAAAAGTAAACAGCACACTTGCTGCCTCAGATAAATGCACTTTTGTATTTGTAGATTGTACCAACCGTTTGTTTCGGAACCGGGGGGAGAATGTTCAGAATACCATTAATTATGTGTACAGCATCTGGAATGGCGCAGGCAATGCTTTCAGAAACGAACAGTTAAATGTGCTGATATCTGAGATAAATGTATGGACTGCCAGTGATCCTTTTGATGTTTCTTCCAGCACAACTGTGGCCAACAAATCGTTTGCAGATTTTTACCGCGATAATTACTGGGGCAATATGGCGATGCTGCTGGACTGGTCAACCCTGAATGCTGCTATTGCTGGTGGTTATGGCTGGGCAAAGTCTGTAGAACCCAATACCTGTGGAAATTATATTGCATCACCCAGCCCTGCTTGGAATTTTGGCAGCTTTATTTATAATAATTTAAACCCGGCTGTTTTTGGCACCCTTAGTTACAGCAACTTCCCTGCTGCTGCCATTGCCCACCAGGTGTATATTTCTGTTCACGAACTTGGGCATTTGTTCAGCTCCTGGCATACACATTCCTGCAATTGGCCGGGCGGGCCTATTGATAATTGTGTTGCGCTGGAAGGCAGCTGTACTGCTACCGGTATGCTCCCCGCCACCGGGGGCACCTTTATGAGTTACTGTGACCAGACAAGTGTTGGGAACAATTTTAACAATGGCTTTGGAACATTACCAGGCGATACCATCCGGCAATTTGTAGTCAACAATGCCTGCATCAGCAACTGTACTTCCTGTGTGGCCAATGATGTAATAGGAAATATTGCCGTATCCGGTTTTCAACAGAAGGAAGTAACCAACCAGTTAATTGCTAACGGGAACCTCACCACGCCCAACGGTTTCTTAAAGTTAGATGCCGGAAGCCGTGTGGTATTACAGCCCGGCTTCAGGGTTACAGAGGGCAATAAAGTGCAGGTAATAATTGATGGCTGCGGTGGCATACGGTAACCTTTATTATTTATATTTATTGAATGAAGTATGTAATACTAATTGGTATGTGTTGGCAATTTGCCCTGGTAAATGCACAAACTTTCCAATTTAAAACATACACCGTAAAAGAAGGCCTCAGCAACAATGCCGTTTCTTATGCCTTAAAAGATGACTTCGGTTTTTTGTGGATCGCCACCAACAACGGTCTTAACCGGTTTGATGGCAATGCATTCGATCACTTTTTTAATAACCCGGCAGACAGTACCAGCATCGCCAGCAACGAAATACACAATTTGTTTATTGACGGAAAAAGACAATTGTGGATCACTACCATGGCAGGGTTGAGTCTATATCATCCCCACACGCAAACTTTCAGCAACTATGCACCAGACACCACCATCATTTCAAAGATCGGCAGTTCGTTTCCCGGTATCGAAGAAGACAGCAAGGGCAATATCTGGCTTGGTTGCTCCTATGGCCTGCTGATATTTGACCCGGTTACCAAAAAATTCAGTAACAGCGGCTGGTCTGCCTTTGCAGATAAAGTAAAACCGGCAGACGCCAATCATTCAAGGGTGGTGGTGCTATGTATAAAAGAAAAAAACAACAACGAGTTCTGGCTCATGACAACCTATGGGTTATTTAGTGTGCATAAAGAAAGCAGGGCTTTCAGGTACTATCCCTATCCAGGAATTAAAGACTATTTTGGGTGCCAGCTAAATTATATTGATGGCGATGGCATATTATGGATCGGCACTTACAACCATGGCATCATAAGTTATGACCCTGCTTCAGATAAATGGACCGGTTATAAAACACCTGAAAAAAACATGCTGCAAGCCAATTGGGATTGGGCATACGGTATTACTCAATTTAGTGGCGACACGCTGGTGTATTGTTCTCAAAAAGAACCGGTGTTTGTCAAAAAAAATAAAACGGGTTTGTCATTTATTGAAGACAGCAGTTTTACCCGGATTTTTACAAAGAACGGATACCTGAATTTTATAAAAGACGGCAACAGGTTTTGGCTGCTTTCGTATAATGGTATTACGAAGGTTTTTCCTTCCAAAAGAATATTTTCCTTAACAGCAGCTGAGCAGTTTCATTATCCGGGACGTATCAATCCAATAGCAGGCAACCAAAATATCATCGCATTAGGCGATCTCACCCGGCCAGGTGTTTTGTATAATATCCAAACCAACCAGGCAGCAATCATCAAAGACCATGCAGGTAACCCCTTAAACGGTGACCTTTTTACACTTAAAAAAATGACTGGCGATCACTATTTGCTTGCTACCAACAAAGCGCTCTATCGTTATATAGAAAGCATTAACACCGCCACCAACATTGCTTTGCCGGCAAAAATTTATTCTAATAATCCTTACGCACTGCGAAATATTGAATCTAACCATACTACCACCTGGATCAGAGACCGGCTGCAAGGCATCATGGAATATAACAACGCCACCGGAAATATCAGCTACCTGCCGATTGGCAAGGGCAGCGAAACGCCCACCTATGCCAGCATGCTGTACGACAGTATACAACAGGAACTATGGATAGGAATGGAAAATAATGGCATGTACATATATAACACTATTACTAAAAAGATATCCCATTATCCGTTCAATATTCCCCCATCGCAAAAAGGTGCCGCTATAACCGCTATGGCAAAAGGAAACAGCCATACCATCTATGCGGCTGATTATAATTACGGGTTGCTTGCCATCAATACCCATACTAAAAAGTTTCAGCGCTACAGCAGCTATGATGGACTTGCCGGTAACACCTGTAATTTTCTTTGTAAAGATGGCCAAGGTAATATATGGTTAAGCACAACGGAAGGGCTTAGCCGCTTTGATACGGCAACAAAAACTTTTTCCAACTTTCCAGAATTAAAAGAAGCAACTATTTATGCTTCTTTTATAAGTGCCGGGGAAAATGGAACCATGTTTTTAGCAGCCCCCAATGGTTTTTATACCTGGGATGCTGATGATTTTATCACCACTGCAGCAACGGGCAAATTATATACACGCAAGGTAACCATGGGTGACCGGTTGATTGGCATTGATTCCGCTTTTCAATTTGCTCACCAAGACAACAATTTGTCATTCCAGTTTGGATACCGCTCTCTTGATTACGAAGAAAAACCACTCCTGCTATACCAGTTAAACAACGGTGACTGGCTGCCGTTGAACGATGAAAACAAAGTTGCTTTCTCCAATTTGTCACCCAATCAATATGTACTTAA
Source organism: Bacteroidota bacterium (assembly GCA_029561305.1). Taxonomy (GTDB): domain Bacteria; phylum Bacteroidota; class Bacteroidia; order Chitinophagales; family Chitinophagaceae; genus Ferruginibacter. The sequence continues at coordinate 965 of JAKQJG010000355.1, read as the reverse complement.
AGTAAGGGAGAAAAATGACAGTTCACAAACACTTACTATCCGGTTTGTTATTCAGCCGCCATTTTACAAAACATGGTGGTTTCTCCTGCTGGCCGCATTGCTCGCCGCATGTTTTATCTTCTATCTTTTCAGAAGGAGAATACAATCAGTAAAAAAGCAGGCAGCGCTCAAACAAAAGGTGGCTGAAACAGAAATGATGGCACTAAGAGCACAAATGAATCCGCATTTTATTTTCAATTGTATCAGCAGCATTGACAATTTTATCCTGGATAATGATAAAGACAATGCCAGTAACTACCTGAACAAATTCGCCAAACTCATCCGTAATATTTTAGACAATAGCAAAAACGATGTAGTGCCATTCTGGAAAGACTGGGAAACGTTGAAATTATACCTGGAGCTGGAGCAACTAAGAAGCAATTACAAATTCAGTTATACATTACAGGCCGATGATGAACTGTTAAACGGTCACTATAAAATTCCGCCGCTTATCATTCAGCCGTATATTGAAAATGCCATACATCATGGATTGAACCCTTTGTCGGACAGAAAAGGAGAACTGTTTTTGAAAGCGGAAATAAAAAATACTGTTTTGGAGTTCACAATAAAAGACAATGGTATTGGCAGAAAAAAAGCAGGCCAGAAAAACAGTGTGACACCTTCGCACCAGAGTTACGGCATGCAATTGACAAAAGAACGGATTCACCTTTTTAATGAAAAAAGAGGAAATGATATTGTTATAAAAGACCTGGCAGATGAAAACGGGCACGCAACAGGAACAACAGTGACCGTTTTATTACACATTTAAAACCTTTCCATGCTTACAGCTATCTTGATTGATGATGAAAAAAACAGCCGGGATGCATTGCAAAAAAAATTGCAGGCGCACTGTCCCGAAATAAAAATTGTGGCCCTTTGTAACAATGGCATCGAAGGCATTGCTGCCATCAAGGAACATCATCCGG
>JAKQJG010000337.1 GCA_029561305.1 Bacteroidota bacterium | reverse complement strand
TGTTGACAGACCTGGAGAATAGTGAATATACCCGGGACCTGTTCCTTCAATACAAAAAACACTTAGGAAGCATGAGATTTAAAGTGCTGACGGAGGCGCAGAAATTAGTGGTGCCTCAAAGAGTAAAGGAACTTTTGCACTTTAGTGATATATCGTTTCTATCACCCGCAGTGCCAGTATATAAAGTTGCCAGACTGATGAAAATGGATTGGCTGCTTAAAAACATGCTGCTTCCTTCTGACTACAAACAACAAATAAATGACCTCAACGAGCCTGGAGTGAACTAACTAAGCTTACTTTATCCAGTGTTATGTTCGAAATTTATACAAGGATAAAGAACTCCTGGTTGCGTGGATTGTTGGAACTCAGCTCATCCTCTTTCCAGCGGTATTCCGTGCCGCATCCAGTTCGCACAAATGAATCAGTGTTTCTGCCAGTTCCTGCACACCAAAAGGCTTTGCAACAAAAGCGTCTGCACCTGACTGTTTGATGGATTCATCAGAAATATTACCGGCTGAATAAAGCACTATAGGAATATGAGCATATTTGCTGTCATGTTTGATCTGCTTGCAAATATCGCGGCCATCAGCATAACCCAGGTAAATATCCATTAGTATAGCATCGGGTGGCTTTGCCTTCAACATGGGAAAAAAATCGGCTGTGTTTGGAACGCAGGTGGTTGTCAACCCATACCTGGCCAACCCATAACCAACCATTTCGAGCAGGTCCGCTTCATCGTCTATAATTAAAACATGTGGCATCAGAAGTATTTACATGTTCTTCTTCAAAACTGCTGCCAACATTAGCTTACCTGTTGAAACTTTCCGGCTGGAAATTTGCAAAAAGATAAACGTAGTTATAATTTTATAGAATGAGTGTTGATCAAGATAAGCATGAGGCAAGATTAGCCGCCATCATAAATTCTTCTGATGATGCTATTATCAGCAAGAACCTGCAAAGCGTGATCGAAACGTGGAATAAGGGTGCAGAGAAGCTTTTTGGCTATACAGAAGCAGAGGCGGTGGGTCAGCATATATTTCTTATCATTCCGGAAAAATTAAGGAATGAAGAAGAAATGATTATAAATAATTTGAAACAAGGAAACAGAATAGAGCATTTCCGGACAGAGAGAGTGAGAAAGGACGGGGTATTAATTCCGATATCGTTGACGATTTCCCCCATCGTTGATGTTAATGGCAATATCACAGGCGCATCTAAAATTGCAAGGGATATCACAAGAGAGAAAAAAGATGAAGAGGTGATCCGCCAGTACGCACGCAGCCTGGAGATCATTAATGAAGTTGGAAAAAAAATTTCCTCTAAGCTAAATTATGAATCGATTCTTCAATTGGTGACAGATGCTGCCGTAGAAACAACGGGCGCATCATTTGGCGCCTTCTTTTCAAATAAAACAGATTCAACGGGCGAAACTTATATGCTGTACACGTTATCGGGAGCATCAAGGGAAGCATTTGAAAAATTTGGTATGCCGAGGAACACACAGGTCTTTAACAAAACATTTTCCGGAGATGGCATCTTTCGTTCAGACAATATAACTAAGGATCCGCGTTACGGCCATAATGCGCCACATAAGGGTATGCCCCAGGGGCATCTTCCCGTAGTAAGTTATTTAGCAGTGCCGGTAAGTTCTCCAAAGGGCATTGTAATAGGAGGATTGTTTTTAGGACACCCCAATGAAGCTGTATTTAAAGAAGAGCACGAAAGAGTAGTAAGTGCCATTGCAATACAGGCAGCTATTGCGCTTGACAATTCTCAACTGTATGAAGACATCCATGTATTGAATTCAAAAAAGGATGAGTTTATCAGTATTGCCAGCCATGAATTAAAAACCCCTTTAACCACACTCAGCGGTTATCTGGAAATTGCGGAGTTGGAGCCAGGCTTGTTACACAACATGATTCCTCAAATGAGAAAGCAGGTGAAGCGGCTGGACAAGATGATCAGCGAACTATTGGACATTTCAAAGATACGTGCCGGGAAACTCAATTTTAAAATTGAAAAAAGCAGTCTTCATAAAATTATAAAAGACAGTGTAGACAGTACTCCGTCAAAAGAACACTTTATTACTATTGACCTTCCTGCTGAAGACGTCAACATAGCCGTTGATGCCAATAAGATTGTTCAGGTTCTTGTAAATCTTTTGACAAATGCCATGAAATATTCGCCCCAACAATCTACTATTAATATTAACACAATGATTTTAGGAGATCATATACAAGTGTCCGTTAGTGATAAAGGGCCAGGCATTCCTAAAGAGCACCTCGACCGGATTTTTGACCAGTTTTACCGTGTTGCAAAAACAAGCGGAAAAGAAGGACTCGGTCTTGGTTTATTTATTTGCAAAGAAATAATGGATTTACATCGTGGCATTATCTGGGTTGAAAGTGAATTGGGAAATGGTTCAACATTTAATATTAGTTTCCCAATTGAAAATAGCAGTGCTTAAAAATCAAAATGGGTAACCTATTGCAAGATTAAGTATCAGGTTTTCCCTCCTCCATTGACTGTTACCTAATTCAATTTTATCAAATACCCATTTACTGCCGTCAGACACATAAGGCTTTCGAACCGGTATGGCCGCATCTACTCTTAACACGAGAAAATTAATATCAAAACGTACGCCCACCCCAGCTCCTACCGCAAGCTGATCCATAAAATTACAGGTGAATTTTGATCCGGGCCGCGAAGGATCTTCACGCATGGTAAATATATTACCAGCATCAACAAACAATGCGCCCCGCACAATTGAAATTATTTTAAAGCGCCATTCCGAATTCATTTCGATTTTAATATCACCCGGCTGATCGGGAAGATAAGTTTTCAACACACTGGCATTGCCTGCATAAAAACTTCCGGGACCAAGACTTCTTGCCCGGTAAGCCCTGATACTGTTGGTGCCACCAATAAAGAACTGCTTGATAAAAGGCATTGTCGTACTGTTTCCATATCCATAGCCGGCTCCTATAAGAACCCTGCTTGCCAACTGGTTTATTTTTTTACGTCTTGGTCTGCCTAAAGCAAGGTAATGACGCAATTCCAATTCGCCCCTGACATATTGTGAAAATGGTGTATTCAGTATCTTTTTTTCTTTCCCATTCAACACATCTGCACCCGTTACTAACCCCAGGATATTGCCGGATACATCTGCATTGGCATTAAAATAAAAATTGTGCTTGCTGTTATTGGGTTTTGCCTGGCTGTTATAATTAAAATTATACGTGGAGCCGATGATGAATTGTCTTTCGATACTGCGTGCCAGTGTAATACTGGTATCCAGCGCCGCTTTAAATTGTGGCGTAATACCAGATGGTACAACATAGTTGATGGAAATGGGATTAAACTGGTGCTCTGTTGTAACAGCTGTATTCCATTGCCATCCGAAACTTGTTTTGTAAGAATTCAATGTATACTGATCACTGCGCCTGAAATATTCATACCCCAGGTTGATCTTTGTATTAGGAACGAAATCACTATTTCTGCCAAACCTCACCGGACCAATAATCCGGGGAATAGAGAGATCAAGATTTCCTCCAAACCTGTTGGTTCCAACATTTTGCTGACCTGCGATCTGCCTTTCCAAACCAAAGAAACCGCTGATGCTAAGCTGCTCTGCACTACGAAATGCGTTACGGTTTTTTAAACTCAGCGTGAGCTCTGTACCTGTTGAATTGTTCGATTTTGTAAGTGCCGAAACCTGAGCTTTAGCGGAATAGGTATTGTTTGGCGAAAGGTAATAAAATGTGTTCAGCCTCCGGTCGTTCACCGTGTCCACTTCTTCAAAGCGTGCTTTTACAAATTTATATACACCAAGACTAACGAGCCTGCTTAGGGTAAGATTATGATCATTGCGGTTATACAAATCTCCGGGATGAAAACGGATATTCCGCCTGAACATCCGTGGATGAAATTTTTTGTAGGTATCCACCACATAGAAGCTATCATACAGGATGGCATTTTCCTTTTTTAGTGATGTGTCGGTTGCAATATTATAATTGGCGTAAATTAATACATCACCAATACGGTAGGGATACCTGGCCTGCGGAGGCGTCTCTGGTTTTACCTGTAAAGTCATATTTACTTTGTTACCACCTATCGTACTATCAACTTTTACCAGCAAATAATTATCACCAAAAAAGTAGTACCCTTTTTGTTTCAGTCTTGTATCGATCCTGATCCTTTCTTCTTTAATTACGTCAAGATCATACGGCGTTCCGCGGCGAAGGCGGCTGCGCCTCGTTACATTCCTGATAGCCTTGCTTAATTCACTTGAGTCGGCAGGAAACTGTACTGAGTCGATCAGGTATTGCACCGAAGGCTTTACGGTAAATAAAGCCGTGGTTTTTTTATCTTTTGTCGTGGTATCCCAGGCGCTGGCAGCATTGAAATAACCCCTGTTTTGCATACGGTTGATCATGATGCTGTTGTTCTTTTCAAAATTGATATCACTTGTTACAACAGGTGGCTCTCCCAATTTATTCTTCACCAGGTACCGAAGTCCTTTTCCTGTAGGCTTGCCAGCAATATTATAGAACCATAGTTTTATTCTCATACCGAGAATCTTACTATTGGGCTTTGGTAAAATGATCGCTTCCAGTTCTTCTTTCAATACTTCTTTCTGCGCTTTTGCACTGCTGTCATTGGATATATACTTTATTTTAGAACCGGTATATAATGATTCCCCTTTAGGAAGATACTTGGTATTGTTGCAGGATGACATGACTATCGTGATGCTGACAATGGCAGGCCACCATAAGATGGCAGTCATTTTATCTGATATTTTCAACAATTTATTTTTCACTTCCTGTAGTTGTTTTTTTATTCTCCACTTGTCCCTTTTCTATTTGCTCTTCTTTCTCCAATGCTTCTTTTTTCTCCTTCTCCGCCTTTTCAATCGATTTTTGCTCAGCTGTTTTTTTATTAAAAATCTGTTTGAACTCGTTAAAATCAAAACTGAAAATAAAAGACACACCGGATTCCACCACCTGGCCTTCTATCACACCTTCGTATTGATTTTTGCGGTATGCCCTCAAAGTATAGCGTCCGTCTTTACTCATCAGGTAATCAACTGCCACATCACCTGCAATATTGCTGGCTTCCTGGTTGGTATTGGCAGGTCCTTCGAGTTCAAAATTGCTGCCTACACTAACCCGCAGCCTGTCATTGAGTAAATTTTTACTAACGCCTACGGTTAGGTTAGTCCTGCTGGTGGGTGTACCCGATGAGTAATCGTCTTCTGTATCAACACCAAAATTGAGGTTAACACCTTTTACAAGGCTGCCTGCCAGGTTATTTAACTGTTCGGTCAGTATCCTGCTTACACTTGATTTGGCAGTACCTGCAAGGGAGGTTCCGTCTGCAGCATTTTCCAACGGATTTTCCTGCACAAAACGATTGAGCAGCAATAGAGCGAACACCTGCTTATTCAGTTCTGCCTCATCCCGACGCACCTGTTCTAATTTTTCGTCAACATCAGACCATTTTGATTTTTGATTTTCCGGCAATTGTATATCAAAAGTTATTTCGGGCTTCATCAATTCGCCCTTCATTTTAAGCAGTACATTAAATGGAACTTTTGCTTTGTATTTATTAATATCTGTAACAGAGAGATTGGCCAGTTCGCTTTGCAGAAGATTTACCGGCTGGGTGTTAGCAATGTAAACAGCTGTAATATCCACATTGGCACTCATAGGATCACCAGTCCAGGTGATCACACTTCCCTGTTGTATTTTAAACTGCCTTTTTAACAAACTAAGGGTAAGCTGGTATGCACCATCCTGCAATTCATAATTACCAGTCAGGCTTATTTTGCCACTCTTATCAATGGCCGCTGCAAGATTGGCTTTGCCTTTTATCTTAAGTGCATCACCGGTACGTGGATCTATCACCAGTGTTATTTGTGCGCCTGTGTCGGACTGTAATGTACTTGTGAGGTCGATGCCCGCCAACTCTGGCATACGGGTGAGACTGTCAATGGTAGCTTTAAAAATACTGTCGGTTTTGGGACCATAGGCATCTTCAAATACTACAACTCCTTCCCTGCTTTCTATTTCGGGGCTGCTGCTCGGAAGCACAAATGTGATGTCAGTGGATTTATTGATGGTAAGATCTGCATTGATCTTGGGTGCCGTGAGTGTACCCCTCACCGATATGTCAGCGTCCATATTCATATCACCGTAATACAAAGCATCCTGTTTGGGTGGAGCTGTCATTACGCGGAAATTATCAGCCGTCAATCCGAGGTTAAAATTGTAGGTTTTAAAATCATCCGTAACAATGGTGCCGTTAATAAAAGCTTTGTTACCAGCTGAATCTGCCAGGGTAAAATTATCAAAACGGATATCCTTTGAAGAAACCGATATCACCTCATTGGATAAAAGTAATTTTTCGCCTGTTGCTTTTGGTGTAATATGAGCGTTGTCGAAATGCAGCTGACCATTTATGTCCGGATCGCTGGCTGTTCCTTTTATGTCTACGTTTCCTTTTAGACTGCCATCAGCCTGGGTAAGGGCACCAAAAGTAAAGGGCCTTACGCTCGCCATATTCAAATTATTGATTGCCAGCTTCATGTCCATCTTGCCTTCACCTGTAAAATATTTACCCAATAATCTTACATCATTTTCATTGCCGGTAATAGATACATCAGCATTAAATTCATTAGCCACCTGGTTGTCTATTTTAACAAGAATATTCCCAACGGTATCCGCATTAAATGTTAAAGTATCCAGTGCCAGGTCAGCTATAAAAACGGGCGTGGTCATTACATTACTAATGGTTGCGTTCCCATTTAGCAATCCGTCTATCCGCAATGAATCCTGCTCAGCAATATTGGTTAAGGTTTTAATCCGAAAGTTATTTAGTACTACCTCCAGCGGGGCAGTTTTATTTTCTGTTGTTGAATGTACACTTAGCAATTGACCGCTGTTACTGATATTAAACTCATGCACAATTATCCCATCTCTTGCATAAGCAATATAATTACCGTTGCTTACGTTCCACTTTTCATAGTCGAGCATCAACGTATCTGATAAACTTGTCCTGATGACACCACCAGGTTCCTGTTTTGCATTTAGTCCCAGCTGGTATTTATCTTTTCCATCAATATCTTTAATATTCAGATGTGCATTTAACGCATCATTTTGCAGGTAGCCTTCCAGGTTAGTCTGTTGCAGCCGGAAACTTTTTGAACCAACAGAATTTACTGAGACACTGTATGCCAGGTTATCACCGGTATTGCCTGCTGTTATGGTAAGACTATCAATAACCTGTTCGCCCATTTTTATCCTTGGCGCCTTAACAAGTAAACCTAATTTTTGTGCCGGGCCATCAAAAGAAGCATTCATAGTCATGGTGTCGGTACCCACCAGCGCCGGTACAAACGCAAACAACAAACTGTCTGGAATTACTGCTGCGGTTAATGTCCATTGATCCTTGGATTGTACAGTACTGTCAACCCCGGTGTTATAATATTTATCCACTACTTGCATTACACCTGCCGCAATAGTTGACAGGTGATAACGACCGGCCAGGGTTGCAACAGCCACCTGTGAATGCAATGTAAGTACTTGCCCTGTATCGCTTGCCAAAGCGGTCACTGTGATGGTGTCAGCTGCGTATCTTTTGCCATCATTGGCCACAACCAATTCTGCTATTTGAATAGTACCCTGTGGTGCTTTCATATCTGCAACGGGTATATCTGCAATAACGTTGCCGTGCACACGTAAATCAGTGGAAGTAAAACCGAGTGGTTGCATAAGAATACTATCCAGCAGCAATCGCAATTTGATATTTGTGGCAAACTTATCATCTATCAATGCCTGTGCTCTCATTTTGAATGCAACACTTTTATCACCCATCCCTGCATCTACATCCAAATGCCCGTTTTGCATGGACGCTGTAACTGCAAGGTTTTCATAATTATAACCTTTTATAAAGGCAGACTGCATATCAGCTGTAAGCTTTGAATTCATTGCCGCCGGAGAAAAACCTGTCCCCTTTGCTGCAAAACTCATAGTAACCTTACCCACCATGGTATCCTGTTTTACCAGGTAACCAATATCAAGATTGCTTATCGAACCGTTTAAATCATATGTTTTATTATTGCTGTTTAAAGTACCTGCAAGTCTTGCAGATCCTTTGTTGCTTTGCAATAAAAGGTTGGTTGTAAAACTGGTAGCCAGTCCTTTAAAGCTTCCACTCAAATTTATGGTCTCTGGAATTCTTACAGTGGCCGGGATAGTACCCGGTGGCAGAAATTTTTCCAGGTCCTTCTTTGTTGTTTTAAATGATTTTACATTCAGGTCATACCGGGTTTTGTTTACATCAGGAAGACCTTTGATGTTTCCTGATATACTTACTGACGTATTACCGATTCCGGATAATTCAAAACCTGGAATTTGAAGATCGCTCAGGTAACCCTTCACCCCGGCATCTGCGTTGATCACCGCATTTTCATTTCCTTTAAAATAAGTTGCCAGTTGTGGGGCAAACACAAGAATATCTTTAGCCGCAATTTTACTGTTATCAAAATTGGCATCAACATACAT
>JAKQJG010000404.1 GCA_029561305.1 Bacteroidota bacterium | reverse complement strand
TCGTAGCAAAAACCAATTTTATCTAATTGAGACTTGAAAGTGGCGATGTTCTTTTTGGTGGTTTCGGCAGGGTGCTGTCCGGTTTCAATGGCATATTGCTCCGCCGGCAAACCAAAACTGTCGAAGCCCATGGGGTGAAGTACATTAAAACCTTTTAGTCTTTTATACCGGCTATAGATGTCACTGGCGATATAACCCAATGGATGCCCTACGTGCAAACCGGCTCCGCTGGGGTAAGGGAACATATCCAGCACATAAAATTTAGGTTTGTCGCTGTTGTTGGAAACTCTGTAGGTATTGCTGTCTTTCCATTGCTGCTGCCACTTCCATTCTATTTCGTTAAACTTATATTCCATTTCTTTTATTTTAACATTCTTACATCAACTGCTGATGGGCTAAGAAATATATTTGAAATCCTGGTTTTTTTGATGTCGCCAAAAGTACATCAAAGCAGGTAAAAACCTTTACTTTTGCCGCATTCGTAAAGGATAGCACTAACCAGCAACTAAACCATTACATTCATTAAACTAACCCCTTTATGGCACTGTACGGAAAAAGCACTTCAGTAAAACGCAGCAAACCTTCTTATGCTTTGGCAATAGTTGGTGTGGCATTGGTACTCTTTTTATTTGGCATTGTTGGCTGGTTCTTTCTCAATATCAAAAAGCTGAGCGAAGTAGCAAGGGAAAATATACAGGTACATGCATACATCGCTCCTTCAGCGAAAAAAAGCCAGGTAGATTCGATGGAGAAATACGTGGCTGCGTTGCCCTATGTAAAGTCTGCTGAGTACATTACCAAGGAAAAAGCCGCTTTAAAGTGGAATGCAGAGAACGACAGCAGCTGGAAGAAATTCATCACCAACAATCCCCTGCCAGAGAGCGTTGACTTTTATGTGAAAAGTGATTACCTTAACAAAGACAGTTTGAAAGCTTTAGAAGAAACGCTTGACGCCAACTATCCTGGCGTAATGTCTGAGTTTCAATACCCGGCAGAAGTGGTAAACAATATCAGTTCTTACACCAAGTATATTGGGGCCGGTATTCTCATCTTTGCCATCATCCTCTCTATAATTGTAATAGTTTCCATCGACAACACCATCCGGCTGGCCATGTACAGTAATCGTTTTTTAATAAAAACAATGCAAATGGTGGGTGCTACCAGGAGTTTTATCATCAAGCCGCTGAATGTGAGAGCTGTTATTAACGGCATCATTTCAGCCTGTATTGCAATTGTGGCGGTGTATGCCTGTGTGCTGCTGATAGAAAAATTTGTGCCCTGGCTGCACCAGTTGAGGGATGGCAATAATATGCTGCTGATCATTATGGGTATCCTAATACTGGGAATAGTTATTTCTGTTGCCAGTAC
>JAKQJG010000317.1 GCA_029561305.1 Bacteroidota bacterium | reverse complement strand
TCGGATTGCAGGGCAAAATCACCAATTTGCTCCTGTAATTTTTGAATGGCTTCTGTGGAACTATGCATCTGAATGCTTGATATTTATGCAAATAGACTAAAGTATGGGCAATTTCCCGGGACTTTAGCAAAATACATAGGTTATTGTTACTGTAAATTGACAACAGTCAGTTTTTTTATAAGGATGGTACCCTACCTTTAACCTGCCGGAAACGGATAAATGAACGGCAAAAAATAAGGTTTCTTACTATGAAAAACATACTTGTACCGGTTGATTTTTCAACTACCGCCAAAAACAGCGCCATTTATGCCGCCTGCCTTTCCCGTGAAATTGGTGCTGAAAAAATTATTTTGTACAATGCCTACAGTATGCCATTGGCTACCGAAATGAGCTGGGCTGTGCTGCAAACCGAGGAATTGCAAAAAGCCAGCGAAGAGGGCCTGCGCCATTATAAAGCAGAATTGCATGCCGTTTGTGGTACCGACCTTGTCATAGAAACCATTTCGGATTTTGGTTTTCTTGCAGAGCGGATTGACACCATTGCGCATGAGGTAAAAGCCCATCTGATTGTAATGGGCATTACCGGCGGTGGCAAGCTTGAAGAGGTACTCATGGGCAGCAATACCACCCATGTGGTAAACCATACCACCATCCCGGTGCTGATAGTACCTTCCGATTGCCGGTGGCAGCCTATCAATGTTATTGGGTGGGCCTGCGATTATAAGGATGTAGTAAAAACCACTCCTGCAGTGGCTATTGGCGATTTTGTAGAAGCAACCAAGGCTAAAATGGTGGTGATGCACAACAACCCCGATCCCAAGGCATTTGATCCGGAACTCTTTCACAACAATGTAATGGTGGCCGAAATGTTTAAGCGCATTAAACCGGAGTTTGATATGGTTAGCTATGAAGATTTCCTGGAAGCTACCCATAGTTTTGTAGAAAAGCATCAGGTAGATATGCTGCTGGTGATCCCTAAAAAAACAAGTTGGTTCGAATCTTTATTTAAGCGAAGCCACACCAAAATGCTGGCTTTTCACAGCCATATTCCCCTGCTTTGTTTGCGGTCGCTTGGTTAAGAATAACAAGATATTCCTGCAACCTTCATTAAAAAGTTAAACAGAGGTTGTCTCAAAAGGGTTTTTAGCCACAAAGACTCAAAGGCCCGAAGAAAAATTCATTGAAAATCAAATTTTTGTGTGCCGTGCTGCCGGCAGGCAGGTTCGTGACTTTATGCCTGTCGGGAGGAAGGGTTAAAGCTAAAAATCTTTGTTTTTAGACAGGCCCTTATTTTTTTAAAACAAGCCAAGGGTGTTTTTGTCCACGTCCTGGTAGCCGTATTCCTCCCCTTCTTCAAGTTGTTTGCCATGGTAAACGGCATTGGCAAGCACCTGGTAAACCATGTATAAAACAGGAACCGGGGAAAGCAAAAACAGCAGGGAGAGCAGCCATAACGGCGCCCCCGCCTGGAAAAGGAGTACATAAATCAAGAGGTAAAAGGTTGCCACCCATATGGTAATTTCATAACGTTGCATACCATTCCTTCTATTCCGCCGAATTAACTTCCCCGGCTAACGTAGCCCCCACCCCGAAAACAGTTCGATTTTGCTATTTGGCTCCAAGGCTTTACTATTGCCATCACGCTTTGCAAGGCCGATTTTATAACTGTTGCTTACAAGCACGGGTGCCATTCTGGTTGAGCGGCTGGTGGTAACTTCAGTGGCGGTGGTCTAAACAGCCAACCCCGGTCAGAATATTTTAAAACTTTGCTATAGCCGCTCCTTAGCGTGATTTTAAAATCTTTAGCATGGATCAAAAAGTAAAAAAAATCACAATGGAAATCGTCAACCCTTATGCTGCGGGTATTGACGTAGGCAGCCGATCGCACTGGGTGGCGGTGGGGCAGCAAGCCGAAGACATCAAAGAGTTTGGCGTGTACAATGAAGACCTTTTGGCACTCGCAGACTGGCTTTCCCAGCACGAAGTTAAAACTGTCGCTATGGAAAGCACTGGCACTTATTGGCAATCACTTTATGCGGTACTTATCCAACAAGGTTTTCAGGTAATCCTCTGCAATGGAAAGTTCACCAAAAACATTAAGGGACGTAAAACAGATGTGCAGGACTGCCAATGGATCCAAAAGCTCCACAGCATCGGATTGCTTACCGGAAGCTTTTTGCCCGATGGGCATACGGAACAACTCCGCACATATTGCCGCCACCGCGCCAACCTGATTGACATGGCAGCGGATACACAAAAGAAATTACAGAAGTACCTCAGGTTGCTTAATCTTCGGCTTGATGTGGTTGTAAATGATATTTGCGGACTTACGGGTATGGCTATCATGGAGGCTATTTGCGCCGGAGAAACACAGCCTGAGAAACTGGCCGCGTTACGGCACTTCAACTGTCGGAAACCCGAAGAAGAGATTGCCCGGGCGCTGCAATCCAATGGCAGAAAAGACTATCTTTTTGCATTGCAGCAGGAACTCGATATGTACAAGACCCTACAGCATAAGATAGATGCTTGCGATGCTGAAATAAAGAAATTTCTGGAAAATTCCATACACGATAATGACGACAAAAGACAGCATACCATTGAAAAGAAAACCCACAAAAGGGTCAATAAGAATGATCCTAAAAATATCGACCTGAACCTTGCAGGGTATCAATATTTTGAAGGAGTAGACCTTCTTGCTATTGAAGGATTCAGCCATTCCACCCTATTGACCCTGATGAGTGAAGTTGGACCTGACGGAATAAGGAAATTCCCTACAGCAAAACACTTCGCCTCATGGCTACGCTTGTCGCCAAATAACAAAGTCAGCGGAGGTAAAGTGTTATCCAATAAAATACCCAAAGGCAGTAACCGTTTAAAATTGGCACTAAGAAATGCAGCAAATGCAATTGGGAATTTAAAGTCTTCAACACCTTTAGCTGATTTTTTCAAGCGGATCAACTTCCGAAAGGGCCGCGTATCCGCTATAAGCGCAACTGCAAGAAAGCTGGCAGTCATTATCTGGAACATGGTAGTAAAACATATTCCTTATGTAAATCCCGAAGGTTACCTATTTTTAGACCAGAAAAGGAAGTTGCATGCA
>JAKQJG010000290.1 GCA_029561305.1 Bacteroidota bacterium | reverse complement strand
ACCCACCGTTTTTTACATTCTTTCCGGTACTTTTATTCCCAGCAATTCCATCCCGCTTTTTAAAATGGTCGCTGTCATAGTAGCTAATTGCAAACGCAGTTTTTTCTTTTCTTCTGTTTCTGCATTGGCAACAGAATGCTCTGTATAAAATGAATTGAATGTTTGCGCCAGTTGAAAAACGTAGTTGGCAATTACAGAGGGGTTGTGTTCCCTGCAGGCTTGTTCAATGATGTTGGGATATTGCTCTGCCATCACGATCACTGCTTTCTCCAACGGAAGCAACGCTGTCCATTGCTCATTCAGCATTGACCATTCACCTGCTTTTCTTAAAATACTTTTGATCCTTGCATGCGTGTATTGAACAAATGGTCCCGTAAAGCCATGGAAATCGATGCTGTCCTGCGGATTGAAGACCATTGTCTTTTTAGGGTCAACTCTTAACAAATAAAATTTCATCGCACCCAATGCCAGTGTATCAAACAACTCTGTTAGTTCCACCTCGGTAAAGTCTTTTACTTTACCCAGCTCTTCTGTGTGCTGCCGGGAGGTGGCCACCATTTCATCCACGAGGTCATCTGCATCCACCACCGTTCCTTCCCGGCTTTTCATTTTGCCACTGGTCAATTCCACCATACCATAACTTAAATGATATATGCCTGCTGCATTACCGATGCCCAGTTTCTGGCAAATCAGTTTCAGCACTTTCATGTGGTAGTCCTGCTCGTTACCAATTACATAAATGCTTTGGTCAATATGGTACTGCTCATATTTCTGTTCTGCCAGGCCAATATCCTGTGTGATATAAACTGATGTACCGTCTTTACGCTGCACAATTTTTTCATCCAGTCCGTCAGCAGTCAGGTCTATCCAGATACTGTTATCCTCTTTTTTAAAGAATACATTTTTATCCAAACCATCCTGTACAATTTTTTTGCCCAGCAAATAAGTATTGCTTTCATAATAGGTGATGTCGAAATCGCTGCCGATCCTTTTATAGGTGGCATCAAAACCACTATACACCCATTGGTTCATGGTTTTCCATAATTCAATTACTTCCGGTTTGCCAGCTTCCCAATCCAGCAGCATTTGTTGGGTGGCTTTCATGATGGGCGCTTCTTTTTCTGCTTCTTCTTTTGTTTTGCCGGCAGCGATCAATTCATCTGCCTGCCTTTTATATTCATCATTAAATTGAACATAATACTTGCCTACAAAGTGGTCGCCTTTGGTGCCGGTGCTTGCTGGTGTTTGTCCACTGGCAAACAGCTGCCAGGCGATCATACTCTTACAAATATGGATACCCCTGTCATTTACAATGGCGCTTTTGATCACTTCATATCCATTGGCTTTCAAAATTTCACTCACACTCCATCCTAAAAAATTATTTCTTAAATGGCCGAGGTGCAAAGGCTTATTGGTATTAGGTGAAGAATATTCAACCATCACTTTTTTGCCATTCATTGGTTTTTTGCCGTAGCAGATATCATTATAGTTTTTTTGCAGCAGGTCTGTCCAGTAGCTGTCGGCAATGGAGAGATTTAAAAACCCTTTGATGATATTGAAACCGGTAAAGCGTTCAGCATTTTTGGATACGAGATCGTTTCCCAACGCAGTACCAATAGCATCAGGCGATAGTTTTAAAGACTTTACCAAAGAAAACAATACAACAGTATAATCCCCCTCAAATTCTGGTTTGGTTTGGTTTACCTGGAAATCTTTTTCTGTAAAGGGCTGGTTGTATAATGCGGATAAACTGCTTATAACCGTTTGCTGTATGGTACTTACAATGCTCATGCGGCAAAAATAGTAAAAACAGGTATGGGAAAGCCATACCTGTTGTTTTGTGTCAGAATTCTGAATACCGATGCTCTGTGCTTGTTAAAAGCCGCTTACAAATTCCCAATCTTCAATTCCTTAGGGTACTTCACCGTATAAGTAAACCGTTTTTTCTTGTTTTCTCCCGACTTCACAGTCATTTTCCAGGTGAGTACGCCATTGTCGGTGTTGATCATGGCATCTTGGCTTTCATCCAATGTTACCGATACATCTTTGATGGTACTGATGGGGTACTGGTCTTTGATCAATATTTCAATATCGGTTGTTTTGTTGTTCTTCACCGTAAGTTCATAGGTAAAGATCTGTTTGGTGGTATTGCCGCTTGTTTTGGTACTGGTATAATCTTTCACCAGTG
This sequence comes from Bacteroidota bacterium, assembly GCA_029561305.1. Taxonomy (GTDB): domain Bacteria; phylum Bacteroidota; class Bacteroidia; order Chitinophagales; family Chitinophagaceae; genus Ferruginibacter. The sequence goes on along the minus strand of JAKQJG010000290.1, from coordinate 20,948 downwards.
ATCTTTTGATAGCAACCCTTTTATCTTTTCCAAGCGATAAGTTAAGCGTGTCGGCGGTACTGTTAGGATCTATCAGCGATTTGCCTAAGTAAGTGCCATCCATGATGATATTGGCAGTGCCGGGCAGAAGGTCAAGCCGTTGCCAGTCGCTTATTTCTGCCAGCAGGTAGGCATCCTTGTCCAGTTTGGGCACTGCATAACTTTTTAGCGTGGCGTTTATTTTTTCTTCTTTGATAGTGACACTATGTACCAGCCCGTCGCTTTCAATATTATAAGGCAAGTCAATTTCAAAATTGGTGTTCAACTGGCTTTCTGTGAGTGTAGTGAAGCGTTGCAGCGTGGAGGGGTCAACATCACCCACTTGTACACCTGCAGCCTTTCCTTCCAGTTTTTTCTTAAAGGCATCATTATCCGTTGCCACCGATTGTATCGAGTTCATATAGTAATTGTTTACCACCGGTTGCAGTTGCTTATACAATGGTTGTGTGTATTGCTGCAAATACCAGGGTGTAAGCAACGGTGCGGTACTGCTCCAGGTTGGTGTAGCCGTACTCAAGGTGAGTTTGGTTTGTTTCCAGTCGATGCCGGTTGATTGCGTGATAGAGGCTTTGTATACCAACCTTATCTCGTTTGTTTTAGAATTCACCCGTACATCATACAATGGCGTAAAGCCCGCTGCACTGGTATAGTAGCTTAAGGAGATGGGAATTTCTCCCGCCTTACTGCAGATCACCTGTAGTGTCAACTGACCAAAGGATTTTACTGGTTTCGCAGGTTTGTATTGTTCTTCATTGATCTTAGTTTGCAATGCTGCAATCTTTTCTTCCAGTTCTGCGTATGCCAATGACAATTCAAACAATAATGATTTTATCTTTTCAATTTTTTCATTGTTGGCATTGATCAGTTTCAACGCTTCTTCACTGGTGATCTGTTCATTTTTACGATTGGTGATCACCAGTTCTATCAGTTTATTTGTCTTGTCTAAAATATCCTGTTGTATGGCCGACCTGCTGCGGTTGCGGCTTTCTTCTTTCTGGATGAGCTTAATACTGTCCTGCCATTTTTTTATCATCGGACTTATCACAACTGGCACCGTAGGTGTAAACACCGTGTAATGCTGCGACAGCAATGCTGCATGCTCCGGCAAATTGATCTGCAGGCTGTTGATATCAATATTGGTACTCAGTTTATTGATCACAATGATCTTTGTTTCGGTGCCTGCGGTCACTTTTGCGTTTTGTGTGAGTTCAGCGCCGGCGCCAAAATAAACAGTGGCTGCTGATAATGCTGCATCGGTACGGGCAGTATCCTGCGAAAATATAACAGTGGAGAATGTTAAGAAAAACATAACGGTAATTGATAATCGCTTCATAAGTTTTGTTGTTTGGTTAAGGATGAAAAAAGAAAAGCGATTGCATAAATGCCCGGAAAATATTTTTTGTTAGCATTGCAGCATGAAATATTTATTAGCAGGTGAAAAGACGGAAAGACTTGATTTCAGAACAGTGAATGAAAATGATTTTGCAGCCTGGCTGGAATTTCATAGAGATCCCATTACTTCTTTGTATTGGAAAAGTGAAAAGAGCACCCCTGATGAAGAATGTCATAAATGGTATGCAAAACAACAGTGGCGGTATGAGAATGACCTGGGAGGTATGAATGCATTGATTGAAAGATCATCTGGTAAATTGGTTGGACATGGCGGATTATTGATACAGGAAGTGAATGGGAAAACAGCAATGGAGATTGCTTACTCCTTATTGCCGGCATACTGGAATAAAGGCTATGCAACCGAAGCCGCCCTCAAATGCAGGGATATTGCATTTGCAAATGATTATGCTGCATCACTCATTTCAATTATCAGTATAACCAATTTGCCTTCTGAAAAAGTAGCACTTAAATTGGGAATGTATAAGGATTTTCAAACAGTATATAATGGAAATGAGGTTAATATTTTCAGGATAAACAAATTGATATGAGGTAATGTATAAAAAAAGGATGGATGAAAATCTTCTTTCATCCATCCTGATAAATAAATAAAGTCTCAATCTATTCCTACCAGATATTCACCCGGAGGCTGTCTGCCCGGTACATTTTATCTCCGGGTTTGATACCAAAAGCTTCATAAAATTCGGGGATGTTCACTACCGGTCCGTTCACTCTTTCCTTAGCAGGAGAGTGTACATCAGTGATCACGAGGTTGCTTAGCCGCTCTTTCTTAATTTGATACATCCAGCTGTAAGCGTAACCTAAAAAATAACGCTGCATCGGGGTAAAGCCATGCAGTTTTTCATTCTTCTTATAGGCCTCTGTTTTTTTGAACGCATCAATTCCCAAAAGCAAACCACCAAGGTCAGCGATGTTTTCTCCCTGGGTTGCTTCACCATTGATATGCAGGCTGTCTACGGGAACATATTCATTGAATTGTTGTATGATGGCTTTTGCTCTTTGTTTAAATTCTTCTCCATCTCTTTTAGTCCACCAGTCGGTCAAATTTCCTTTGGCATCATATTGCCTTCCCTGGTCATCAAAGCCATGGGTTATTTCATGCCCGATGGTGGAAGCAGCTGCATAGCCATATACAAAGGCATCGTCAATATCTTCATCTTTCATTCCCGGTACCGAGAACATGCCGGCGGGTAATACGATTTCATTATTGCTTGGATTATAGTAAGCATTATAAGTTTGTGGTGTCATCTCCCATTCGTCCCTGTTCACTGGTTTGCCCAATTTGTTGTTGTAATGATTTGTCCACCATTCGTTGGCACGCTGCATGTTTAACACAAAGGGGCCTTTATCTATTTTTAAGGCGCTGAAGTCTTTCCATTTGTCAGGATAGCCCACTTTTTTTGCAATAGAAGCGAGTTTCGCATAGGCTTTTTGTTTGGTACTGTCGCCCATCCAGGCCAGTTTGTTGATCCTGTCTTTCAACGCTTCACGAATCGCCTCCACCAGGTCACTGTAACGTTTTTTGGCAGTTTCATTAAAATATTCTTTTACAAACAATTGCCCCAATGCTTCACCCATGGCATCTTCCTCTGCATCCAGCACTCTTTTCCATCTTGGCCTTTGTTCTGTGGCACCCGTGAGGGTTTTGCGGTATTCAAAGGCATTGTCAACAGAAGTTTTATCGAGATAGCCGGAATAACTTCTTACCAAATGAAAGCGTAAATAATTTTTCCAGTCTTCTATTGCTGTTGATTTTATTTCTTTACTCAGGGCAGTGTAAAATTCAGGTTGCCCTACAATTACTGAATCCAGTTTTGTGATGCCGCTGGTTGTTATAAAGTCTTTCCAGTTGATAGCAGGGGCAATTTTTGTGAGCCCGTCAATGCTCATTTTATTGTAGTTCTTATAGGGGTCACGCAGGTCGGCCAGTTTGCGGCTGGCTTTGGCCAGTTTTTCTTCCAGCGCATACACAGCTGCAACATTTTTTTGTGCAGCAGCATCATCATTGCCTAATTGTTTAAATGTTTTTAGCAGGTAGTCTTTATAGGCAGCCTGCACATTTTTTGTTCTTTCATCTGTATTATAATAATACTCACGGTTAGGCATACCCAAACCGCCTTGTGATAAAACATAGGCCATCACCTCACTGTTCATATCATCCTGTGCCACGTAATCACCAAAGAGACAAGCAACACCTTTTCTTTTTAATTCAGCAGCCACTTTTATCAACTCAGCAGGGTTTTGAACTGCATTGATCCTGTCCAGGTCGGGCTGAAGAGGAGAGAGGCCTGCTTTGTCAATGGCAGCGGAGTCCATGGCGCTTGTCCAGAAGTCGCCGATCTTTTGCGTGGTGGTGCCTTCTGCAGCTTTAGCTGCGGCTGCATCTTCATTAATTTTTTTGAGGCGGATATAGTTTTCCTCCAGTACCAGGTTGCCGATTCCCCAGCCGCTTTCTGAGCCGGGTATGGGATTCTTTTTTATCCACCCGCCATTGGCGTACATAAAAAAATCGTCTCCGGGTTTAATGGTGGAGTCGATGTTGCTGGAAAGAATGTCTGGTTTGCTGGTGGTTTCAGCTGATTTGTTATTGCAGGCAAAGAGACCTGTACAAATGACAGCAATCGTTAGTATCGGTTTCATTAGAAATAATTTTATCGCTAAATGTAGGGAAGGAATTTAATACCGGACGAGGAAAATGATAAATGGTGCAAAACTTAAAAATGGTATGCAGATTTTTACTGGTGATGTAAAGCTCATTGATCAGGCAGCTGTTCTGCAGTCTTAACTTCCTGCTTGATCCTGTTGTTAGAAACTTTTTAATTCTTTATATAAATCAACGTATTACTTTTAAACCCAGGAACGAACCGGCTTTTCAGCTTTGCCATCATATTTTTTCAGCTCAGTAAAACTATTGATATGCCGATGTCTGCTAAGTCATTTATTGAAAAACTTACAGGAAATAAACGAATACTGGCATTATCGGCTGCAGGGTTGTTTATTGCATTAATAATAGTGCAGGATATTATTGAAGCCAGTATCAATCATTTCTCTTTTTACTTTTCCGAATCGTTTGTATTCAGCTGTTTCTGGTGGCTTTTTATTCCGTTTGGATATTTTCAGTACATGTTTGCCAACAGCAGTTATAGAAACACGTTAACCAATGGGCTGTTGGCAGTGATACTGCCCATTGTTTTTCACTTGGTCTCTTTTCCACTGCTGGTGCTATTGCTGTCATTTTTATTTTTAGACCACACATTTGTTTTCAGTCAAACCTGGAACTACACTTTGTCTGAACACCTGTATCAGGTAATACTACTTTATACCGTTCCGCTGGCAGTATTTATATTGTACAAATCAAAAGAACCATCACCACCTGGTGAAATGAACTTACCCGGTATAGAGCTGGAAGAGAAAGAGAGGGTATTTATCAAAACTTTGACCATCGCTGACAACAACAGGCATTTCAATATTGCCGTTTCAGAAGTGAGTTTTTTTACGGCATGTGCGCCTTATATCAGCGTGTGTCACCGAAATAAAAAATACCTGGTTACAGATACGTTAAAAGCAATGGGTGAAAAATTGCCCTCAAATGAATTTGTACGCATCCACAAGTCCAGTATTGTTAATATCAATCATGTAACAGAATTCACCTCCAGGTTAAATGGAGATTATGATACTACAATGGAAGATGGAACCATATTAAGGGTAAGCCGCAATTATGCCCGTAATTTTAAAGAACGATTCAATCAGTGTCATCATGTTACGTTAAAATAACCTCCTTTCACCACATTTCATTTGTGAACCCTGCGCTGTCTTTCGAATTTCGAGGAAAATTTCTAACACAATGAAAACGCTCCGCTTGATCGTATGCTCGTTTGGGTTACCTGTTTTTCTCACCTGTTGTCATGGGCAAAATGCAAAAACTGGTAAAACAGAAACACCGGATTTAGACCAGGCAGTTGCCGCCGGGTACGGAATGCCTGCCCAAATAGCTGCTGCTGATACCAGTGCTGGTTGGAAACAGGATGGTATAAAAATGATGGTAACAGGAACTGTTTTTAAAAACGATGGCAGAACGCCGGCGCCGGGTGTGATATTATATTATTATCATACCAATATCAATGGCAAATACCTGCATATTGAAACAGAGGCAAGAAGCCTGCCACCAAATGGCAAGGGACAGACTCATGGTTACATAAGGGGCTGGGTAAAAACAGACAGTGCTGGCCGGTATGCTATTTACACCGTTCGGCCCGGCGTGTATCCCACCGGAGATGAACCGGCACATATTCATTTAACCATCAACGACCCTTATGGAAAAATGAATTATTATATTGACGACCTGGTTTTTGATGATGATAAACTGCTGACAACTGTGAAAAAAAGCAGGATGGAAAACAGGGGAGGGCGGGGGATTTTGCGAATGATCCAAAAAGACAGTTTGCAGATCGGCGAACACAATATAGTGCTGGGTTTGAATATTCCCGGATACCCAGTTGACAATAAAACAGCCAGGCAATCGGGGCTTTTTATTGGAGAAGACCAGCCTTCTTTTACGCCCTATCATGCATATGGACCAGACAAAGGATCGAGGGCCTGTCCCGTTTGCAAGTATGGCCGCTATCACGGCGTCGTTTATTTTACAGGTGCTAACAGCAATTGGATAGACATTAAACAGTGGCTGATTTTTTTAGATAAAGAAAGTACTGAAAGAAGCAGGTATTTGAAAGTGTACCTGGTGTATGCTGATGAAAAATCAGCTGATAAGAACAAGCGTTTGCAGCAACTGGCAGCAATAGGGGACAGTCTTCAGCTAAAACATGTGGCATTAACCTATGTGCCTTCATTTGATGATAAGGAAACAGAAGCTTACCTGAATAAAATAAATCCAGCTGTTGAAAACACTTTTATCATTTATAAAAATGCAGAGATCGTTGACAAGTTTATCAACCAGGCACCCACAGAAACTAATTTTTTACTGTTAAAAGATGTATTAGATAAAACAAAAGGCAGCTTTTTTAACTGACTGGTTGGCCGAATGAACGGACGTTAAGATTTCCGAAGTTTTTAAAACTTCGGAAATCTTAGGAAACTATGACCATTAATCACGGTTCATCTATAGGGTTCAGGTCGCTTTGAGCGCCCCGGCCCTAGATCACTTCCGCCATATTAGGAATATCAGCAGCCTTGTATAAACCAGCGTCTAACTTCTTCTTGGTTTCTTCAAATGCTTTTAATGTGAGATCAATGTCCTCATCGCTGTGAGCAGCAGTAGGAATGATCCTGTAAATAATATCTCCTTTAGGAATTACAGGATATACAACAATGGAGCAAAAAACATGATAGTTTTCTCTCAGGTCCATCACCATTTGAGTGGCTTCCGGCACATCACCTTTCATATAAATGGGCGTAACAGGAGAGTTGGTGTCACCAATATCAAAACCTCTTTCTTTTAATCCTTTTTGCAGGCGGTTTACATTGTGCCATAGCTTTTCTCTTAGCTCAGGCATACTGATCACCATTTCCATGCGTTTCAGCATCCCGTCCACGATCATTAACGGAAGACTTTTGGCAAAAATTTGAGAGCGGGTATTGTAACGTAAATATTTCAACACTGCTTTGGGACCGCTGATAAAAGCACCAATACTGCCCATGCTTTTTACAAAAGTGCTGAAGTAAAGATCGATGCCGTCCTGGCAACCTTGTGCTTCATCTGCCCCGGCACCAGTTGGACCCATATATCCAAAACCATGTGCATCATCTATCAATATTCTAAACTGGTATTTTTCTTTTAATGCTACGATCTCTCTTAATATGCCCTGTTCACCATCCATGCCAAACACGCCTTCTGTGATAACCAAAATACCGCCGCCGGTTTTCTCGATCATCTTTTCTGCACGCTGCAATTGCTTTTCAAAATCTTCAATATTATTATGTTTAAAAGCGTAAGTATAACCCATGTGCAGGCGGATGCCATCCACAATACAGGCATGTGCTTCTGCATCATACACAATCACATCCCGGCGGTTCACCAATGCATCAATACAACTCATGATACCCTGGTAACCAAAATTCAGCAGCATGGTATCCTCACGGCTCACAAATTTGCTGATCACTTTTTCCAACTCCTCATGGTTGGCCGTATTGCCACTCATCATCCGGGCTCCCATAGGGTTGCCCATGCCGTATTTTGCAGCTGCTTCCGTATCCGCTTTTCTTACTTCAGGATGATTCACCAGGCCTAAATAATTGTTCAAACTCCAAACGATCATTTCTTTTCCTCTAAACTGCATTCTTGGTCCCAGTTCGCCTTCTAATTTTGGAAACGCAAAATAACCATGCGCCCTGTCCATGTGCTTGCCTAATGGGCCACCGTCTTTTACCAGCTTTTCAAAAACGTCCATATATATTTAATATTTGTGATGTATGATTTAATAAGGGTTTTCTGGCTTTACAGGATGTGCATGATTGAACGGACGCTAATCATACCAATCATCAAATCATAATAATCCATATCTAATTTCCGCAAAAGTAAGTTTTTGCCTTTAAATGGGTAACATTCCCGTAATGCATCAATCAACAGATATTCCACAAAACAGCGGCTATATTTGTAAAAAATTGAAGTATGGTAAAACAGTGCCTGTTATTTCTTGTAACCTTTTGTTTTGTTCTAAACACAGCAACGGCCCAAACTGTAAACGCCAAACCCCTAACAGTAAAGCCTAAACTGGTAGTCGGACTGGTGATTGACCAGATGCGTTGGGATTATCTATACCGTTATAGTGATCTTTATAGTGATAAGGGGTTTAAGCGCCTGTTGAAAGATGGTTTTAGTTGTGAGAATACGATGATACCCTATACACCCACCTATACAGCACCGGGCCATACCTGTGTATACACCGGAAGCGTGCCTGCCATACATGGTATCGTTAGCAATGGCTGGTACAGCAGGCTGAATGGAAAATATGTTTATTGTACGGATGACAGTATGGTGAATGCTGTTGGCAGCAGCAGCAAGGCGGGCAAGATGAGCCCGAGAAATATGTGGACCACTTCCATTGCAGATGAATTAAGACTGAGTAATAATTTTAAAAGCAAGGTGATAGGCATTGCATTGAAAGATCGTGGTGCGATACTACCAGCCGGTCACAGCGCTAATGCTGCTTACTGGTACGATGATAAAGTGGGTAAATGGATCAGCAGCACACATTATATGGAGGCCTTACCACAATGGGTAAACGCTTTTAATGATAAAGGCTACCCGGATAAATACATGGGAGGGGAATGGAGGTTGTTGTTGCCCGAAAATAAATATACAGCCAGTTCAATAGATAATAAACCTTACGAGTGGCCCATTAAAGGTTTGGAAACAGTAACCTTTCCGCACAAACTAAATACCATAACAAAAGACAGGTTTGATGCTTTTAAAACAACCCCTTTTGCCAATACCTACACATTTGATTTTGCAAAAGCGGCTATAGAAAATGAATCCCTCGGAAAAAACACCGTGCCTGATTTTTTAACCGTTAGTATTTCATCCACTGATTATGTAGGTCATTCTTTTGGGCCAAATTCGATGGAGGCAGAAGATACCTATTTGCGTCTTGATAAAGACATTGCTGATTTCTTATCCTACCTGGATACAAAGCTTGGTAAAGGGAATTATCTCTTTTTTCTTTCAGCAGATCACGGTGCCGCACATGTACCCGCCTTTTTAAATGAACATAAGATACAGGGAGCCGGTATTGATGATGAAGTGCTGGAGAAAAACCTGAACAGGAAAATTGAAACCGGTTTTGGTTTTAAAAAAGCGGTGGAGCATGTAAGCAGTTACCAGGTTTATTTAAATGACAGTCTTAGAAATAATGAAGATCTGAAAGAATTCATCATATCCGAATTGAAAAGAGAAGAGTATATACAAACTGCAGTTGATTTAACCGAAATATCAGAGGCCACATTGCAGGCGGTTCAAAAAGAAAGGATCATCAATGGCTATACGCCCAGCCGCAGCGGTGATGTACAATTTATTTTTAAGCCTGGTTATTTTGATGGTTCCAGTAAAGGCACTACGCATGGTTTGTGGAATCCTTATGATTCACATATTCCATTACTGTTCTTTGGAACGGGTATTAAAAGCGGCAAATTATACAGGGAAACCTATATGACAGATATAGCACCTACGCTTGCTGCCATATTGCAAATACAAATGCCGAGTGGATGTGTGGGACATGTTATACCGGAAGTGATGAAGTAAAAAGCCTTTTTTAATCCTGCAGCCGGTTAATTACCAACTGTAATTTTTGCCCAAATGGCTGCAGGTGGGCTGGCATGTATTCCACGTGTGGATCGAGGATCCACCAACGGGTGATATTGTTTGTCATTTTCTCAATATAGAAATACCCCTGGTCATGTGCATTAGGGTGGCCATAAACGCTATCCGGGTTTGTTTCCAATGAGGCAGGAAAACTTAACTCCAGGTCCCTCGCCAGCTGTTACAAGGAATCAGCCATTGGACGGGCCGAAAAATAAAGGGGTTCCCAAAGCCGTTGTGTAAAACCCGGGTAAACTCTCTGTTGCAACATGAAGCTGTGGGCATAAGGCTGGGGGGGGTAAATACATAGTAATAGCCAAAAGCAGAATTATTCCCGAACCTTACGATGGTATCTGAACCCGTAAGATCAGAGTGGAAATTGTCTTGTTTCTTGCAGGAGAATAATATGCTGGATACAATTAAGGTAGTCACTAGTTTTGTCAACATAAATGGAAGGGTCTTTTTTTATTGTGACAAATTTTAAAAACGATCCATTACACTATAGCTGATTTAATATTGCTACCGTATTTTTTACAAAAGCAAAAAGCCCGCTAAAGGGCTTTTTGATCATTGGTTAATTGAATATTTTATTGTGAAGCAGCTTCTGATGCAGCTTGTTCTTTTAATTTATCATTGGCTGTAATTCCAAATTCCACCCTGCGGTTGGCCGCCCTGTTGGCATCATTGTCATTTTCTACTTTTGGTTGGGTTTCACCGTACCATTTTATGGTCAGTCTTGATGGTGCGATATTAGCCGCTCTCAGGTAGTCGCCAACAGACGCTGCCCTCTTTTGAGAAAGTGATTCGTTGTAGCTGGCATCACCTACATCATCTGTATGTCCTTCAATTAAAATATTGGTTTCCGGATAGCTGTTGAATATCTGAACCAGTTTATCCAGCGCCAGTTTTGAATTGGCATTAATGTTTGACATATTAGTGGCAAAGAACACACCCCCTTTGGAACCATCCGGGTTATCAGCAAAAGTTACATTAATGCCTTCGCCCACCCTGGTTACTTCTGCTCCGGGTACTTCATTTTTAATGGCCTCTGCCTGTTTGTCCATTTTGCGGCCGATAACCCCGCCAGCCACACCGCCCACTGCCGCTCCGATTATGGCGCCCAGTACGGTATTACTTTTTTTGCCAACGTTATTGCCCACCACGCCGCCGATCACAGCACCGCCTGTTGCACCAATCACCGCACCTTTTTGTGAGTTGCTCATTTTTTTTGTTGTATCACAACCGGTACAAAAAATTGCCAGTCCTCCAATGATAAATGCATAATTTTTCAAAACCTGTTTCATAAAGTAAGTGTTTATTTTTTTAGAAAATTATAGATGATATTTACTTGTTTGTTGTTATACGTGATGGGAGACACCAGGCGCATACTGCTGTCTGTTAGTGAACTGACAGTTAAACGGTAACCATTGTTTTCATCCAATGGATTATTGTTTTCATCCAGTCTTTTAAACTGAAATTTTTTCTCTTCACCTTCTGGTTCATAAATAGTCCAGCGGATATTACGGGTTACCATTGCACAGCCACTGCTGCTTTCCATCAATGAATAACTGCCTTTGCCATTATTGCCAATAAAGTTCCAGCTGCTGCCAATAAAGCACTTGTTATCAGCCTCGTTAAATACTTTTACATTAAGGATAGAATTGTCACCTTCAATAGCCATCGTTTCAAGGTGCCACTTGCCGTTGATGGTGCTTTTCATGCTCCGGCTTTCTTTAGAACCGGCACAAGCAGTAAAAAGAATGGTTGATGCAAGAACAGTTTTTAAAAAGAGTGTTTTCATATAATTGGTTTAAATCTTTTTTTTCTATTTATATGCGGTAAACTTTCCAGGCTGGTATAAACTATATCACGGCGGGTAAATAAATGCCGTTAACGGGAAATAATTCTACACTATCCATACCTTTTCTTAATTGTTCTTCCGGTTGCCGGCAATTAATACCGCTACGCCTCCAACAATGGCAATGATACCTGCGTAGTTAGGCCATCCAATGGTTTTCTTTTCTTTTTTATTGATTTCCAGTGGGCCAACGTCCACTATTTTTTTTTCTGTGGTAAAACTAACGTTGCCAAATACCAGCATCAGAATACCTGCAGCTACCAGGATAATCCCAAAAAATTTCATGATTTTTTTTAATGGAAGGTTACAAAACCATGCCGGGAAATTATCTTCCGGTAAGTAGTAATGTAATACCAGCAGCTACAGATGCCAATGTGTTTTTCCCGAGACGCAGACTTCGGCAGGAAGTGGAGTTGTTCACTACAGGATAAAATTTCACACCGTCATTAATAATAACATCAGTGTTGGCATCTGGTAATACGCCACAGTTCCAGTTTTCCGTGTTTTCCCAGGCAGTATCGGTGCTGCCATTCCAATAGGCAGAAAATAATAAAGTTGTAGTGTCACTGGTAATACCATTTACAATGCAGCGGTATTGATAACCGTACCAGCTTGTTGGGCTATTGGTAATGGTTAGGTTCATATTATTGCTGCCGCTATAGTTGCTGTTGTCCGTAATGTTTGTAAAATTACCATTGGTATTTACCTGCCATTGATAACTGCTGCCTCTCTCTTTTGTTACAATACTTACAGCACCAGAAGGGCAGGGCGCTGCTGCACAGGCTGCTCCGCCCAAATCAGTAAAGTCTTTGCATAGTGACTGGTAATATTGGTTTGCTATAGAAGCGTCATGTATCACCACTGTATTTTCATCGTTGCTGAACTGGCCTTGCGATGTCCAGTTGAAAGAACCTGTAAAAACATGCGGATCAGACAAAGGGTTTAACGGATCTACCAGCATCGTCTTGTTATGGTAAAGATCTATCCCGGAAAAAACAATGGCATTACTGCCCAATGCAGGAATCAGATTGTTGTAAGCATTGTTGCCAATATTAAATTCATCCATGATCCCTCTTACCGTTACACCGCTGTTAAACCTGTTTTTTATTTCATTGGATATAGAGAAATCGGTGAATGCATAAATGGAAAAGAATAAGTCGTGGTTAGCTGTGCGGATGCTGCTCTCCAGTCTGTCACCCAAACTGTCTTTTGGGCTGAAGTAAACTTCTATAGCTGTGCCGTTCACATTAAATTTTGTTTGTGCGCTGGCCGTTTTAAAACTGCTGAACCTTGCATTGGCAGCGTCGAAAGCTGCCCCATCGCTGCCCCACATTTTATTAAACTCGTTATAAAAAGCAAGTGCCACCTGTTTGCTTTGGATAAAAATAATATTGTTGTAGTCATCACCCGTTTGAAAATCGCTCCAGTTATAAGAACCTGTTTGTGCAATTACATCGGTACTGTCTGGTGAATTAATATCGATCACCATAAACTTATTGTGCATGATATAACTGTTATAATTGGCACTGGGGCCCTTGTTTACCTGTGCGCTCAACAACGACATGGCACTGTTACTGGTACCCGGTAAATTGTATAACCACCGCACGGTTACGCCCCTTGAAGCCGCTGCATTTACAGCTGTGGCAATCTTAGCCACATTACTGTTTGCATTGCCCGTGTAATTATAAAGGGCAATATCTATTGTATACTTCGCCCTGTTGATATATGCCGCAATGGTATCGGGAAATGTATTTTGCAGGTAGGCAGCATTAGTCCCTGTAGAAATTTGGGTGTTGACCGGTTTGTTGAAATAACAACGGATATGCGGATTTTGTGCCGTAAGTTTAGTGCATGCACATAATATCATGCACAACAACAACCAGCGGCAGGAAAGATAGTGTGGAGGGAGATTTTCCTGTTTCATTAAGCCTGTGGCAAATATAACCCATCTGCCGCAGAATACGTTTCTTTCAACAGCCGGGATAACCTGGCCGTTTACCAAACATTATTTTAGTTTGTTATTTATAGTTTCTTTCAAAAAATACTCCCGGATATTTTTCGAAAGAGTGGAAGTATCCAGTTGCTGCAGGTACATTCGCTCAGGATGCCATTGCACTCCTAAGAAAAAAGCCTTGCCTTCTTTATCTGCCCACTCAATTCCTTCAATCATACCATCATCAGATCTGGCATTGATCAATAAATCTTTTCCCAGGTGATTGATGCATTGGTGATGGGCACTGTCGGCGGTATCTTTTTCTGTTTGTGTGATATGATATAACAGGGAACCGGGTTCAATAAGTATCGAATGTTTTTTTCCTATATCGGTCAACCGGTGGAGTTCATTTTTTTCTTCACCCAAATCCTGTATCAAGTCACCGCCAAGGATACAATTGACCAGCTGCATGCCACGGCAAATGGCCAGTACAGGCAGCTGTTGTTGAAGAGCAGTTTTGAAAACAGCCGTTTCAAAATCATCTCTTTCTTCATTAAATTTTTCCGGTGCATTAGGATAACTGGTGATACTGCTGCCATAGTTTTTTGGATGGGCATCGATACCGCCAGATAATACAATAGCATCTGCTGCAAATAATTTCTCCAGGTTATTGTCTTCTACAGATAACCTGATCACTTCAATATTGTCACTGCCTTTTAGCCAGTTTACATAATTAAGGTGCTTGGCTTCATTGCCGGTATAAGTTAGCCCAATACTGATTTTACCTGTATACATCTCTTAGGTTCACTGTATTTATATGTGTGGGTAAATTTTAACACTCAATGATACAGCTAAAGTTTCCCATGAAGTGTCATTAATTTATATTTGCTGCCTGCGAAAACCGGCTGCGACCTTTCCCTGCCGGCTTTACAAAGCTAACTACAAATGAGACAAAGAATTTTGATTGCTTTTGTTGTACTGGTATGTTCACAGGGATATGCCCAGCAAAAACCAATTTACACGCAATACATTTTAAATAATTATATCATCAATCCCGCTATCACCGGTATTGAGAATTATACAGACGTTAAGATCAGTCACCGCCAGCAGTGGACAGGTATTGAAGGGGCGCCGGTTACAACTTACTTCACCATACACGGGCCTGTTGGCAAAAAAGATTATCGTACCAATGCCACTTCTTTTGATGTTCCCGGCGATAATCCCCGGGGCCAGTCTTTTGTAGATCAATATACTGCTGCCGAACCGCATCATGGTTTGGGTGGCACCATCATTTCTGATAAAACCGGCTATATCAACCGTTGGGGTATTTATGGCACTTATGCTTACCATAAGGGATTAACAACAAAAACCACTTTGTCTGCTGGATTTTTAGCGGGTATCACTTCCACCAGTATTGATGCGTCAAAAGTACAGCTGGCTGATCCCGGTTCCGTTGATCAGGCTATTCTGAATAACACGACTGCTTCTAAAATGAAACCGGAACTGGGTGCTGGCCTTTGGCTCTACAGTGCTGAATATTTCGTAGGTGTATCGGTATTAAATATTGTTCCGGGAAAAATTCAGTTTGGAGCGGATTCTGCTTTATATGGCAGTACACTCTCACCACATTTTATGACCACAGCAGGTTACAAAACTTTTTTAACAGAAGACATTTCATTGCTGCCGTCTGTGATGGTGCAGTATATTAAACCATTGCCGTTGCAGGTTTATATAAATGCAAAGGCACAGTACCAGGATAAATTCTGGTTGGGTACCAGCTATCGTTTTGGCGACCAGCTGGGTGGTTTTGCAGGAATGGCCGGTTTTAATATTTCCAGCACTTTTAATATTGGCTACTCGTACGACGTTTCCACTTCACAATTGAGAAATTATTCAAGAAACACCCATGAATTTATTGTGGGCTTTTTATTGGGTAATAAATATGCCGATACCTGCCCCAGAGCTGCATGGTGACTACATTTCAGTTTTTATAATAGTGCTTAAACAATGTGACTGCCCGGGTTGCAGGGTTATCATATCAATGCCGGGATAGGCATTGGCTGGTTCCACGCAAACAAAAGTTTCATAGCCATTAGGTTGCATATCACCGATGGTTTTGGTGACATCTTCGCCTGGGTTCCATACCACCGTAACGTTACTGCCTGCTTTTTCCACTATAATTTTTCGGTTACGGTCTTTGTCATGAATAATGCAGCTGGCAGTAGTATTTACATACCTGCGGTTGGTTTCTGTATTAAAATACAATACTGCAGGATGCTGTGTTTTTAAATTCATACCAAACCCGTCATAGTAGGTTGCATTCTGCAAACCTTCAATACCAATGGTGTCAATACTACTGATATTAAAGTAAGTATGCAGTGCATCGGAATATTCAAAGGTTTCAGTGCCGGTGTTATTTACCGTTAATTTTACCTCGAGGCTTCTGCCAATCGTAAATTGAACAACGGCATTAAAATGGAATGGCCACATTGCGAGGGAACTTTCAGACTGCCGGAGGCATAGTTCGACTGTGATCATTTCATCAGTGGTTTCCCTTATTTCTTTTACTTCCCAGTATAGCAAACGGGCAAAACCATGCTGCGGCCTGGCCTTATCAGTTGCATGCGGGCCAAACCAGGGAAAGCATAAAGGAATGCCTCCACGGATGGCTTTGCCTTCCTCAAACAAAGACTTTTCGCTCATCCAGATAATATCCTGTTGTCCCTGCGGAATAAAGCTTAATAGCTGTGCCCCATAGAGGGATATTTGTGCCTTTGCATTTTTAGTATTTACCTCAACAAACAGTAAACCGCCCTTGCCACTGAAGAAATTTACTTTGTCTGGAATACCAAAGTTTGTATTGAGTTGTTCTATTGTAATCATAAGGTGCTAAAACTACAAATAAATAAAATTGGAAAGCGATTGTTGACAAATTGAATAAATCTTTATCTTGTACCAAATTTAAAATCGGAGATATGAAAAAAATAGTAATTGCTGTATTTTTTATGGCAGGCTTTACAAGTATCGCTTCTGCACAAACTGCCCGGACGAAAGTACCTGCAGCTTATAAAATGGAAAAGACAAAATCGCCAGCTGTAGCTGCCATACCAAAACAGTCGTTGAAAAAAGAAACTGGTGGTAGTGACGTAACGATAGCAAGACCGGGCAGGGAAACAGCCGCCGGTCCATTAAAGAAAGACGGTACCAAAGACAGCCGTTTTGCTAAAGCTAAAAAGAAAAAAGGTTAAACCTTTATATTTACTTCTGAGAAAAGCATCCCATAATGATCATGGGATGCTTTTAATTTTATACAACTCTTTGAAAGCATTTCCCAGGTTTTTTGTGATGTCACCAGCGATCATTGCTTCCCTGGATAAATTTGCCGCCGCAATATCACCTGCAAGCCCATGCAGGTATACAGCAAGTATACCTGCATTTTTCGGCGAATACCCCTGGGCTGATAATCCTGTAATAATGCCGGTAAGCACATCGCCACTGCCAGCTGTAGCCATACCGCTGTTACCCGTGGTATTAAACCACGCTTCACCATCCGGGCAGGCGATTATTGTATGATGTCCTTTTAAAACAATATAACAGTTAAGTTCAGCCGCTTTTTGTATTGCAAGTTTCATTTGCTCAAAATCATTCGTTGGTTTGCCAAAAATATTTTCAAACTCACCGGCATGGGGTGTGAGAACAGCAGGTGTCCCTTTTTTCAGCGGCAATAGTTCCAGTAATGGCTGTAAAAGGGTTAGTCCGGATGCATCCACTACAAGTGGCCCATCCCAGTTGGTCAATATGGTTTTTAAAAGTTCCGTATTAGCGTTGTTTATTTCCAGCCCTGGCCCAATACCAATGGCAGCTTTCTTTTTACTTAAGATATTAAAATCGTTTTCAGCGGATGTAATGGATTCCGGTAATGCAGTCTGTATGATGGGCATCAACGCCACATCCGTATGTACGGTAACGAGGCCGGCACCACTCCTGAGACAGCTTTCCGCACTCAATACAGCAGCACCCATCATCCTGTTGCTGCCGGCATACAGTAATGCATGACCAAAATTATATTTATGAGAAAAAGCTTTCCTTGGCTTGAAAAACGGCTGTACACTTTCGTGGTCGATGCTGTAAGTATCCGTAATGCTTTCTTCGCAATATTTTTTATGCAGACCAATATCAAGTATTGAAATATTGCCAATGTATTCCCCGTTCTCTGTCATCATAAAAGCCAGTTTGGGGCATTCAAAACTTAGGGTATGCGTTGCCTTTATTACGGTACAGTCCTTTGAAGAAGTATCAGCAAAAAGTCCTGCCGGCATATCAATGCTTACTACAGTGGCTTCGCTTTCGTTCATGTATTGCACCAGCATTTGTGCCATACCTTCCAGTGGTTTGCTGAGCCCTGTGCCAAACAAGGCTTCGATCACAACATCTTCCCCATCTATTTCAGGAAAATTATCTGCTGTTTCAATTTCATGCACCAATGCCTGCAATTCCATCAACCGGTGCAGGTTTAGTTCGCAGTCGATACTGCGGGAGCCTGTTTTTAAAATATATATCGCAACGTTGCCTCGTTCTTTTAATAGCAGCCTTGCGATGGCTAAGCCATCGCCGCCATTGTTGCCGCTGCCACAGAAAAAAAGTAGTTTTTTATTGTGTGGAATATGCTGTGTTATCCATTCTGCACATTTTGCAGATGCTCTTTCCATCAGGTCGATGGAAGAGATGGGTTCATGGCTGATAGTAAACTGGTCCCATTCTCTTATTTGCGGTGCGGAGAATATTTTCATGTACTAAATGTACAAAAGAAAACATTGTACAAAAATAAGAGGGCATTCGAATTTCAGTGATGAGGCCGACAGGGATTGCCATCCCTTCTAATAATTTTTGGTTTGTTTAATCTAACTGTCAGGGGCAGCACTCTCCATTTATAACTGCTAAAGATTGGTAATCCCATACCTGGAATCTATGATTTGCCTTCAACAAGCCGTTTAATTGTCTTTCTTAAAAAATTCCTCCAGTTTTTCTTTTAACACAGCCGGCATATCACAGCGCTTCATTGTTTTTGCATCCATAAAATACAATGTTACATCGCCTGTATTCAGCAGTGAACCTGCTTCATCATATATTTCATGATGAAAAATAATTTTGTGGTGGGTGGGCAATTCTTTTAAAATTGTTTTTACCGTTACCAGGTCTTCATACCTGGCGGGCCTGAGAAACCGGCTGTGGATATCCACCACGGGCATTATTATACCCATTGCTTCAATATCCTTGTATGAATAATTGAGTTTTCTCAGCCATTCTGCACGACCAATCTCATAGAATTGTGCATAGTGACCATGATACACCACACCCATTTGGTCGGTAAGCGCATAATGTATGCGTATTTGATTTTCTGCTGCAAACATTAGTCGTTTATTATTTCGTTTTCGCCAATGTTGTCAGCATCATCGCCTATTACAACCGGCTCCTCCCTCACATTTTTGGCGAAATAATTTGCTATCGGCCTTGCGGCCATTAATAAAACAGCCGGAAGCAGTAATTTAATAATAGTAGTTGTCCAGTCAATGTGGCTGTTATATTCCGGCACATCGAAACGGCTGGTTGCTTTTGAACGGAAAGCATTTACAAGACCCCTGATAAGCACAGGCAGGTTCTCCAGTAAAAAATAAAAACCTGTTATAATCAACAGGATGTATAATAAGTCATTTGGCTGGCTTACAATTTTAAAAGATGTACCCATGCTGGTTTTTTCATAGATAAAATCTGCAATTTTTGCGGATCTCACCAGCAGCAGCCAGCATAGCATACATTCAAGTACTGTTACAATTAAGCTCACAATTGTGGGAGCTGATACGGCACTGGCAAATTCGCCTGCACCTGCCAGGTATACAAGGTTTACCACAGAATAAAAGAAATACTGAATCGCAGTAAAGCCAATGATAAATGCAAGAATGATTACTGTCAATTGTATGACATCTCCCTTTTTCATGCTTATTGATTTGAACTTTATTTCCCTGCAAGCCCGTCCACACTTATTTTACCAGGCCCAAGAATTAAAATTATAAAATAACCAAGCAAATAAAGTCCTGCCATTTCACCATCAGAAAAAATATGTCCATCATGCGCTTTAAATAATGCCACACTCATTGCCACGATCAGCGGCAGTACAGATAGCCTGGTGAAAAGCCCGAGTATTAAAAAAACGGAACAGAAAAATTCTGCAAACACCACTAGTGACAATTCTGTTTTTGCACCAAGCCCGATCATTGGTTTATATTTTTCCAGCATCTCACCAAAGCCAACCAGTTTGCCATATCCATGATTGATCATCAGGCCGCCCATGCCCAGCCTTAACAACAGCATAGAAAAATTAAAAGCGCCTGCAGAATAATGTGTCGACATCAGTTTTTTCATATCGTTCAAATTTTAGTACGTGCCCGTGCTGTTTGTTTTACCTTTTTTTTAACAGCGCCACGAATGTACATTCGTTTCACTTATTACTGGTAAGAGTAGTTATCCACTTATTCACAAATGCTTTGGAATGATGTTTGACATGATAGCAACAAGGTTATTTTTGCAATGCTTACAAAAGACAGAATCAGCACCAACATGGTAAAACAGATCAGCCTTTCATTTTTGTTCTCCCTTTTATTTTCTTCCGTACTTTTTTCACAGCAAACACATGTGTTTACGGATCCGGAAAAAAAGTTCAAAGAAGCCAAACAGCTTTTTATTCAGCAGCAATATGCTTTGGCTTACCCCTTACTGCAGCAGGTAAAAGAACAATTTACCGATAACCAGGTAAGTAATAATACTCAATTGCATGATGATGTAAATTATTATTTCATTGTATGCAGGCTTAAACTACGTTTGCCCATTGCTGAAGAAGAAGCAGGTAATTACATCGATTGGGTGAACAACACTCCAAGGGGGCAATTAATGAGCTATCACCTCGCTAAATTTTATTTTGACAAAGATGAATTCAGCAGGGCCATCAGTTATTACGAGCAGGCAGGACTGGATAATTTGAGTAACGAAGAAATTGCAGATGCCAAATTTGAAATGGGTTATTGTTATTTCAATCTTAAAAATTTTGCTCAAGCCAAACCTTTGTTCAATGAAATTCACCAGATGCCGGAAAGCAAGTATTATATTCCGGCCAATTACTATTATGGATTTATTGCATTTAAAGACAGGCAGTACAATGAAGCATTGAAATGTTTCAGGTTGATAGAAAGCAAGGAAGAATTTAAGGGCATCGTGCCGTATTATATCGCTGAGATATTTTATTTCCAGGGAAAAAAGGATGAGGCTTTGAAATACAGTGAAAGTATTTTGAGCAGGGGAGGATTGTATTATGAAAAGGAAATGAAACAGCTGGCCGGGCAGAT
>JAKQJG010000288.1 GCA_029561305.1 Bacteroidota bacterium | reverse complement strand
CGGTACATTTGGCTGTATAAAAATGTACAAAAAATGAAATGGCACTATCTCCTTTTCCTGCTTTTGACTGGCACTGATGTTTTGGCACAGTCATCGCTTTTGCTGAGTGATATCAGGCCTGGCATTGATAGTTCTAATCCTGCCAGTTTAACCAACGTAAATGGCACTTTGTTTTTTACTGCCCAAAACAACGTGAACGGATTTGAGTTGTGGAAAAGCGATGGAACTGTTGCGGGTACAGTAATGGTGAAAGATGCTAACCCTGCATTTTTTAATACGGCGCCCAATAGCCTTACAAACATCAATGGTGTTTTGTACTATGCAGGTACAGATTCCATTACCCGGTTTGAATTGTGGAAAAGCGATGGCACTGAAGCAGGCACGGGGATGATCAAAGATATCAATCCGGATGGCTCTTCTTCACCCGGAAATTTTACTGCAGTGAACGGGATTGTTTTTTTTACAGCCAGCACCACCAATGAAGGAACAGAACTTTGGAGAACTGATGGCACAGCACAAGGCACCACTTTAGTGAAGAATATTGCTTCAACTTCCAATAGTGCAAACCCTGCCAACCTGGTAAATTTTAATGGTACTTTATTTTTCAGTGCCAACGATTTTATACTTGGTACAGAGCTTTGGAAAAGTGACGGTACAGAACAAGGCACACAGCGGGTGAAAGATATTTTTCCCGGCAGTTCCGGCAGCAATCCCGGCAATTTTTTTATTTTCAATGATACGCTGTTCTTCACAGCAAGTGACGGCGTTGCAGGCATCGAAATGTGGAAGACTGATGGCACTGAAGCAGGCACCACATTGTTCAAGGACATTTCAGCGGGCGCTGGAAATTCAGGGCCATATGGCTACACCAATGTGAATGGCACCATTTTTTTTGGGGCTTTTACTCCTGCCACCGGATCGGAGTTGTGGATGAGTGATGGCACCCCGGATGGAACCGTGCTGGTGAAGGATGTCAATCCAGGAACCGCAGCATCCACTTCAAATCAGTTTACCAACGTAAACGGCACGCTGTTCTTTGTTGCACTGAACGCAAGCTTTGGAAGAGAAGTGTGGAAGAGCGACGGCACCAATGCCGGTACTGTACTGGTAAAAGATATCAGGTCTGGAACTTCCAGTTCATCTCCGTTAAGGCTCACCGACTTTAATGGCACTTTGTTTTTTTCTGCATCTTCAGGCCCCGGGAACACAGAATTGTGGAAGAGTGACGGAACTGCAGCCGGAACAGTGCAGGTAGAAGAAATTAACCCTGCCACTACCAGGGGCTCCGACCCTAACTTTCTTGTGGTGATTGGTGACACTTTATTTTTTATTGCTACTGATATCACCAATGGATTAGAGCCCAGAATGTACAGCACCGTAACAGCAACGGGTGATTTTCGCTGGTCTGGCGCTGTAAGCACAGACTGGCATACGGCGGCTAACTGGGTACAGAACCGTTTACCAGATTCACAGGCAGTCGTGCAGATTCCATCCGGGCTATCCCGCTATCCTGTCGTGAGTGAGGGTACCATTGTAAAACGGATCAATACAGAACCGGGGACATCGGTAACTGTTAATCCGGGTATCAACCTGGTAATTACCGGCAACCAGTAGTGCACAGTAAATTAAGTTTGACAGCTCTCTTGCTAACCTCTCTTTTTCCCCGCTTTATGCGATGGTAAGTCTTTGTAATCTGAAGCTGGATTTTTTTTTGAGTGACCAGGATCATCAATCTCAAATATTCCCTTTCTTTAATTCACTCAACGCAAAATCAACAGCCCTTGCCGTTAGTGCCATATACGTAAGCGAAGGATTCTGACAGGCGGAAGAAGTCATACAGGCGCCATCTGTAACAAATACATTTTTACAATCCCATACCTGGTTGTTACCATTCAATACAGATGTCTTTGGATCCCTGCCCATGCGTGCTGTACCCATTTCATGAATCCCATGCCCCATGGCATGACCGGAATCAAATGTTTGTATGTTCTTTATTCCAATGGTATCCAGCATTTCTACCATATCACTGATAATGGCTTTACGCATTTTGTATTCGTTGTCTTTTAATTCAGCATCCATACTTAACACCGGAAGGCCCCATTTATCTTTTACAGTTGTATCGAGTGTGATCTTGTTTTCGTGATAGGGCAATATCTCTCCAAAACCTGTGGCGCCAATCATCCAGGGGCCAGGCTCAGCCAGCGCTTCCTTGAATGTTGCACCCACCTGCAATTCTGCCACTTCCCTGCCCCAACCTTCTCTTGATGCAGCACCCTGGTAACCATAGCCCCGTAAAAAATTCCGTTTATCGCCATTTAAATTGGCAAAGCGGGTAATGTAAAAACCATTGGCCCTGCGGCCATATACATATTTGTCTTCAAAGCCTTCCACCATTCCGGATGCCCCGAGGTTGTAATGATGATCCATGATATTGTGACCCAATTCGCCACTGCTGCTGCCCAGGCCGCCCGGCCAGATATTGGTGGCAGAGTTCATCAATATCCAGGCGCTGTTGAGTGCAGATGCATTCAGGAAGATGATCTTACTGTTGTAAACAAAAGTTTTGTTCGTTTCTGCATCCAGCACTTCCACACCCGTAGCTTTCTTTGTATTCTTATCATACAAAATTTTTGTAACAATAGAATAAGGACGAACCGTAAGATTGTTGGTTGCTTTTGCAGCAGGTAAAGTAGATGATTGTGTACTGAAATATCCACCGAAGGAACATCCCTCCCAGCAGCGGTTGCGGTATTGGCATTGTGTGCGTGATGGCAAGGGCGCCGTGAGGTTAGCCACCCTACCTATGATCATGTGCCGTTTAAATTTTTCTTTGATCCTTGCTGCCACATCTTTCTCCACAATATTCAGGTCCATCGGGGGTAAAAACTGACCATCTGGTAAATGCGCCAGCCCTTCTTTGGAACCACTGATGCCTGCAAATTTCTCTACATGATCGTACCAGGGAGCGATATCACGGTAACGTATAGGCCAGTCTACCCCGTAGCCGTCTTTTGCATTGGCTTCAAAATCCATGTCGCTCCAGCGGTAGCTTTGCCTGCCCCACAAAATAGAGCGGCCACCCATGCGGTACGTACGCCACCAGGTAAATGGTTTCACTTCTGTATATGGACAATCTTTTTCATTCACCCAGCCATCCATTACCTGCGACTGTGCCGCCCAGCCCCGATGTACAACAGGATAGTCCTTTCTCTGCTGTTGTGTTGTGATGTGGCGGTGTGCATCATCCCATATCTCCTTACCGTTGTTTTTGTAATCCTTGATGTGCTCATGCTCCGCACCCCGTTCAAGCATCAATACTTTCAATCCTTTTTCGGTGAGTTCTTTTGCAGCCCAGCCCCCGCTGATACCGGAGCCTACAACAATGGCATCATACGTGTGTTGCAGTGTTGCCTTAGTATTGACATTGGTGGTATCCTGTGGCATAGCTTGAAATAGTTACTTGTGAGTTGATCTGGCTGTAACAACCATTAACAATTATACGAAATCATTTGCTGTAAAATATCTTTCCTTACAAACAACTTTTTCGAATAAATGTCATGGGGCGCCGGATGTGATTCGTGAAGACACAAACCATTGCATGGTAAATCCAGCATACATCTATGCGGTAACACAAACTACAATACAGTTACTTGTTGGCAATTTTCAAATACTCCTTCGCCTTCAATCCTGATTCTTTAATATCGCTTTCTTCCCAGTCGCCATAACTCTGTGCAGAAGGATATAATACAGAACAGCTTTCATCTTTATCTGATACCGACCAGGTAACCCAACTTAGATTTCGCTGCCGCATCCAGTCAATATATATCTGCCATTCTGCATAATCTATTTTACCGTCGCCAGTGGCATTCATTCCTGCACACTCAGAAACAAAGATCGGCAAGCCGGCTTTGATAGCTTCATCCGTTCTGTCTCTCAATTCCTTTTTATGTGTACCAGCATAAAAATGCATCGTGTACATTAGATTGCTAAAGCCGGTTATAGGGTCAGCAGCAGGCAGGTCTACAGCCTGGTCCCATTTGGGCGAACCCACCAGGATGATATTGCTTGAGTCAACAGCCCGGATGGTGGAGATGATCTCTGTGGCATAGGCTTTTACTTCAGGCCATGTTTCATAGTCAGGTTCATTAAATACTTCATAAATAATATTGGGGTACTGGTGATAGTCAGTGGCCATGGTTTTAAAAAAAGCCTTGGCTTCTTTTAAATTAATACTATGACTATGCCAGTCAATAATAACATATACACCTTGCTCAATACAGGCATCTACAACAGTCCTGATCAACTTCATTTGCCCGGCTGAATCTTCTTTATATCCCTTTGGTGGCTCTACACCTAAAGCAGCTCTTACCACGTTACACTTCCAGCTTTTCACCAATTCCCTCACTGCGCCATTGGTATAAAAACGGGGATGAAAACAACTCCATCCAAAGCTCATTCCATGCAACGCAAGCGGCTTATCATTTTTATCCATCAGCTGCGTTCCCTTTACTTTTAACTGCCCGTGCTTTTTTACAGGCTGTGCGGCAAGGGTTAAAAACAAGGCAACATTCAATAACAGCAAGCATATCTTTTTCATATCACATTTTTTTGAGTTAATTTTTTGACGCCGGTTTCCCGTACATTTTTGGCAGGTCATTTTCAAACAAAGTAACCGGATGCTTATAAAATTTTATAAAGTCCTTTTCTGAAACATGACCCGGGAAAGGTGCATAATAATGTGTGGGACTGGTAATGTCATTGCGCCAAACCAATACATAAGACAATTTCACTTTCGCTTCCAAAATAGACTGCAATAAAGTTTCCGTCCACCAGGTGGTATTGGGTATCGATTCCAAACCTGTTTCTGTAAATGCCGCCACTTTACCATTCTTCTCTGCAAATGCTGATACGATCTGTAACTTTTTTATCCCCGCTTTCAAATCATATTTTCCATCCCTGCCCCAATCACCATAATTATCCAAACCCACCATATC
>JAKQJG010000286.1 GCA_029561305.1 Bacteroidota bacterium | reverse complement strand
ATCATCAACACCGCCATGCTCGGCACAGATAAAAAAATGCCGGATAACAGGGATATGCCCGAAGAACTGGCAGGAGCTTTTGCATTGATCCAGTCAAATGAAGTGGCGGACAAAGAGGAAAAATTTCTGCAATCAGCAGCACTGCTGTACAATTATAAACAATGTGGCCTCCTGCCGGTGAAAAAAGAAACCGTGACATTGACCGCTGCACTGCCGGAAACAAAACCCTGGTGCAGCAACTTTTCCACGCAGGTATTAAAAGATATTTTTTTTGAAGAGAGTATTCCGCTGCTGTTATTTTGGTTAAAGCATTGCCAGGCTGCCGGCCAGCTGGTAAAACCGGAACTGCTGCCTGCTGTATTGGCTGCCGGTGCCGACAATAAAAAACTGCAACCCTATATTGCTGTCTGTACCGGCAACCGCGGCGAATGGCTGGGCAATTTTAATGAGGGCTGGAATTTTTCAAAACAGCAATCGGCTGCTGAACAATGGCATACGGGTACACCGGAACAACGCAAGGCTGTATTAAAGGAAACACGAATTACAGATCCTGTTGTTGCAAATGAGTGGTTGCAGCAGAGCTGGACACAGGAAGATGCCGCCAGCAAGTTGGCTTTCCTGGAGATATTATCGGATACAATTAACAGTGAGGATATTCCTTTCCTGGAAAAACTCTCCACGGAAAAAAGTAAAAAGGTAAAGGAAGTGGCCCTCTCTTTACTAAAATGTATACCTGGCTCCCCGGTGGTGGTACAATACCAGCAATTGCTGAAAGAAACAGTGGTATTAAAAAAAGAAAAAGCGCTGCTGGGCCTCAGTTCAAAAACAGTACTACAATGGCAACTGCCTGCTGCCATACCAGGAGAAACTTTTAAAACCGGGATAGAAAAACTCAGCAGCACAAAGGATCTTTCAGATGAACATTTTATCATTTACCAGTTGATGCAACATGTTCCACCTCCTTTTTGGGAGCAGCAACTGGATGGTTCACCCGGGCAAATAATAGAACTTTTTCAAACAGATACAACGGGCAAAAAAATGCTCTTTGCATTGTTGACCGCCATCAAAAATTTCAAGGATAAAGAATGGGCATTGGCGATGATGCAGCATTCGGAAGTTTTTTATGCAAATCTCCTGCCCTTACTGTCGCCAGCGCAACAGGAATTGTACAGCAACCGCTTTTTTGAGCAGCATGCAGAAAGTATTATTCAATATGCAGTACAGCGGCAAAACGAATGGGGGGATGAATTGGCTAAAAATATCCTGGGATACACAGCTAAAAATACCTACCAGTATCCGCGTTCATTTTACAACCAGCATATTCACCTGCTGCCACAAACAGCAGGTCAGGAACTGGAAAAATTCTCCCCCACTGAAACCTACATGCAAAATATGTGGAGCAATACCAGCGAATATATTGTTAAGCTGCTCCACATCAAATCACAGATCATTCAATCCTTCAATCAATAATAGAAAATTATGTCAACCATTTTACGCCAGCATGCAGAGCAACAGTTTGCACAGGAACTGGAAGAATTAAAAAAACAGGATGGCGATCAACGGCCAGCTAATTGGTTAATGTCGCCGCGGTCAGTCGTTACCTACCTGGTAGGTGGCCAACTGAAAAATGGTTTTGAAATAACACCCAAGTATATCGGAAATAAAAGACTGATGGAAATTGCAGTGGCCACGTTGACCACCGACAGGGCACTGCTCTTGTATGGTTTGCCCGGTACAGCAAAAAGCTGGGTGAGTGAACATTTGGCAGCTGCTATCAGTGGCGACTCCACGCTTATTGTGCAGGGTACGGCGGGTACGGGTGAAGAAGCCATCCGCTATGGATGGAACTATGCCAGGCTGCTGGCCGAAGGTCCCACGGAGAAGGCATTGGTGGAAACACCCGTGATGAGGGCGATGAAGGATGGCAAGATCGCCAGGATAGAAGAACTGACAAGGATCGGCGCCGATGTGCAGGATGCGTTGATCACCATTTTATCTGAAAAATCATTACCGATACCGGAGCTGAATACAGAAGTGCAATCGGTAAGAGGATTTAACATCATTGCCACCGCCAATAACAGGGATAAAGGTGTGAATGACTTAAGCAGTGCTTTAAAGCGTAGGTTCAATACCGTTATATTACCGGTACCGGATTCAATGGAAGAAGAAATTGATATTGTAAGAAGAAGGGTGGAGAGTTTTGAGAAAGTGATGGAGTTACCGGCCGAGCCGCCGGCATTGCAGGAAATCAGAAGGATCGTCACCATTTTCCGGGAATTAAGAAGTGGTGTAACGACAGATGGAAAGACAAAAATAAAAGTACCCAGTGGTTCATTGAGTACCGCAGAAGCCATATCGGTTGTAAACAATGGACTATCCATGGCGGCTTATTTTGGCGATGGCCAGTTAAAAGCGTATGACCTGGCCGCTGGTATCATTGGTGCCATCATTAAGGACCCGGTACAGGATAAAATGGTATGGCAGGAATATTTGGAAACAGTAGTAAAGCCAAGGGAAGACTGGAAAGATATTTACAGGGCCTGCCGTGACCTGGGCGCATAATAACAAACCATGGCAATACATATACTCGGCATACGGCATCATGGACCCGGCTCTGCAAGAAATGTAAAAGATTTCCTGGAGCAGGTGAAGCCTGATATTGTACTGGTGGAAGGTCCGCCAGAAGCAGATAGCATTTTACAATGGGCAGCACACAAAGAACTGGTGCCGCCGGTGGCCATCCTTTGTTACCAGCCCGATGATCCGCAGCAATCCTGCTTTTATCCCTTTGCCGAATTTTCTCCTGAATGGCAGGCGATACTATATGCGAAGCAACAACATATTCATATACGTTTTATGGACCTGCCTGCAGCCAGCCAGTTTGCTATTGAAGCAGAAAAAAGAAAGGAGGCAGATCATACTGTAAAGCCGGAGAACCCGATAGATACTTCAAATGATGGTGTTGACAAAGTCATCAGCAGCCTGGCCTTGATGAATAAAGATATCCTGTACAAGAGTGCGACGCCACTGAAGCCTGGTCAGCCATTCAAAAGTCAGGCCCATAAAAAATTTAACTCATCGGCGGATACAGATGAATCAATAACAGACCCTGTCGCTTTTCCTTTTGACCCCATTGCACACCTGGCTCATGCCGCTGGATATGCGGAAGGTGAAAAATGGTGGGAGCATATGTTTGAACACCGCAACAATAACGAAGCTGTTTTTGATGCAGTGAACGAAGCCATGCAGGCATTACGGGAAGGGCTACCCCAAAAGAATGACCGGCTGGAGCAGTTAAGGGAAGCGCACATGCGTAAAGTGATACGGCAGGCAGAAAAAGAAATGTTTCAGAACATTGCCGTGATCTGCGGCGCCTGGCATGCACCGGCGCTCACGAATATGCCAAAGCAAAAAGATGACAATGAATTATTGAAGGGACTGCCGAAAGTAAAAGTGGAATGCACCTGGATTCCCTGGACCTATAACCGGCTGAGTTTTTTTAGTGGTTATGGTGCAGGCATTGTATCACCTGGCTGGTATCATCATATATGGCAACATCCCGCTGATGATGGCACTTTATGGATGGCAAAAGTGGCATCGCTCTTTCGCAAAAAACAGATGGATACATCCGTGGCGCATGTGATAGAGGCAGTTCGACTGGCCAATGCACTGGCCGCACTTAGAAATTTATCTAAACCAGGACTGGAAGAATTGAATGAAGCAACGTTGAGCATATTGTGCAATGGTGAGCCAATGATGATGAGCCTGGTGCAGGAAGAGCTGATCGTGAGTAACCGGATCGGTGAAGTGCCGGCAGAAATTCCCAAGCCGCCCTTGCAGTTGGATATTGAGAAGCAACAGAAGAAATTACGTTTGCCGCCAACGGCTGACTTTAAAGATTATACCCTTGACCTGCGGAAAGAAAATGATCTGGAAAGAAGTGTTTTTTTACACCGCTTATTATTACTCGAAATAAAATGGGGTGCTAAATATGAGGTAGGCGGCAAGGGCACATTCAAAGAGCAATGGCGTCTGCAATGGGATCCCGCTTTTTCTATTGACATTATTGAAAAAGGAAGCTGGGGAAATACCGTAGAAGAAGCCGCTGCAAAATATACGGCCAACAGGGCTGCTGAAACAAATACGCTCCCGGCGGTATGCGGACTGCTGCAGCAAACCATACCTGCTGAGTTGCCCACCGCCATTCAGTCGTTGATTGAGCAGATCAATAACCTGGCTGCAGCGAGCGGGGATGTAATGCAATTGATGGAGGCCTTGCCCGGGCTGGTGAGTATCACCCGCTATGGCAATGTACGCAAAACTGATGCTGCACTGGTAATGGAGATCGTAACGGGTATGATTACACGTATATGTGTTAGCCTGCCTGCAGCCTGCACAGCAGTGGATGAAGATGCTGCCCTGCACCTGCTGCAATTGTTTGAACAAATGAACGGAGCAGTGGGTGTTTTACAGCAGCCAGATATTACCATTTCCTGGCAGCAAACCCTGCAGATCATTGCTTCTGGTAAAAACACTTCGGCAGTGATTGCCGGCTATAGCACCCGGTTGCTCGCCGATCATAAATTGATGGAAGGAGAAGCGCTGGTCACCCAATTTTATTATGCCATGTCAACCGCTACCGCCCCTGCTATTGCGGCGGCCTGGCTGGAAGGATTTTTAAAAGGCAGTGGTACTATTTTATTGATCGATAATAACCTGTGGGATGTGGTGAACCAATGGGTGGAGCAACTGGAGGAGGAAATATTTATGCAGGTATTGCCCTTGCTTCGCAGAACCTTTTCTAACTTCTCCAAACCGGAGCGAAGAAAGCTGGGAGAAAAGGTAAAACATGGTGGCAGTACCGGCACAACCAAACAGGTTGTTGCGGGTATAGATGAAACAAGAGCCAATAAAGGCATTGCAATAGTGATGCAGTTGATGGGTTATAAAACAAATTAAACGTGGCAACAGAAACGCATATACGCAAATGGAGGCTGATACTGGGCGGTGACCAGGCAGACGGCACCGGCATTAGCCTGGGGCAGGTTGATCAGCAGGTGGATAAAACACTGGAGGCGTTGTATGACAGCGACCGCAAAGGAGGGCTTGGTCCATCTTCTCCCAATGTGAGCCGCTGGCTGGGAGATATCCGTACATTTTTTCCTAATACCGTGGTACAGGTGATGCAGAAAGATGCACTAAAGCGGCTTGACCTTACCCAGATGCTATTTGAAAAAGAGATGCTGGAGAATGTAGAGGCGGATGTACACCTGGTGGCAACATTGATGAGCCTGAGCCATGTGATACCGGATAAAACAAAAGATACAGCCAGGCAGGTGGTGCGCAAGGTGGTGGATGAATTGATGAGAAAGCTGGCACAGCCAACACAACAGGCCATCACGGGCAGCCTTAACCGCTCTGCAAGAAACCGGCGCCCTAAACACAATGAGATCAACTGGCATCTCACCATCCAGAAAAACTTAAAGCATTACCAGCCTGAATATAAAACCATCATTCCTGAAACCAGGATCGGCTATGGAAGAAAACGCAGTTCGTTAAAAGATGTGGTGTTGTGTATAGATCAAAGCGGGTCCATGGGTACCTCCGTTGTTTACTCGGGCATTTTTGGTTCTGTGATGGCTTCTATTCCGGCCATTAAAACAAAGATGGTGGTATTTGACACCGCCGTAGCTGATCTTACGGAGGAACTAACGGACCCGGTTGAGGTATTATTTGGTGTGCAGCTGGGTGGCGGTACCGATATCAATGCAGCGCTTACTTATTGCCAGCAGATCATCACCCGGCCAACAGATACCGTGCTGGTGTTAATAACCGACCTGTATGAAGGGGGCGACGAAGCCGGTATGAGAAAGCGGGCGGCAGAACTTGCTGCAGCGGGTGTGCAGGTAGTGGTGTTGCTGGCATTGAATGATGAAGGGGCACCGTCTTATGATCATGGCAATGCACAGTTTTTTTCCAACCTGGGTATCCCGGTATTTGCCTGTTCACCTGATAAATTTCCCGACCTGATGGGAGCAGCGTTGAGTAAACAGGATATTGCCATGTGGGCTGCAAAGGAGGAGATGGTGCTGAAGAAATAGCAGGGAGTTGGATATCATAATCGATGATCTGCGTAAAATAGTCTGCTGGTATGTAAAGCAGGCGCTGAAACAAAATGCTTAGCGGCAACATGCTGTTAATGATCTACTAAAAAAAATATCAATCCGAAACTTTCACATTCCTGATTTCTTTATAAAGTTTGCCAAACAACAATTTACTCCTGTTACTAAGTACATTATGGGCAATGAATTACATACCTATGGAAATCACTTTCCACTTGTGAGCAATTTAAACAACGGCAATTAAAAAAGTGATTGCTGTATGGCGTGATAGCAATTCTAATAAGAGGAAACAACGCTGGCATATCTATTGTGCTTATTTCATAAACATCCGTCTATGAAAAAGTATACCTTCCTTGTAGTCTCCTTTTTTTTGATATTGATAACAGGTTGCAGAAAAGAACCGCTGGACAATATGACATTGGCAGAAAGTAATGTATATATTACCCAGTACGACAATACTATTGACTTCGGCAATTATAGTAGTTTTCGGGTAGCCGACTCCGCTAGTGTTATCAGCAATGGCCAGTTTGCCGGTCGCTCAAGAACAGCCTTTGATGCCAGCCTTGCAGACGCAGTTACGCAGGCCATGATTGCAAAGGGCTTCCGGCAGGAAACGAATCCGGCAGTTACACCCGACATCGGGATCAATATTAGCAAGCTGATTGACAGTTATACGGGGGTGGTGAGTTATGATAACTATTGGGGAGCATACGACAGCTACTGGGATCCCTATTCGTGGGGCTATGGTGGTTATAATTATTATTTCCCTTATAGCTTTGGAGTATACACTACCCAGGAAGGGGCAGTGAGCATCGATATGGTAGATCTTCAGCATCCTGATGCTGCACAAAACAGGTTAAACTCATTGTGGACTGGTCTTGCCCGGGGCAGTGGCATATTTGAAACCAATAATATCAACCTAATGGTGCAATCTTTCTTTGCACAGTCACCCTATTTGCAACAATAAACTTTCCTTTTATGATACGTTCTGTTAAGATACTTTTTTTCATGCTATTGGTACCTTTTACTATTACTGCACAGCAGCGCCTTTTTGCAACTGTTACCTATAACATGTCCATGCCACTCAATGCAGACTTCAAAGATTATATCAATAAAACATCTTACCGGGGAGCCCAGGTTGCTGTGCTGTATGACTTAAAATCCAATCTTCGGGTAGGCCTGCAGGTTAGCTTTAATGATTTTTACGAAAGGTTGCCCCGGGAGGTTTATCAATTGGGTGACGGATCACATATTTCAGCCGTACTAACCAACACCCTGCAGTACACACCGGTGCTGGCCAAAGCTGAATATAGTTTTCTACCCAACCGCCGCATCCGGCCTTATGCAGGTGTTGGCCTGGGTGCTGGATTTATAAATTTTGAACAGTATGTTGGGGAGTTTCCCAGCCGCCAAATGAAAATCAAAGCTGCTTTTTCTGTTGCTGCCGGTGTGAATATTCCGGTTACTATAAGGGGGGATTATAAGATCAGCATCGGAACAAGTTATATGATGTCACCGTATAATGAAGCAGGGATCAAAAATATTTCGACGTGGAATGTACAGGGTGGGGTGGTGATTCCGTTGAAGTAGTAAACGATCAGGCAATTCAATTGCTGATT
>JAKQJG010000267.1 GCA_029561305.1 Bacteroidota bacterium | reverse complement strand
AACGTCCTTGCCTCCGCTCATTCCCTGGCAAAGAGCCGGTGCTATAAACATAAATAACCTCACCCCTCCAATGAAACCACCGGGCTTTTTCGTCTCATCATAACCGATACAAATGGCACATAAATATTAAAACCTCCTTTATACAACAATAATAACAACGGGATCAACCAGCCAATTTTTGATAATACACCTGTAGCCGTGTGAAAAAAAGCTATCCGCCTTCCGGGCTCTTCATTAACTGGACCAATAAGGGCTGTAGCATTGTAGCCAAACTGGTAGTTTATATCTGCATGAATGGCCGGATCATAATATCGTTTCACCAGATCGTTGCGGTGCTGCCAGTGAGCCAAACTTCTTTGCTCTTTGCTGATCACCGGCTCCATATTGGTATCAAAAAAATACCATTGCCCATCTGCCAGCACTTCTATAGCATAGTGGTGCGGAAAACCGAGGCTGCGGTAACTGATATTTTTATCCCGCAAAACCTGCATCATCACTAACGCCTGTTGTGAGCAAGCGGCATTGCCATGCGCCAGAATTTCTTCTGGCTGCACTTTACAGCTATAGTCTGCTTTGACCAGTTTTCCGGCAAGCGCCGCCATCCAGTTTTCCGATAAAGCATAATGAGAAAAACCATGATAAAAACGGCGTTCTAAAATAGTACCCAACAGCTCCACATATGCGTAACTGTGAGGGGGAATATTTTTTACAGTGGCAATGCTGTCGGTATAATTTTTCAACCGGGCAACCGAATTGATCCCAGACAGCGCCGGTTCAAATTTTTCTTTGCCGTTATACGGTAAGTTGGTTTGTAAAGTGGCAGTAAACAGGTTGGGCAGAAACAAAGCAAGGGTTATAAAAGCTAATAATATTTTCTGCATGGTAAAGTGGTGCTGCTGATACAGCTACTGATGCAGGAATAACGAATGGAATAATAAAAAAGTATATCACCCGGTAAACGGGAGGGAGACCAGTGCAGCAAAACGTATCCGTCAGATCCTTTTGGCGTCTTTTAATATATAAGAAGCAAAAGGCGCAACATTTACATTGAGGTTATCGAGAACAAACAGGATAACTGCGGCGAGCATGATAAAGGGCGCAATACAAAATTGATAAGCCCTGCGGATTGTGTTCATAAATTGGCCCACAAAGGTTAATTTAATGATAGGGTAACTATATAACGTATATAAAAGCCTGTTAGTATTCAGTTTATCTTAATTATAGAGCTACCTCCGTGGTTGTATCTATACAGACCCCGTGGCAATAACACAAACCGCAAAAGTTCTACAAAAATTTATCGCCTTTCAGCTTTTTTACTTCGGCCACATATTCCTTAATGGCCTGCTCCTTCTCTTTTTTGCATATAAGGAGCACATCTTTGGTGTCAACAATAATAAAATCATCCAGGCCCTGCAGCAGCACCAGTTTGTGGTTATCGGCATGCACCATATTCCTGGTAGCATCAATCACCATTACATTATTGCCCGCCACTGCATTTTCAAAATAGTCTTTTTGCAGGTTGTCGTAAGCGCTGGTCCAGGTACCCAGGTCGCTCCAGCCAAAGGAAGAAGGAATGATATATACATTGTCTGCTTTTTCCATCACACCATAGTCAATGGAAATATTGGTGCATTGAGGGTAGATCCTGTCAATGGCTTCCGTTTCAGCATCCGTATTAAAATAGTTTTTCTCTGCATCAAATACATCATGTATCTCGGGTAAAAACTTTTCAAAAGCCGCCACAATATTCTTAACCTGCCACACAAATATGCCGGCGTTCCATAAAAAATCTCCGCTTTCTAAAAAGGTTTTGGCCAGCTCTTTGTCCGGCTTTTCGGTAAATGTTTTTACTTTATATACACTGTCACTGACACTCTGCTGTTCGAATTGTATATAACCATAGCCAGTGTTGGGATGTGTTGGTTTAATGCCTAAAGTAACCAGCCCTTTAATATGTGCAGTAAAATCAAGTGCCCGCAGGCAAACTTCTTTAAATGCTTCGGGTTGCAATATGATATGGTCTGCAGGAGCACATACCAAATTAGCATCGGGGTTCAGCTGCCTGAGTTTATAAGAAATATAGGCGATACAGGGTGCTGTGTTTTTCCTCGATGGCTCACATAAAATATTCCCCAGTGGCAGTAAAGGCAATTGTTCCGCCACGATATCTTTATACTGGTCGGATGTAACCACGTAAATATTTTCTGCAGGAATAAACAATGCAAACCTGTCATACGTAGACTGTATCAAAGTGCGGCCCGTATTCAGGATATCTAAAAATTGTTTTGGGAAATCTGTACGGCTCATGGGCCAAAACCTGCTGCCGATCCCGCCGGCCATTATCGCCACATAGTGATTCTTATTCATACTCCGGTTACTTTTAATTGCCCTTGCTTAACGCTGCTGCTGCATTTTTATTTTTTCTTTGGCTAATACTGTCGCAAACACTGCAGGCCAGGCGGCAAACAGGGCGCAAACCTACTTTAATTCAACCATAAAGCAAAAGGTTTGCTTTTATGGCATAAAAGATTTCGTCTTTGGAAAAAAAGCGGTAATTTAAACAAGCCAATATCATTTGTCATTTTGCAGGGCAGCAATATTCGGCTAACTTTACTGGCTTTAAAAAATTTTGAAGTACCGCTAAAGTTGTTATCCCAATCACAACTATTTATTTGAGGAAAGAAAGTTATGGCAACCGTAAAAGCTAAAAAAACGGCCGGGGCTGAAAAGGCATCAAAGGCAAGCAAAGTTAAGACAGCAGTAAAAGCTGATATAAAAAAAACAAACCACAAACTAAGCGAAAGCCTGCAACAGTATTTTGGTTTTGATGGTTTTAAAGACCAGCAGGAAGCAATCATTCAAAATATACTGGACGGTGTGGACACATTCGTGATCATGCCAACCGGCGGTGGTAAAAGTTTGTGTTACCAGTTGCCGGCTTTGATCAGCGAAGGCTGCGCTATTATCGTATCGCCTTTGATCGCATTGATGAAAAACCAGGTGGACCTCGTGAGGGGTTACAGCAGCAGTGATGATGTGGCCCATTTTTTAAACAGCACACTCAACAAAGGACAACAAAAAATAGTAAAAGACGACCTCACTTCCGGCAAAACAAAAATGCTGTATGTGGCACCGGAAACACTCACCAAGGAAGACAACATCGAGTTTTTCAGGGATCTGAATGTGTCCTTTTTTGCGGTGGATGAAGCACACTGTATCTCTGAATGGGGTCACGACTTCAGACCGGAATACCGCCGCCTGAGAGAAATGATGGAAATGATAAAACCGGGTGCTGCCATGATCGCATTAACGGCCACGGCTACCCCAAAAGTGCAGAGTGATATTTTAAGAAATCTCGGTCTCCGCAATCCTACAATCTTTATCTCCTCTTTTAACCGGTCGAACCTTTACTACGAAATTTTACCCAAGATCCAGAAGGACCAAACGGTAAAAAGTATTGTTCGTTTTATTTCGCAGAACAAAGGAAAAAGCGGCATCATCTATACGCTCAACCGCAAAACCACCGAAGAGCTGGCAGAAATGCTGATGGCAAACGGTATCAAGGCAGTGGCTTATCATGCCGGGCTGGAAACAAAATTGCGGGCAGACCGCCAGGACCAGTTTTTAAATGAAGATGTACAAGTGATCGTGGCCACCATCGCCTTCGGAATGGGAATTGATAAACCCGATATCCGTTTTGTGATACATTACAATATTCCCAAATCAATAGAAAATTACTACCAGGAAACAGGGCGTGCCGGCAGGGATGGGCTGGAAGGAAAATGTATACTCTATTACTCTCATAAGGATGTGGCCAAGCTGGAACATTTAATGCGTGACAAGCCCTTGAGCGAAAGAGAAGTGGGTGCCCAGCTGATCAATGAAATGGTGGCTTATTCAGAAGGCGCCGTGTGCAGGAGAAAGATCTTACTTAACTATTTTGGTGAAGAATATGATACCAGCCGCTGTTCTAATATGTGCGACAACTGCAACAGTCCCAAAGAACAGATAGAAGCCAAAGCAGAAGTGCAGCAGGCATTAAAAGTGATCCGTGGACTGGATGAACAGTTTACCATGGATTACCTGATGCATATACTGAGAGGAAAGGCCAATACGCAGGTAAAAATGTTCCGCCATGATGAACGGGATTTCTTTGGCATTGGCAAAGACAAAGATGAACATTTCTGGAACTCGCTGATGCGCCAGATGATACTGGAATGCCTGATCAAAAAAGATATTGAAGAATACGGGGTATTAAAAATAACCAAGCGGGGCGATGCTTTTATGAAAAAGCCTGCTTCCTTTAAAATTGTACTCAACAATTTATTTGAAGGTGCTGATGCGGATGATGATGAATCCACCGGGGCAAATGCTGCTGGGGCCGCTACCGATGACAAATTGATGGAGATGCTGAAAGAACTCCGCAAACGAGTGGCCAAGGAAGTAAACCTGCCGCCCTTTGTGATCTTCCTCGAAAGCAGCCTGGAAGATATGGCGACCATGTACCCCACCACGGTGCAAGAGCTGGAAAAATGCCAGGGTGTGAGTAAGGGTAAGGCTATCCGTTATGGAAAGAAATTTGTAGAGCTGATCGCCAAATATGTAGAAGAAAATGATATTGAAAGGCCTGATGATTTTGTGGTAAAAGGGGTGGTGAACCGGAACAACAATAAGATCTTTATCATACAGAACGTAGATAAAAAAATACCATTGGAAACTATTGCCCGTAACAAGGACCTCAAAATAAACGAACTGCTGGAAGAGATGGAAACCATTGTAGCCAGCGGTACCAAGCTCAACCTCGATTATGCTATTGACGAACTGGTGGATGAATACGAGCAGGAAGAGATCATTGATTATTTTAAAGCCTGTGAATCCAGCAGCCTGCAGATAGCCCAGGAAGAAATGGCCGACAGCAGCTATACCTGGGAGCAGTTAAAAATAATGCGGATCAAGTTTTTAAGTGTATTCGGCAACTAAAACAATATTCAAATGTAATAACACCATGCCCCTTTTTAAAAGGGGCATTTAGTTTAAAATCAGAAAAAAAGAATCATACACTATGACCAGCACACCTGCGTATGCAGCACAAACGAAAGACAGCCCGATTGCTCCTTTTAGTATTGAAAGAAGAGCGGTGGGTCCAAATGATGTACAAATAGAGATCCTGTATTCCGGCATTTGCCATTCGGATATACACCAGGTAAGGGATGAATGGGGCGGCTCTATTTACCCCATGGTACCCGGGCATGAGATCGTTGGCCGCATCTCCCAAATTGGCAGCGAAGTAAAAAACTTTGTTGTGGGAGAACTGGCAGGCATCGGTTGCTTTGTAGACAGTTGCCGCACCTGCCCCAGTTGCCTGGCAAATCAAGAACAGCATTGCGATAA
>JAKQJG010000242.1 GCA_029561305.1 Bacteroidota bacterium | reverse complement strand
GACGGCGATTTTAAAAGCCGGCTTGCTGCAATGAATGTACCCTGTTACGAAGTAAAGATTGGCTGGTTGTATTTAACCAAACCATCCTGGACGCTTGATACATTGTTGAACTATCCAAGGGCATTTTTAACCTGCAGGAAGATCATGAAAGAATTCAAGCCGGATGCAGTTAACTTCAGCAGTTATGCGATACCGGTAATGCTGTACCCGCTGGTTAAAAACAAATCTTTTTATACGCTGCATGATACCCAGTTGCCCAATCGTAAACACCGGGTTATTTATCAATTGCTCAAAAGAAGGATCGGTACATTTATAGCCGTGTCAAACCATATAGCCGAAACACTCAAGAACCTGGGTGTGCCGGCTAAAAAAATTCTGGTGATTCATAATGGCGTTGCGGTGCCGGCCCCGCCTGGTGTAACCGAAAACCAACCCGGCAATAGTTTTCGTTTTGCTATTGTAGGCCAGGTGGTAGAGCCCAAGGGCCACCGCGTATTAGTTGATGCTGCTGCCTTACTTGTAAACAGAGGTGTAACCAATTTTAAGGTATCTATTATTGGAAATAACGAAACAACTTTTGGACATACGCTGGCT
Source organism: Bacteroidota bacterium (assembly GCA_029561305.1). GTDB lineage: Bacteria > Bacteroidota > Bacteroidia > Chitinophagales > Chitinophagaceae > Ferruginibacter. The sequence continues at coordinate 442 of JAKQJG010000242.1, read as the reverse complement.
GCTTATATTAAGGAAAAGGGACTTTCTTCTTTTTTTTCCTGGAGTGGCTATATTAAAGATACTGATGAAATATACCGTACTGCAGATGCTGTGGTGGTGCCAAGTTTATGCACTGAGGCTTTTTCACTTGCTACTGTGGAAGCAATGATCCGGAGATTACCAGTTATTGCATCAAATAAGGGAGGAATGAAAGAATTGATCGATAATGGACAAAACGGTCTGCTTTTTACAACCGGAAGTGAAGAAGAATTAAGCACCAGCATGCTAAAAATTATATTGGATAAAAGCTATGCAGATCTTCTGGCACAGAATGCACAAAAAAAAGCATCAGAAAATTATACCAATGATGCCATGACAGAAAAATATATTTCAGCTTATAATTTCAGCGGAGGGTAAAATACATGGATAACAAAACCCGGATTATAAGTGATGAGTTTACCAA
>JAKQJG010000230.1 GCA_029561305.1 Bacteroidota bacterium | reverse complement strand
TTTCACAGGATGGAAAAACGCTGGACGTAGGTAAGCTTACACAGGGCTCCGATTTTGTGGCGAAGGTCATCATCACCAATACAGGTAAGCGTGGCCGTTATGATGAGATGGCGCTCACCCAAATCTTCCCCAGTGGCTGGGAGATATTGAATGCCAGGATGATAGGTGGAGAGGGTGCTTTCAAATCTTCATCTTCCACCTACCAGGATGTGAGGGATGACCGGGTATATACCTATTTTGATATCAACGAAAATGAAACCCTCACCTATTATGTGCAGTTGAATGCATCTTACCTCGGCAGGTTTTTCATGCCGGGCACCTATTCGGCAGCGATGTATGACAATACGATCAATGCGGGTGTAAGTGGTAAGTGGGTGGAAGTGGTGAATTAATTATTTATAACCAACCCCGCCAACGGCTAAGAGCCCCAGCGGTGGTTGGTTGATTTCACACACACAGTCCCGTAGGGACGACAGATTGGTAGCAACCACGAAGCCGGTTCCACAGTCCCGTAGGGACGACAGATTGGTAGCAATCACGAAGCCGGTTACACAGTGCCATAGGGGCGACAGATTGGTAGCAATCACGAAGCCGGTTACACAGTCCCGTAGGGACGACAGATTGGTAGCAACCACGAAGCCGGTTACACAGTCCCGTAGGGACGACAGATCGGTAGCAACCACGAAGCCGGTTACACAGTCCCGTAGGGACGACAGATTGGTAGCAACCACGAAGCCGGTTACACAGTCCCGTAGGGACGACAGATTTGAAGCAATCATGAAGCCGGTTACACAGTCCCGTAGGGACGACAGATTGGTAACAACCACAAAGCCGGTTACAAAGTCCCGTAGGGACGACAGATCGGTTGGAACGACAGATCGGTTGGAACGACAGATCGGTTGGAACGACAGATTTTCTTCGATGATTAGTGAAATTATTATTTATGCCAAACACCTACACCCAAATTCACCTGCAGTTTGTATTTGCCGTACAAAACAGGCTATCGTTAATTCAGAACGAATGGAAAGACAGGTTGTATCAATATATTACGGGCATAGTACAAAACAACAAACATAAAATGATCATCATCAATGGCATGCCCGATCATTTGCATATTGTTGTTGGTATGCGGCCTACACAATCTATTGCAGATCTCTTGCAGGATATAAAGTGGGATTCATCCAGGTGGATAAACAAAGAGAAACTGGTAAAAGGTAAATTTGAATGGCAGGAAGGATATGGCGCTTTTTCCTATAGCAAATCGGCTTTGCCAAAATTGATCGAATATGTGAAAAACCAGGAAACACACCACCAAAAGAAATCATTTATGCAGGAATACAGGGAATTTTTGGATGCGTTTGAAATTGAATACGATGAACGGTATATTTTTCATGAAATTGAATGACGATGGAACCTGCCGTCCCTACGGGACTTTGTTTATTCGTTTGAACGTTTCTACCGGTATGTCGTGCCTACGGCACTTGTTTCGTAAAAGTGCATTCCTTTGAGGCAAAGTAAATGATCTCAAATATTAATAGAGGCGGTCAGGCCGATAGTAAACCCAAAAGCAATGTATCCCTATACCTGGATATACAAAAGTGCCGAAGACGAACAGGTTTTCCCAGGTCCCGCAGGGACACTACATAGGTAAAAAGAGACCCTTGTTCAAGAGTCCCGTAGGGACGATACAAAAAGCCGGTCAAAAAAATTGAAAAAAAGAATCTCCACCATATCATCCAAACTCAAATCACTTAAAACCAAAACCAAGGTTAAACTGGCTATGTTGGTTCTTTTCCTGGTATGGTTTTATTTCTCCCTGCCCAATGTATTATTCAACAAACCTACCAGCTATATACTAGAGGACAAAAACGGGATCTTACTAAATGCCACCATTACATCTGATGGTCAATGGAGGTTTCCTTACAATGAAAAAGTGCCGACAAAATTCATTGCCTGTATAACCACGTTTGAGGATAAACGCTTTTTCTATCATCCCGGCGTGGACCCAATAGCATTCGGCAGGGCTGTGATGAAAAATATCAAAGGCAAGGGAAACACCCAGGGTGGCAGCACTATTTCCATGCAGGTGATCCGCATTGCACAGCAAAACAACCGCAACATCTGGAACAAAATAAAAGAGAGCATACTGGCCGTTCGGCTGGAATGCCGTTATTCAAAAAAGAGCATACTGGCACTCTACGCAAGCAATGCTCCTTTTGGTGGTAACGTGGTAGGACTGGATGCAGCAGCCTGGCGGTATTATGGAACGAGTCCGGACAAATTAAGCTGGGGACAGATGGCAACATTGGCGGTATTACCCAATGCGCCTTCACTGGTTCATCCGGGAAAGAACAGGGATGCCTTATTACGAAAACGAAACAGCCTGTTAGATAAACTACAGGCAGAGAAAAATATAAGCCAGCAGGATTGCGAACTGGCTAAACTGGAGCCTCTGCCGGGTGTTCCGCTTCCGTTACCACAAAATTCAACCCATCTTTTTCAGCGCATAAAAAAAGAAAGTAAGGAACCGGTAACCAAGGTCGCAACCACGATAGACAATGCATTACAAAAAAACGTGGCGGCCATTCTGCAGCAGCACCAGTCTGTTTTAAAAGGAAATGGCATCAACAATGCCTGTGCATTGGTATTGGATGTGGAGACAGGTAACGCATTGGCATACGTGGGTAATATCAGTGATCGAAACAATAAAGAAATGGAAAGCGATGTGGATGTGATTGGAGCCAGGAGAAGCCCAGGCAGTGCATTAAAACCAGTGCTGTATGCAGCGATGCTGAGTGATGGATTGCTGTTGCCCCACTCATTAATAGCAGATGTGCCAATGCAGATCGGTGATTATGCACCAAAGAATTTTGACCTTGGATATGATGGAGCAGTGCCCGCCGCCAATGCACTGGCAAGAAGTTTGAACATTCCCGCTCTAAAAATGCTGCAGCAATACAAGTACCAGCGTTTTTATGAAACACTCAAACAGTGTGGTATCACAACGCTTAACAGAAGTGCAGAAAATTATGGATTGAGCCTGGTGCTTGGTGGCTGTGAAGTAACGATGTGGGATATGGCAGGATTGTATGCATCCATGGCAAGAACACTCAATCATCAAACGGCCAACAAAGGAATCAGTAACCCTAAAGATTTTCACCCGCCGAATTATCTAAAACAAACCTCAAACCTTAAACCTTCAACTTTAAACCTTCCGCTCGATGCCACTTCCATCTACTTCACCTTCCAGGCAATGAAAGAAGTAATGCGGCCCGGCGAAGAAGGTTTGTGGCAACAGTTTTCTTCCTCCCAAACCATTGCCTGGAAAACCGGTACCAGCTTTGGTTTCAGGGATGGCTGGGCTGTAGGCGTAACACCTAAATATGTAGTATGTGTATGGGTGGGCAATACCGATGGTGAAGGACGGCCGGACCTGGTGGGCATTAAAACAGCTGCGCCTATACTGTTTGATATTTTCCGGCTGTTGCCAACCGGCAGCCTCAATGGCGGACAGACCAGCTGGTTTCAAAGACCGCTCTATAATTTCAGTTATGTACCGGTATGCAGGCAAAGCGGTTACAGGGCCAATATGGATTGTGATGTAACTGATACACTGTTTATGCCGCCCAATGCAGTCAAGGCTCCCCTATGCCCTTACCACAGAATGATAAATGTAGATATAACAGGCACCTATAGGGTCAACGCCAATTGTGAAAGCCCATCTTCCATGCAGCATAAAAGCTGGTTCGTATTAAGTCCCGCAATGGAATTCTATTTTAAACAAAAAAGTGCCGACTATAAACCCTTACCGCCTTTTAAACCGGGATGTGAATTGAGTGATGCAGGTAAATCCATCGAGATCATTTATCCGATACCTGAAGCAAAGATCTATGTACCGCTGGAAATTAATGGTGAGAGAGGAAAAACCATCTTTTCTGCCACACACCGGAAAAGCAGTTCAAAAATTTTCTGGAGTATGGATGATAATTTTTTAGCCACCACACAGCATTTTCACCAGGTAGCGGTAAGCCCTTCTGTTGGCAAACATGTTATTACATTGGTGGATGAAAACGGGGTGAGTGTATCAAGAGGATTTGAAATCGTAGAGAAAGAAAAATAGTTAAGCGAACATACAGGACAACATTTCATTGGCAGCCAATTCCATTTTATCTGCAGGCTGCCACCCCAACCCGTCCGCTTCCATCATCGCAGTAATATCCCCTGAAGTATTAAATGCAACAGGCGTCACAACAGCTGGATCTCCCCCAATCATCACCGGAAAAAATTCATCGAGATCCGTCTTCTTGATCCTGCTTCCATTGAAGGGCAGGCGCAGCAGTTGCCTTTCCGGCAAACCAAAACAGGCCACTAAAAATTCTTCGATAAATAATTTAAAAGTGACAAAAGTGGAGAAAGGATTTCCAGGCAGTGCAAATACAACAGGTCCGTTTGCAAACTTACCAAACCAGGCAGGTTTCCCCGGCCGGATCGCAACTTTATGAAATATTTTTTCTGCACCTGCTTTTACCAGTACTTCGGGAACAAAGTCTGCATCACCTGCTGACACAGCACCGCTTAAAATAATAATGTCAGTTCTTTTATAACTATTAATGGTTTTCAACAAAGCATCTGCATCATCTTTTACATGGGTTTCTGCAGCAGGTTTTATTTTCCAATGCTGCAGCAAAGCCTTTAATAAATGCTGGTTACTGTTTCTTATCTGCACATCATTAACGGCAGCTTCCACAGGCTGAACTTCATCACCAGTGGTAATGATGGCCACCGATGGCAAAGAGGCCACTTTCACTTCATCATAACCTAATGAAGCCAATGTAGTGATGGTGCCAGGTTTGATATAAAAAGGCGGCGCAATAACGGTGATCTCTTTTTTGATATCAGTTCCCTTTGGAGCAATATTCTGCCCCGGAGTAATTGAACTAACAGTAATGCTAAGCCGGTTTTCTATTTCATCAATATCCTCCTTTCTTATAATCGTATTGGCACATTCCGGTACAGCGGACCCGGTCATAATTTTATAGCATTCGCCTTTGCCAATAGATTTTATAGCAGCTTTCCCTGCGAAGACCATTTCAATCCACGTAAAAGTGCGGATGCCATCATTCCAGTCAGCCATATTGATCGCCATTCCATCCATGGTAGCCCGGTTAAAAGGAGGATAGTCCCTGTCGGCTGCTACAGGTTCATTCAATACCCTGCCCGTTGCTTCTTCCAGTAATACAATTTCCTTTCCGAACGAACGGGCTTGCTGTTTTACTAATTGTTGTGCTTGTTGTAGTGAGATCATTTTGTACACTTATTGAACGATTTAAACGAATGAAACGATTTAAACGTTCTTCAATGCCCCTCTCCTTTTATCATACTGGCTGCATGAAAAACGGCGGGCAACACCGCTTCTAAACTTTCCCTTACACCGGCCACACTTCCCGGCAATGAAATGATCAGCGTATCATTGATAGTACCTGCCACAGACCGGCTAAGCATGGCCAGTGGAGTACGCATTTGTCCATAACTACGCATGGCTTCCGCAATACCCGGTACTTCCCTGCTGATGATCTCTTTCAATGCTTCTGTTGTAACATCATTAGGTCCCAATCCTGTACCGCCGGTGATAAAAACAAAGGGGATGTCATCATTCACCCACTTCATTACCTGGTGCTGTATGCTTTCAATATCATCCGCCACCACTTTAAAATCTTTCACCAAAACCTTTAATCCTTCCAGCGTTTCTTGTATCAGCTTACCACTTTTATCTTCCCGTTCGCCTGCTGCAGTAGAATCAGAACATACCAATATTGCACAAAATGGATCTCCTTTTATAAACCTGTCACGGTCGCTTTTACCGCCTCTTTTTTCTAACAATTTAATATGGCCAATCTCAAGGTTCCTGTCCACCGGTTTTAGCATATCATATATTTCCAGCGCCGCCACACTTACCGCCGTGAGCATTTCCATTTCAATTCCCGTTCTGCCAATTGACTTAGCCTCACCCGTTATTACAATACCTGTCCTTTTAAACACCGCTTCATCAAAATATTCCACATGATCATGTTTGTCTAAAAAATCAAAATGAAGATCCATCCCATCGATCGTTACTGGATGGCAATGCGGTAATAATTGAGGGGTGGCTTTAGCACCAACAAATCCGGCTGCCCTTGCCACGTCAAATAAATTGCCCTTGGGCAACTGGTTATTTTTTATCAGTTCTATGGTGGCAGGTGAACAAAACAATATGCCAATGGCTTTCGCTGTTCGCAGCGTGATCTGTTTATGTGTAATGTCTCTCATGGTTGAAATATGGTTTCTTTTGTTTTCAAAATGGTCAATTCGTCTCCAACATGTATGATGCCTGTTGATGAGGCAATCACATTTTCCCCAAAATAAATTTTATTATTCAGGCTTCTATATTTTGAGAGCGTCATTAATGGTTCTTTTCCTTTAGCACCGCTGCTCTGGTCAATTGTTGTGATCATACACCTGGCACTTGGTTTAGCGCCATAATACACAACGCCGTTGATCATAAACTCCTTCATCCTGTCTTCTTCAAATGCACCGGCACCATTTATCACAAGGTTAGGCCGGAAACGGTTCATGGGCAATACTTCTGAAGCCCTGCTGTTTAAATCATCCAGGGAGGCTTCGCTGATCATTAAAATAGGAAATCCATCTGAAAAACTGGTGAGGCTGTTATTAATATTGTACGATTCACTGATCAGCACCTGCGTATCATCATCCATGTATACCAACCTGCATTGTGTTTGTAATTGTTCCGAAAACCATTTGTCCGCTTCATCACTTACATGCAACGGCGTACAGGGAACGCCCCAGATATTGGTTGCAATGCGATCATTTGTTGCTGGTGTAAATGGAATCAAAATAAAATCACTATCCTGTTTTGTACCAACAACCCTGAGCCCATCCGAAGTAAGGGCAGGTTGCAACAGGGCCATTGCAGGAAACTCTCTTTGCGTAAGAAAATTATTGTGTTCATCTATCAGCATCCATCGCCGGTCGTATTCAAAACCCCTGTCGGTACTATTCACTTCGGATACAGATATCCCTCCGAGAGATTTTATTGGATAGATATATAATTGGCTTACCGTAAGCATACGTAATGTTTATTGGCTATTATTTATTGATGTGCCGAAACGTTCCCGGCTTTTTAAAAGACTCCGGTTTTCTAAAGCATACTGCAGTTTCATTGTATTTCCTGTAAGTACATCCATGGTTAATAATCTACCAGCAAGCACTTCTTCATGATCCGTAATTATCTTAATAACTTCATTGGCCATCATCAAACCCACCATACCTGTTACAATATTATAAGCGCCTATATCTGCACAACTTTGCGTACTGTCGCTTTCATCTTTGGGAAACAAACAGCGAAGGGTACCCGAACCGTGATAATTAAAAACCGTAACATGCCCTTCTGCCCTGTGAATAGCACCATACACCAGTGGCTTATTCAAATATACGCAGGCATCATTGATCAGGTACCGGGCTAAAAAATTATCGGTACAATCCACGATCACATCATAGCCTTCCAGCAGTGGCAGTACTGTTTTTTCATACACCAGCACATCGTGGGTTTGCAGATGGATAAAGGGATTATACTTCGATAGTCTTTCTTTAGCTACTGCCGTTTTCTTTTTTCCTTCATCCTCCAATGAATATAAATGCTGCCGGTGCAGGTTGGATACCGACACAGCGTCAAAATCTGCAATACCGAGCGTACCGATCCCTGCGCCGGTTAAAGCTAACAGGCAGGGACAGCCTAATCCACCGGCACCAACTACCAATACCTTGCTTTGCAGTAATTGTTCCTGTCCTTTTTCCGCAATAAAAGGCAGTTTGCTATGGCTGCTGTAATATTCTTTTCCGGGGCTCATCATTTTGGTAAAGGTAGAATATGTTGAAACAAAGCAGCCCGGCAAAATATAAAAACCAGCTATCCGGGGTTGACAACCTTTTTGAGGGTTTAGTAAATTAAAATGCTGCCGTACTTATAAGAAATCTAAAATAAAGTGACTGGCAGAGGTTGTTAACCCTACACAAAAATTTCTTTATTTTACACCCATGTTTGAAAACATCAATAAAAATGTTAGTAAAAGCGCTGTGTTCACTGCAAAGGAGCTGGCCAGGATGAATGAATTATTACAGGTAAAGCACTTCCCCAAAAAAACTTACCTGTTGCAGGAAGGTGAGATCTGCAACTTTGAAGGGTATATCAATAAAGGCTGTGTACGCACTTATTATATCGATGAAAATGGTTTTGAAGTGACCCTGATGTTTTCTATTGAAGACTGGTGGATTGGCGACATAGCGAGTTTTTATGAGCAAAAACCAAGCAATCTTTTTATTGAAACGCTGGAGGAATGTGAAGTAATGATGTTTAACCCGGTAACAAAAGAAATGCTGCTGTCAGAGATACCCAAATTTGAAAGGGTGTTCAGACTAATGATACAACGGAGTTTGTCTTCGATGGTAAACAGGCTCATCAACACCATTTCGAAACCGGCACAGGAAAAATACCTGGAGTTTATAAAAAAATATCCCACCATATCGCAACGGGTGCCCCAGCATTATATCGCTTCTTACCTTGGCATCAGCCCCGAGTTCCTGAGTAAAGTGAGGACAAAGCTGCTGAAAAAATAAACCATGCGCTTTTTATTGTATGAATGCAGCATTATCAGTGCACAGGAACTCTTGATGAGCAAACACCTTACAACTATCACCTATGCCGCTTAAAATTCACCCCTTACTATTAGTGATTTGCCCCCTGTTGTTTGCCTGCAATGCACAACGCTATATGTACTCAACCCCTGCTGCCAATGTGTGCTATTTCAAAGAAAAAAATGACAGCAAAGTAGCGGCTTACTATTTTGAAGGCGGAAATGGTGGTAATGACAAAATGCAGCGCATCAGCAACAAAGGCTACGAAATACAAGCCGGTTATGCCTATAGCAATAACTGGGCACTAACTGCATCTTACTCATCCCGTAGTGAAAGAGACAGTAGTTTTAATAACTATGATCAATTGTATAATGAGTCTGAAGTAAGTTATAAGCGAAACGCCTTTGAAATTGGTATTGGAAGGTTTAGCTCAAAGAAAAAAAGAAACTGGTCTACGGGTAATGTTTATTTTGGCCTGGGGTTTGGAAAGTATAACATACTTGATAACGGCACCGACAGCGGTGGACGCTACAGCAAAACACATACAACCCCTTTTTTAAATTTCTTCATTTATCCCTCTTATAATTTCATGGATGAAGGTTTTTTCAACGCATCTATTGGCACCCGGTTAAATTTTATGCGGTTTGGCAATTCTTCCTCCACATATTTCAGCAATGAAAAAAATTTCTGGGGCTTCAGCAGGCTCAACAATAAGCTCTGCGTTTTTGTTGAACCCAATGTAAACCTTCAATTCAAATTACCCGGGCTCTACTGGTTGCGCCTGGAAACGAATATCAATTTCCAGTTGATCGATATCGGTTTCCCGGAAGCCACAAGACTTTCTCAAAGAAGGGGCGGCGTTTCCATTGGGCTCTACGTTGACCCTGTTGCTGCATTTGGCCGTTCTAAAAAATAAACAGCATCCCGGGAAATTACCTGCAATTTTCCTTTATCCTGATTTCTTGTCCTAGTTCAATGTTTTGCACAACTGGCAGTTGCACCTTTGTGTTATCAAATTAATAAACAAACACAACGATTAAACAACTACAATTATGGCAACAACTAAATGGTCATTAGACCCAACTCACTCAGAGATAGGATTCAAAGTAAAACACCTGATGTTTACAAATGTATCCGGCAGTTTTAAAACATTTACAGCTTCTGCAGAAACAGATGGCGATGATTTCAGTAATGCGAAAATTGAATTTAGTGCAGAGGTGGAATCAGTGAATACCAATAACGAACAGCGGGATCAACATTTAAAAAGCGCCGACTTTTTTGATGCAGCCAGCTTTCCAACCATGAGTTTTACCGCCAGCCAGTTTGCTGCTAAAAGCGAGGGCGAATATGAACTGACAGGCGACCTTACTATGCATGGCGTGACCCACCCTGTAAAACTGGTGGCTGAGTTTGGGGGTATCGTAAAAGATCCCTGGGGCAATATCAAGGCTGGTTTTAGCCTCAACGGCAAGATCAACCGCAAGGACTTTGGTCTTCATTGGAATGCAGCACTGGAAACAGGCGGCGTGATGGTGAGTGAAGAAGTAAGAATACATGCAGAGATCCAGCTGGTAAAACAAGTTGCATAAAATACATTTCCCTTTGAATTCAGGCCGGTTAACCGGCCTTTTTTTATATTGCAACCTTTAAGGGCAAATTTCGATCTTATCAACCCAAATAGACCATTAACAAAAAAAAGGGCGGCTTATATATTTCTTTTTGACTAAATACGATTTAATCTCTACATTAGTATTGTAATCGCCTTAACCATCTGCAATGACAGAGAAAGATTTCCAGGTATTGAAACAGCGGATGCTTGCTGAACTTGAAGGGCTCGACCCTCATCTCACCTATCATTCCAAAGCCCATACGATCGATGTAATTGAGCAATGTATCAACATTGGCAAAAGGGAAGGCATTGAAGGCCACGATATGATGCTGCTTAAAATGGCGGCGCTTTTTCATGATACTGGTTTTTTGAGAACCTACCTTAACCATGAAGCAATGGGTTGCAACATTTTTACGGAAAAAACAGCCGCTTTCCATTTTTCTGCAAACGACAATAAAGTGGTAAAGGAACTCATCATGGCTACCCGCCTTCCTCAGGCACCGGCAAACCATTTACAAAGTATCATTTGCGATGCTGATCTTGATTACCTGGGCAGGGACGATTTTTTTACCATTGGCGACAACCTTCGGACTGAATTTCTTCACTTTAAAATTGTACCGGATAGTGAAGCCTGGGAAAAGATGCAGTTAAATTTTTTAAAGACCCATCATTATCATACAAGATCGTCTCAGCAATTAAGGGAGCCGGTAAAGCAGCAGCATTATGCAGAATTAGTAGGAGAAATGTAGTACAGCTACACAATATGTGAAAGTATGATCCCCGTAGCCACCGCTGCATTTAATGATTCTGCCTGTCCAATTTTTTGAATGGTAATTTTATGAGTACAAAGCCGCATCACTTCTTCGCTGATACCTTTTGATTCGTTGCCGATCACGATCACGCCTTCTTTCAATCCTTTATGTTGCTGAACCGGCTGGCCATCCAGTGCTGCTGCATAGGATGCCACATGTTTGTTTTCAATTAACCATTTTCCGATTTCGGTATACAACAAATTTACCCTGCCGAGGCTGCCCATGGTAGCCTGCACCACTTTTGGATTGTACATATCTGCACAGGTTGCTGAGCAAACAATATTTTGTACCCCGAACCAGTCGGCAATGCGGATAATGGTGCCGAGGTTACCCGGGTCCTGTATGGTATCGAGCAACAAACTTATTTTTCCTTTGGGATCAAATGCAGTTGATGCCTGCTTTTCAAAAACCGCCAATACTTCGCCGGGAGTTGCCAGTGCTGAAATTTTTTCCATTTCATGCGGCAGTAATTCATGCACCACGCCATGAAAGTATTTTTGGAGGAAGACGCTGTGTTGTTGCAGCCACCCGGTTAACGCCAGCAGTTCTTTGCAATCAAAATTGCCGGCAGACAGTAATTCAGGAACTGTTTTATTACCTTCGGCGATAAATACATTCTCCGTATCCCTCGATTTTTTATTGTGAAGGCTTTGGATATATTTGGAATGTGTTTTGCTTAACATTGACGATCACTATTAAACTGGATTTCTGCCCGAAAGATAAGATGATTAACCGGCTAAAAAATATATTCCTTTTCTGTGTTTTAATAAGCTCCTGCACTACTGTAAAAAACTATCAAAAAGACAAACCCTTTGTTTTTGCAAACAATATTGATATAAAAGGCGGGGGTTTCAGCAAGGAAGAAAAGAACTCTATCAAGCAAAGAATGTACAGCCAGCTAAATGACAGCAGCAAGGTTGCCGTAAACGATGCCTTTTTCCTTTTCCATAAAATAAAATATGCTCCTGTTTACGACAGCGGGTATGCAGCTATCTCCGCTAAAAACCTGAGAAATACCTTGCTGCACATGGGTTATTATCATGCAAAAGACAGTTTTTCGGCAGATACAGCAAAGGGCATCTACTATGTATCAAGAAAGTGGCAGCCGCGTTTTGAAAAAAACGAACGGGTTACGGTAAACTATACGGTGGAAGCGGGTAACCCTACCCGTATAGACACTTTTAGTTATAAATTAAGAAAACCGGAACTGCAGCAACTGGCAGAAGCATCCATTGAAAGATCGCTGATCAAAGAAAATGAACCAGTAACCAAGGCCAATGTATTGGGTGAAATAAACAGGCTGGTGGAACTATTCCGCAACAATGGCTACTATAAATTTACGCCTGAAGAATTGAGGATGAGGGGTGATACCACCAATGAAGCGCTGACAAGTGTGTCTGATGACCCTTTTGAAACATTAAAATTATTATCAGAGGCCAATCAAAAAAGGGATAACCCCACCATCAAACTGGCCATGGTGCTGAACCCGGAAGCCGACAGCACCCGGTTAAAAAAATACTTTATCAACGATGTTTATATCTACCCGGATTATGCTGCAGCTGATGCTGCCGGCAATACCAGTTTTATCCAGGATACGCTGAGGGATTCGTCTTTTATCATGTATCACTCCCCGATAGTGCGGCGCAGGTTTATCACCAGCCTCATGGCCTTAAAAAAAGGAGATATTTACAGCCAGGAAAAATACAACAACACATTAGCAGGTTTCTCCAGGACAGGGGTATGGCAGAATGTAAATATTGTAGTGAAGGTAACAGATGATAAAAAAGACAGCACGGGCAAACTGGATATGTATGTGCAGTTGTTCCCTGCAAAAAAATATGGTTTTGAAGGAAATATTGAAACGAGTTTTTCCACCAACAGTAACAGTAATACCGTAAACGTGGCCAATGCAGGTAACCTGCTGGGGCTGGCGGGCAATATATCCATACAAAGCCGTAATGCTGCCCGGCAGGGTGTAAAGATCACCCACGCACTAAGAGCTGGCGTAGAACTTAACCTGAGTGAAAGGCCGGGTGCAGATAATTTTATTAACTCCAGCGAGGTCGGCTACAATGGTACCATTTCAATTCCCAAACTCATTTATCCTTTTAATAATTTCCCCTGGATCAATAAACTGTATTCCAAACAAACCTTCTTCGCCGGAAGTATTGGGCATACAGATCGTATTGGCCTTTTCAAACTAAATTCCTTTGGCTTTGCGCTTGGCTACGAATTCAATATCAAGCCAACGCAATCTATTACCATTAAGCCTATCAATATAGAGTACACGAATTTGTATGACCGGTCTTCAGCTTTCGACGAAGCGATCAAGAACAATCCTTACCTGCGTTATTCTTTCAACACAGCCCTTGTAATGGGCAGTACTGTTGGATATAATGAAACGAAGAACTGGGTGTATCCAAACAAAACCGTCACCCAGAATTTCAAAGCCACATTTGAAGAGAGCGGGGCACTGTTGTATTTTGCCTTGCCCCTGGATGATGTGGGTGCTTTAAATAAATATTTGAGAAAATTTGCAAAAATAGATGTGGAATGGACAAGGTCGAAGACCTTTCGCAAGCATGCTTTGATATATCATGGTTTTTTAGGCGTAGGTATACCGGTGGGTTCAAAAGACTCAACCCTGCCATTTTTTAAACAGTACTTTGGCGGTGGCCCTAACAGTATGCGGGCCTGGCCAGTGAGAGGTATTGGTCCTGGTGCACAATCACTGGTTAATTTTGAACAAAGCACCCTCAACGACCGTACGGGTGATATAAAGCTGGAGTTTAATGTTGAATTCAGGAAACACATAGCACAGATCATTCCCAATACATTGGCTTTAAAATGGGCGATGTTTGCAGATGTGGGTAATGTCTGGAATTTTAAAAACACCCGTCCCGATCAACAATTCGACAGCACTCAATTTCCTTTTACAAGCCTGCACAACTTTTATAAACAGCTGGGTGTAAACCTGGGCACCGGCGTCCGGTTCGATTTTAACTATGTAGCGCTGCGGCTCGATTTTGGATTTCGTTTCAAGCGGCCTGAACTATCTGAGAATGATGGCTGGAAAGTGCCTTCCATTGGTTTTGATGATCTTTTTGCTAAACTATTCACCAAAGGCAATAACGATGAGTACCGGAAATGGAGATACGAAAACTTTAATTTTACGATCAGTTTGAATTATCCGTTTTAGGAGGAGCGAGGAGTGAGCGGTGAGTTATAAGCTGTGAGCATTGAGCATTGAGCTTTGAGCTGTGATGTAAGAGCTGTAAGTAATCCAGGCGACCTACCGGCAACCCGTAACCCGTATCCCACAACCCGCAACCCACAACACCTAACCCTGCCCCCGTAACGCTTTTTCAAACTCCTCCATTGTTACCCCATCTTCAACTTTAAAATCCCCGATGGCTGTCCGGCGAAGGCTGCTGAGATAAGCACCACATCCAAGCGCCTGCCCGAAATCATGTGCCAGGCTTCGTATATACGTACCCGTGGAACAAGTAACTTTAAAGGCGATAACAGGCAGTTCTATCTGGGTAATTTCAAAATGGTGAATGCTGATCTCCCGGGCTTTTAAATCAACCTCCTCTCCCCTCCTGGCAAGTTCATACAAAGCCACACCGTCTTTTTTGATAGCTGAATAAATGGGTGGAAACTGCTGGATAGTTCCGGTAAACTGTTGCGTGGTATGGTGCAGTAATTCCGGCGTTACAAAAGCAAACTCTTTTTGTTGTTCAGGATTGCTTTCCAGGTCGTAGGTGGGCGTAACAGCCCCTAAAGTAAAATGGCCGCTGTATTCTTTTATCTGCGCCATATATTCGTTTATCTTTTTCGTAAACTTACCTGTGCAAACAATGAGTAAGCCGGTTGCCAATGGATCAAGGGTACCGGCATGACCAGTTTTTTTAACCTGTATCAGGCCACGGATCTTCCGCACTACATCAAAGGATGTCCAGTGCAATGGTTTATCTATCAATATTACTTTTCCTTCTGCATAAGTTTGCTGCAGGTCAGGATCAATAATGAATCGTTCTTTTTTTTCATAACCAGCGTCGCCTTCCAGTGCTATTATCCTTTCTTTGTTCTTATGCCGGTAGGTTTCCTTTTTAGCCAATGGTTGTTTTTGGCAAAGGTAAAATCATAAGCGGAAAGGATGGAAGTTAATTTTACCGCCCAATTTAATGCAACACCGTAAGTGTAACACCAGGGCTAACGGTAAGGCTTGCCCCGGGGGCTACAAATAATGACCTGATGGTTGCATCGCTGTTTACAACCACTGAACCGCTTGTTATTACCACATCTGTACCGCTGTCGGGTATAGCGCTGCAATTCCAATTGCCCGCATCTTCCCAATTCGTGCTGCTTATGCCTGTCCATAATGTTTCAAACTTAATAGGCTCGGCACTGCTGTAAAAACTATTGCTTATAAAACAACGGAAACTGTAACCCGTCCAGGAGGAAGGGATATTGCTCAAATCAAGAAACGGCGTGGTAGTTCCGCTGAAATTAGCATTATCCGAAATATTTGCATAACCTGTGCCATCATTCATTTGCCATTGAAATGAAGAGCCGCCAACAGAAGATGATGTGAGGGAAAAACTGGCAGCGGGCGGGCATAATTTAAGCGGCACATAAATACTGCCGCTCGTTAACTTGAGCTCAGTAAGAACACTGTTAGTTACTTCTGCATGATAAGTGCCTTTTTCAGTGGTCGACAATGTGGAATCTCCTGTAACAGTGCGGTAAAGAACGCCGCCTTTATACCATTTATAGGTATTGTTGGCTAATGTGCCGCCTGCGGAAACGGAAAGCCGGTTGCCATAATACCGGATGGAGATATTGGGCTGTGGCGAAGCAGTGAGGGTGCCAAACCGTTGCTTAAGCTGTTCCAATCCATCAAACGTAAACCTGTTTGAAGAAAGATTGATTGACAAGGGAGGGTTAAGCGTAAACATGGATGCTGGTATTGGCCCTGTGAGCGAATTATTGCTTGCAGAAAAACTGGTAAGGTTTGTAAGGTTACCCATATGTACAGGCAGCGTACCAACAAAGTTCGAGCTATTCAGACTGAGCGTTTTTAAATTGGTGCAGTTGGTTATACTATCGGTTATTGTACTGCCACTAAACCCGTAGCCGCTGAGGGATAAATTGGTTAAACGTGAAAGGCGTCCGATCGCATCCGGTATCCTGTGTGGAGTTTGGTTAATGTTTTGGTTTATTTGTAAAGTATCCAGGTTGGGGAAAAGATGGATGTTTTGGAGAATATGGTTGACACCAGTCATATTCTCATCACCGTAAAAAATTATGGTACTGAGGTTGCGGCAATTAGTAATGGATGCTGGTATTTGGCCCGTAATGATGTTGCCTCCACCTAAGTTT